>JAFTGI010000112.1 GCA_017458195.1 Prevotella sp.
CCAATAACCAGCTTGACTCAGTAATGCAATCTGGTCAAAATTGCGATGGGCTTTCTCCAACTGGAGACGCACCACCGTGCGGCGTTCGTCATTACTGAGACTCATATTAGCTCTATTTTGTCGTGCTCAACATTTTTGTGGAATGGCAGGAACGAGATGTCGTCCCACTCTTTCTTGGTATACATCTGCGGACTGATCAGCTCGCCAATGTTCCACCCTAACAAAGTGAAGGGGAAGGACACGTCGTCATAGTCGCTCTCAGTCAACTGGGGCTTGTTGAGAACGATCAGCAAATCCCAGTCGCTACCTTTGTGGTAGTCGCCGCGGGCACGCGACCCATAGAGCAGCAGGCGACTTCCTTTGGGCAGTGTGCGTTGTGCCACTTGCTTAATGCTGTCAATGACTTCCGTTCTTTCCATAATCTCTATCAGCTATGTGTCGGGTGCAAAGTTAGCGATAAATCCTGAGAAATGCAAACTTTCGGACGCTTTTTTGCCGCCTACGGCTCGCCGAGGTACTATAAAAATATGAATAAAATTTGGTTTTTCGCTCGCTTATTCGTAATTTTGCAGCCATGATTGCATTGCTGACCATTCTCGTCTACTTTGCGGCGCTCTTTGCGCTGAGCCGGCTGACGGCCGGAAGGGGCTCCGACAACGACACGTTCTTCCGCGCCGGGCGACGGTCGCCCTGGCTGATGGTTGCCTTCGGCATGGTGGGCGCTTCCATTTCGGGCGTCACGTTTGTCTCCGTGCCTGGTATGGTGCTCACGGGCGGAATGACTTACCTGCAGCTCTGCATGGGCTTCATCCTGGGCTATGCGGCCGTGGCGTTCGTGCTGCTGCCTGTCTATTACCGGCTTAACCTGACTTCCATCTATGCCTACTTGGGCGGGCGGCTCGGTCGCCGCTCGCGCCTGTCGGGCGCATGGTTTTTCCTGTTGTCGAAGTTGGTGGGATCGGCCGTCAAGTTCTATGTGGTGTGCATGATTCTGCAGCAGTTTGCGTTCGACGGCCTTGGCGTGCCTTTCTGGCTGAACGTTGTCGTGATGGCAGCCCTCATCTGGCTCTATACGCGGCGCGGGGGGGTGCGCACGCTCGTCTTCACCGACGTGATGCAGACGGCTTGCCTCTTTGCTGCCCTCCTTCTTATTATTTATATGGTAATGCGGCAGCTTGGCTTTTCTCCGGCTGAGGCTCTCCGCTCAGTGATGGCCGACGAGCGCAGCCGCGTCTTTGTGTTTGACGACTGGACCAGCCCCGGTTACTTCTGGAAGCAACTGCTCAGCGGAGCCTTCGTCGTCGTCGTGATGACGGGCCTCGACCAGGACATGATGCAGAAGAACCTGACTTGCCGCTCGCTGCGTGAGGCTCAAAAGGACATGTGCAGCTACGGTCTGGCCTTTCTGCCTGCCAATTTCTTGTTTCTGGCCCTCGGCGTGCTCCTGGCTCAGTGGCTGCAGGCTGGGGGACAGCCCCTGCCACTGCAGGGCGACAGTCTGCTCCCCCTGTTCGTCGAGAGGGCTGGCCCGGGTGTCACCGCCCTGTTCACGCTGGGCATCGTGGCCGCTTCGTTTTCCTCTGCCGACTCAGCACTGACGTCGCTGACCACGTGCTATTGCGTCGACATCCGCCAGCGTCCGGCTGACGAACGGCTACGCAAGCGCACCCATCTGGCGATGTGCCTCCTCTTTGCCGTGTGCATCCTGCTGTTCCGCATTGTCAACAGCACGTCGCTCATCGATGCCATCTACACCATCGTTGGCTACACCTACGGCCCGCTGCTCGGTCTCTTTGCCTTCGGGCTGTTCACTGGCAGGGGAGTGCGCGACCGCTACGTGCCGCTCGTCTGCATTGTCTCGCCTCTGCTGAGCTATGCTGCCGACCGGGTGGCGTTGAGTCTCTGGGGCTATCACTTCGGCTACGAGCTTCTGCTGCTCAACGGGCTGATCACTTTCGTCGGCCTCTGCGTCCTTTCCCATGGCCGTGACGGCGGCCGCCGCTGCTCTTGTGACCGCTGGCCTGATAGGCAGGCGGCTCACCGAGACCTTCGGGCAGGGGCGTCTTCTCAACCTCCTTGCCAAGGAACTTCTCAATCTGAATGAAGCGGCGGATGTCGCGGTCGCTGACGAGCGTGACTGCCTCGCCGTCGCGCTCGGCACGTGCTGTGCGCCCGATGCGGTGGACGTAGTCCTCATCGTCGTGTGGTACGTCGTAGTTGAGCACCATGTGGATGTCGTCGATGTCGATGCCGCGCGAGACGATGTCGGTGGCGCAGAGCACGTCAATATGGCCTGCCTTGAAGCGGCGCATCACTTCGTCGCGCTCAGGCTGGGTCAGGTCGGAATGCATGGCCGCGCAGTTGATCTTCATGCGCTTCAGCTCGCGGGTGACGTCCTTGACGCGCTCTTTCTTGCCGCAAAAGATGATGACTCGCTGCAGGTTGCCCTGCTTGAAGATGTGCTGGATGATGGCCAGCTTCTGTGGCTCGTAGCAGACGTAGGCCGTCTGATGGATCTTGTCGGCAGGACGGCTCACCTTGAGCTTCACCTCGACGGGGTCGTGAAGCAGCGTGACGGCCAGCTCGCGAATCTTTGCCGGCATGGTGGCTGAGAACATCACGCGCTGGCAGTTGCGGGGCAGCAGGGCGTTGATCTGCAGAATGTCGTCAGAAAAGCCCATGTCAAGCATGCGGTCGGCTTCGTCGAGCACAAAGAAGGAGGTGCGCGAGAGGTCGAGGTTGCCCACCTTCAGATGGCTAAGCAATCGCCCGGGGGTGGCGATGACAACGGGGGCTCCGCCGCGAAGTCCTTTCATTTCCTGGTCGAAGCGGGTGCCGTCGTTGCCGCCATAGACGGCTATCGACGACACGTCGTCCAGATAGTAGCTGAAGCCTTCCATGGCCTGGTCGATTTGCTGTGCAAGCTCTCGTGTGGGTGACATGACTACGCAGTTGATGGCATCCTCAGGGTAGCCACCGTCGTCGAGCAGCGAGAGGATGGGCAGCAGGTAGGCGGCAGTCTTGCCGGTGCCCGTCTGTGCCACGCCGAGCACGTCGTGTCCGTTGAGTATTTCGGGTATGCAGCGTTCCTGGATGGGCGTCATCTCGTCGAAGTGCATGTCGTAGAGCGCATCCAGAATATTGTCATTGAGTTTAGTTTCTTCAAATGTCATTTTTCACTTTTCACTTTTCACTTTTTACCTTTTTACTTTTTTACCTTTTTACCTTTTTACTTTTCCCTTAGTTAGGCGCTTGCCTATAGCAGAAATAGGCGATGAATACATATATGAAATTGGGCAGCCAGGCCGCAAGCCATGCCGGCCAACCTGCATTGATGGCAAAGGTAGAACTGATGGTCTGGAGCAGGATGTAGGTGAACGAGAGGGCCAGTCCGATGCCGAGATAGAGGCCCATGCCTCCCTTGCGCTTTCGCGACGACAGTGAAGCTCCGATGATGGTCAGGATAAAGGAGGCAAAGGATGTGGCAATTCGCTTATGGTATTCCACCTCGTACTGCACGACGTTGACCGAGCCGCGTTCCTGCTGCTTTGAAATATAGCGCTTCAGTTCGGGCGACGTGAACGTTTCCTGCTGACCTTTAGAGAAAACAAGGTCCATGGGCTCCATCATGATGAGGGTGTCGAGCTCGGCGCCGGTTTCGATCTTTTCGCGAAGCCCCTTGAGCGTGCGAATCTTGTAATTTACGAGCTTCCAGTGGTAACGCTCGTCGGCAATCGTGTCGTATTGTGCAACGTTGGCCGTCATGTGGCTGACGAGTTTCTTGTTTTCAAACTTATCGAGCGAGAAGCCGTATCCTCGCTTGATGTTGTTATCGTATTGCTGCAGGTAGGCGATGATGCCGGGCCCCACCTGCAACTGCACGTTGGAAGCCGATGTGTTTTTCTTCTTGTTCTTGTAGAGCGTCTCGAAGTTCTGCCTTACGATGTTGCCGTGGGGGATGATATAGGCGCCAAGATAGAAGTTGAGGGCGGCAATGAGGGCGGCTGACAGCATGTAGGGCCGCATCAGTCGCTTGAAGCTCGTTCCGCAGGCCAGCATGGCAATGATCTCGCTGTTGCCGGCCAACTTCGAGGTGAAGAAGATGACGGCAATGAAGACAAATAGCGGCGAGAAAAGGTTGGCAAAATAGGGAACGAAGTTGGCGTAATAGTCGAAGATGATGGCGCGCCATGGTGCATGGTAAGTGGCAAACTTAGCCATGTTCTCGTTGAAGTCGAAAACGATGGATATGCTGATAATCAGCACGATGGAGTAGATATACGTGCCGATGAACTTGCTGATGATGTATCGGTCAAGTCGGGTGAGCAGTTTGCCGAGAGGATTCTTCATAGGCGCCGTCCCAGGTTTTCAATGACTGAGCGCTTCCATTGACTGAAGTCGCCCTTCTCGATATGTTGGCGGGCATCGCCGACAAGACGCAGATAGAAGGCCAGGTTGTGGATGGAGGCAATCTGAAGGGCCAGCAGCTCCTGGGCCTTGAATAGATGGTGCAGGTAGGCCTTTGAGTGCAGTCGGTCGATGTCGCAGCCATCCGGGTCTATTGGTGTGAAGTCTTGTTCCCACTTCTTGTTGCGCATGTTCATCGTTCCGTCGTAGGTGAACAACATGGCGTTACGGCCGTTGCGGGTGGGCATCACGCAGTCGAACATGTCGACGCCGCGCTCAATGGCTTCCAGAATGTTCTGCGGCGTCCCGACCCCCATCAGGTAGCGGGGACGGTCCTTGGGCAGGATGTCGTTCACCACTTCAATCATTTCGTACATCACCTCCGTGGGTTCGCCAACAGCCAAGCCGCCGATGGCATTGCCCTCTGCACCCTTGTCTGCCACGTACTTGGCTGCTTCCTGGCGAAGATCCCTGAACGTGCAACCCTGCACGATGGGGAACAGGGCCTGATGGTGTCCGTAGAGCGGCTCGGTCTCGTTGAAGCGCTTGATGCACCGGTCCAGCCAGCGCTGTGTGAGCCCGAGCGACTTCTTGGCGTACTGGTAGTCGCTTTGGCCAGGGGGACATTCGTCGAGGGCCATCATGATGTCTGCACCGATGATGCGCTCCGTGTCCATCACATTTTCCGGCGTGAATACATGCTTGGAACCGTCGATGTGCGAACGGAATTCGCACCCTTCTTCCCTCAGTTTCCGGATGCCGGTCAGTGAGAACACTTGAAAACCGCCAGAGTCGGTCAGGATAGGGCGATCCCATGTGTTAAACTTATGTAGTCCGCCTGCTTTCCGCAGGGTGTCAAGTCCTGGACGCAGATAAAGATGGTAGGTGTTGCCAAGAATGATCTGGGCCTTCACCTGCTCGCGGAGTTCCGAAAAGTGAACGCCTTTCACCGAACCGCAAGTACCGACAGGCATAAAGATAGGCGTCCGAATCTGTCCATGGTCTGTCGTAATCAGACCTGCACGGGCGGAGCTGTAGGGATCGGTATGTTGTAGTTCGAACTTCATTTCTTCTGCTCCTTTTCTTCTTCAATAGTGAAGTCCATGGGCTTGTCGACTATCTCGTCGGTCAATGCAAAATCCCATACGTCCTGAATGTTTTCAACGTAGTGGAAACTGACGCCACGCAGATAGATTTCAGGAATCTCCTGTATGTCCTTCTCGTTCTCACGGCACATGATGATGTCGGTAATGCCGGCACGCTTAGCTGCCAGGATCTTTTCCTTGATGCCACCTACGGGAAGAACTTTTCCGCGCAGGGTTATCTCACCTGTCATGGCTGTGTTTTTCCTGACCTTGCGCTGAGTCAGGGCAGAGGCTATCGAGGTGGCAATCGTGATGCCGGCCGAGGGGCCGTCCTTGGGGGTGGCACCCTCAGGCACGTGGATATGAATGTTCCAGTTGTCGAAGATGCGATAGTCAATGCTTAGCAAGTCAGTATGGGCTTTCACATATTCCAGGGCCAGAACGGCTGACTCCTTCATTACGTCGCCGAGGTTGCCAGTCAGTGTGAGCTTGGCGCCTTTTCCTTTCGAGAGCGAGGTCTCAATGAACAGTATTTCGCCGCCAACGCTTGTCCATGCCAAGCCTGTCACTACGCCCGCATAATCGTTACCTTGATAAATGTCACGATAGAAGGGAGGCTTGCCGAGCAGTCCCTCAAGTGACTCGGGTGTCACCTTCCATTCGATGTGCTCGCCGTCAACCTGATACTTGTAGGCCATCTTGCGCATGGCTTTGTTTATCTGTTTCTCTAGCTGGCGGACGCCACTTTCGCGTGTATACTGCTCAATGATTTTCTCGATAGAGGCCTTGTTGAACTTGGGCTTCTGTGCGAGTTGCTTCATGCCTGTGTTCTCCAGTTCGCGGGGAATGAGGTGGCGCTTGGCAATCTCTATTTTCTCCTCAGTGATATAGCCGCTGACCTCGATGACCTCCATGCGGTCGAGCAGCGGGCGGGGAATGGTCGAGAGATTATTGGCCGTCGCAATGAAAAGCACCTTTGAAAGATCGTAGTCGACGTCCAGATAGTTGTCGTGGAACGCGTTGTTCTGCTCAGGGTCGAGCACCTCGAGCAGGGCTGAAGCGGGATCACCATTGACCGTTGCCTGGGTGACCTTGTCAATTTCGTCAAGAATGAAGACGGGATTGCTGGAACCTGCCTTCTGAATACTTTTCAGGATACGTCCCGGCATTGCCCCCACATAGGTACGGCGATGACCGCGAATCTCTGCTTCGTCATGAAGGCCGCCAAGCGACATGCGGACATACTTGCGCTTCATGGCACCGGCAATCGACTTACCCAGCGAGGTTTTGCCCACGCCCGGAGGACCATACAGACAGAGTATGGGGGATTTCAGATCGCCGCGAAGGGCCAGCACTGACATATATTCCAGAATCCGCTCCTTGACCTTCTCCATGCCGTAATGGTCATGATCGAGAATTTTCTGAGCTCGATTCAGGTTGAGGTCGTCAGTGGTGTATTCATTCCATGGTAACGACACAAATGTCTGTAGATAGCTCAGCTGGACATTGTAGTCGGGCGACTGAGTCTGAAGGCTGTCGAGCTTCTCAATCTCCTTGTAGAATTGCTTTTCTACATCGTCGCTCCACTTTTTCTTTGCCGCTTTCTCAAGCAGCTTGTCGCGCTCGGGTGAGCTTTCGTTACCAATCTCAGCCTGCAGATTCTTAATCTGCTGCTGCAGGAAGTAGTTCTTCTGCTGCTCGTCAATGTCCTGGCGGGTCTTGTTGCGAATATCGGCTTTCAGTCGTTGAAGGTTGATTTCGCGGTCGAGAGCCTTCATGGTGCTGAAAAGACGTTCCTTGACCGATTCCATGCTGAGCAGCTTCACCTTTTCCTGAATGCTGAACGGCATGTTGGTACACACAAAGTTGAGGGCCATCACGTCGTTCGAGATGTTGCTGATTGCAAAATTGGCTTCGTCGGGGATGTCGTCGCTGACGGAGATATATTCACGGGTCATGCGGCGCAGATCGTCCATGGCCGTGCGCCACTCCTTGTCGTGCTTGTCGGGCATGAGCTCGGGTGCCGACTGCACCTCTCCATGCAGATAGGGGGTGTCCTTCGTCAGTCTGACCAGCCGCAGGCGCCCCAGCCCTTGCAGGATGGCTGTCACCGCATTGTTGGGCAGGGTGACATGCTTAACGACGCGTGCAAAGATGCCATACTCATAGAGATCCTCTGTGTCGGGCTCCTCCACGTCAGGATCCTTCTGACAGACGATGCCAATGATACCGCCTGCACGCTCGGCCCGCCGGATGAGCTTCATGCTCGAGTCGCGTCCTATCAGGATGGGATCAACCACGCCGGGAAACAGCACCAGGTTTCTGACAGGCAGGATTGGGAGTTCGCTTGGCACGTCAACGTCCATTAAATCTGTGAAGTCGCCGTCAATATCGGCAATCATTGAGAATGCGTTGTTATTCTGATTATCACTCATTTCTTTTCGTTCTGACTTCTAATTGGGGTGCAAAGGTACTAAATAAATTTAAGAATTAAGAATTAGGAATTGAGAATTAACAAATAATTAGTAACTTTGCCTCGATTTAAAATGGCCAACGACTATTTTCGCTTTAAGCAGTTCACTGTCAGTCAGGCGCGGTGTGCCATGAAGGTCGGTACTGACGGAACACTCCTCGGCGCCTGGGCGAGGGGAGGTTGCCGAGTGCTCGACATTGGCACGGGGACGGGGCTGATTGCCTTAATGATGGCCCAACGGTTCCCGTCAGCTCAGGTACTGGGCATCGACATTGATCCCGATGCTGTCCTTCAGGCTAAAGCTAACGCAGCTTCATCGCCTTTCGCGGAGAGGGTCTCTATTGAGCAAACTGACGTAAAATGTCTCTTTGCCCAACCTCTTGATGCTATTGTGTGCAATCCGCCTTATTTCGTCGATTCACTCGAATGTCCTGACAGTCAGCGAACCTTGGCCCGGCATGCTGCAACCTTGTCGTATGCCGACCTGATGGCTAATGCCTGGCGATTGTTGACTGACGATGGTGAGTTGTCGGTTGTTATTCCGTTCGACTGCAAAGCGAGACTGGAAACAGAGGCCGTGATACAAGGCTTCTTCAAGGTTCGGGAATGGGCTGTGAAGACAACGCCTCATAAAATGCCTCGTCGCTATCTGCTGTCGTTTGGGAAGCATGCGGGCGAACTGGACAGAGGTGAAGGCGTCATCGGCTCCCAATGGTATAATGAACTTACGAAAGATTTTTACTTATGAAAGTGTGTCTGATGGAAATGGATCTGGCTTGGGCCAATCCAGGGAAGAACGTGGCTGAGGCCGAGCGTGTCGTGGCATCAAGTGAGCCAGCTGATCTCTATATACTGCCAGAGATGTGGTCGACAGGGTTCTCCGTTGAACCTGAGAGCGTTGCGGAAGATGAAGACAAATCGCTCGCTCTGAAATGGATGAAGACCACATCTCTTGAGCACAACTGCGCGCTTAGTGGAAGCCTTGCGGTCAGGGTGGCCGAAGATGGAAGCTATCGCAACCGGCATTATTTCGTCACACCTGACAGTGTCGTTTTTTACGACAAACATCACCTCTTTACACACGGTGGCGAGGATGCCCACTATACGGCAGGGAGTGAGCCCGTCATTGCCCCGTGGCAAGGGGTTCGCTTCCTTCTCCAGACGTGTTATGACCTGCGCTTTCCCGTCTTCTCGCGTTGGGGGAGGGCAGGCGAGTACGACGCCATTATCTATGTCGCCAACTGGCCTGCTTCACGCCAATTGGCATGGGATACCCTCGTCAGGGCAAGGGCTATCGAGAATCAGTGCTATGTCGCTGCGGTCAATCGTATTGGCCACGATCCTTTCACGTCATATGAGGGCGGCAGTTGCCTGATAGAGCCTACCGGGAAAGAGGTTGATGAACTCAATATGGAACGGCTCCACAAGATGCGGAGTCATTTCCGCGTGCTGGCCGATCGTGATAGTCAGTCAATCATATAAACGGCTATGAGGGCAATAACCGATAGGACTGCCAGGGCAAAGAGCAGGCGAAATCCCCATTTTGCTATTTGCTTACGCCGTTTGATGGCTTTTAGACTCTCATACTTAAAACGGCTTGCGTTGTCCATGTGATGTGTGTGATGGTGTTTATGTACCTCTTTCTGTGTAGCCATAATGTGATAAAATCGTTATTTCCTAAATAGTTTAATTTTTGAGTTCAGACCGCTGGGCATCGGCTCCCACTGGTCGTAAAGTGTTTTCTTATAGTTGATGTCCACAACATTGATTTCTTCCATTTTGCGCCATTTCCAGCCTTGTCGGTCTAATTCGGCAATGCGGTTGGCTGGCAGGTTGGTCACTTCGATGCGTAGCTCGTTCATGCCTGTCCTCAGTGTGCCTTTGGTGTCGAGCACGAAAGGCACAGACCATGCGCAACCAATATACTGGCCATTGATGTAGACGCGAGCCGACTCACGGACGTCTCCAAGGTCTATCAGCCAAGGGCCTTTCGGGTCTTCCTTCTTCGAGAGTTTGAAGCGCGTAGTGTAGACGCCCGTGCCCATCGTCACTTTGGTCCTTTCATCAAGGGACTCCCACGTTTGCAGACGGCTCAGCTGATAGGTGTTTTCAACCTTGGGGGATTCTTCCATGAAACTGAGCGTCCAGGGGCCTTCAATCTCAATGATGTTCCAGCGGGTGTTGTCATTTGCCGTTTGGCCTTTCTCACTTGACGGCAGTGGTTCATCAAAGGTTTGCAGAATCATCGACTCGCCGCTCCTGAGGCTGATGTCAATGCCACTGGCATCGAATTGGGCCTCGGTGATGTCGCCGTTAAGAGGATTAAACCATATGGCACCCTTGAAGTCGACTGCAAGTTTCACGCGCTTATGAATATCCTGTGGGGTCAGGTTAGCCATGAAATAGTGATAGCCGTTAGTGTTCTTGCGCCGGATGGCTTTCAGGCCTAATTCGGTCTTCATCGGCTCAGCCTTGGCCGATTCGGCCATAGCCGATGGGGCAATGCCATAAATGATATGGGCTCCCTGTGCCTTCAATAGGCGGATGTGCTCTTTGACGGCTTCAGGCATCTCGCCGCTGCCCGGTATGATCAGACCTTTATAGATGGTACCGCCGCTTGTGACGAGTTTTCCATTCTTGCAGGTGGTCTGCATCAACAGTCGTTCTGAGATGTAGTCACAGTCGAAGCCTGCCTTGTCGATGTCAAGGATGGCGTCGCGGAATTCAGGCATCAGTTTGCCCATGGCATGGATTGAGAACTGCATGAGCAGTTGCCAGTCGGCTTCTTCCAGGCATCGCGTACGGGCAGAAGCACCAGGAAATCGTTGTCGGGCTGTCCCCATTGCAGGAAACTCTGACAACGCTCCACGTATTGCGTAAAATAGGGGGCGTCGCGCCAGATGGAGTTTGTCGGACTCATATCGATGGAGGCATAGAACTTCCAGCCTGGCCATTCGTCGTCCTTGGGGCTATAGCATGTGCCGTGGAAGAACATGTGGTTCACGCCGGCACAGAACATCAGGTCAATGTCGGGCTTCAGTTGTGACAGGCTCGTACGGAAATGTTCGGTCAGCCAGGTAAAGGTCTCGCTGCTCGTGTATGGTTTTCCGCAGATGTGGGCCACTGATGGCGCATACTTGAACATGGAGTAGTCTGAGTCGTTCTTGCGCGTCTTGCCGGGGTCTTTCCTTAATCCCTTGATGCCAAAGTCGGAGAGGCCAAACCCTTCAATCTCAGGAATATCGACAGCAGCGTAGCAGTCAATCAGGTTGGCTGGCGAGCCATGCGCCTGGTTGCGGGTGATGGCCCCATGCCGGTGTGCCCAAGCTGTCCATTGGTTAGTGAAGTTCTCGAGGAGCAGGTCGCCGAGTGTCTCACGATAGTCGCTCAGCACTTTCGGCTCATAGGCAATCAGCTCCGGCAGGTGTTCTTCAAGTTTATAGCCACGGCGCTTCTCGAACTCATCAAAGAGGGTAGGTGTCCACGTTGCCGCTTCAACCTCATAAGAGTCGTTGAAGAACGTGTGGGGATAAGGTGTATGCGTACGCTCGAAAGCTTGTTCGATATGCTTCAGATAGTTGGCTACGGCTTTCTTGTCGAAATGGTCGATGACCAGTCCTTCGCCGCCGGGAGCTGCCCGCTTGACCTTCATAACGCCATATTTGATATATACGGCAATGACTCTGCCGGAGGTAGAAGCATGTAAAAGGTTATTCTGAACCTCATTGGTGACATCTTGGACTTTCCCGTCGCCATAAAGCATCACTTTGTTCAGAAATGCATTATTACGTTCCTTGTCAGGTGCCGAGAGGTCAACTGTTTCATCGAGGGCTACTTCCTTGTCGACGAATACCACCTTGCAGGCGCTCTCCTCCAGCGGCACCCACGGGCCGCCGAATGGCCATCCTGTGCCCGTTGCCATATCGACCTCAATGCCGTTGTGGGCGGCTTGGTCTTCAGTGAATCGAAGCATTTCCATCCATCGGTCGCTCAGGAAGGGAATATTGTTCGCCTCGTTGCCTTGTACGCCGTAAATGGGGGTTATCTCAACTGCGCCTGCCCCATGGCTGGCATATTGTTGCAGATTCCACTTCAAGTTCTCCTTGTCAACAGCTGACCCAAGCCACCACCATCGCAGTCCAGGCTTCGCTTCCGTCGTGGGTGTCGGCCATGACTGTGCATAGGCAGTTAGGGCTGTCATGGCCAATAACAGAATTGTCAGTTTCTTCTTCATTGCTTTCCTTTTTGTGTCAGTTACTTGTCTGGCCACTGGTTAATTGCCATCAGGCTTCACTAAGTCCGCATTGCGGGCGGGAGCCCACTTGAACGTCTTCCAGTCGTCGGGCCTGGCGGGATTAAAGTCGCGCCAGTCGGAGCGTAGATAGTCGGCCAGGGGCAGCTTGAGCTGCTTGATGCCCATCACCACGCACTTAGCCACTTCGTAGGCACCGTAAGGGTTGAAGTGGGTGTTGTCGGCCAGTTCCTTCGGCTGGTTGGGGAACGTATTGGCGGGGTAGTGCACCAGGGCCCGCTTGGAGTTCTCGTAGCCCAGCGCCTCGAAGAATGTCTTAGTCATCTGGTTCAGGTCGATCAGGGGCACCTGCTCGCGCTCTGCCACTTGCTTCATGGCGGCAGGGAAGTCGCCGTGCGTGTTTCGGATGGTCTTGTTGTCATTTTCAAACTGGCGGCGTTGCGTCGGTGTACAGAAGACGATCTGTGCACCCTTCTGACGCACCTGGTCGATGAAAATCTTCAACTGATAGACGTAGTGATACCACGCGTCGTCGCCCGGGCGTTTCTCCTTCTCGTCGTTATGACCGAACTCCACGAACACATAGTCGCCGGGTTTCAGCGTCTGAAGAATCTTGTCCAGACGGAATGAGCCAATGAACGTGCGGGCCGTCAGTCCGCTCTCAGCATGGTTCGAAATAGCCACTTCGGGACCAAACCAGCGGGTAATCATCTGTCCCCAGGAGGCCCAGGGCTCATTGTTCTGGTCGACAACTGTAGAATTGCCGCAGAGGTAGACCGTAGGCACCTTATCGTCTCTCTCAATATGGATGGATTGCACGGCCGGCTGGTCGCCGTTGAACTCCAGCGTCAGCTTGTCGTCCCATGCCAGATAATCCTTCTCGCGGTCTTTGATCTTCACGCGCTTGTCGCCTTCAATCAGCGGTGAACGCTTATTGACGGTGAACTCTATCGTCTTAGTGTCCTTCTTTTTCTTTGTCGTCACATTGTCCATCATCAGGCGCCGGCCTTCTGCCCGGACTGTTGTGCTCGAGTTCTTGATGCCGCCCAGGACGACGCGCACCCTATAGTTGCCATCAGGTACACGCACAGAAAAGTAGAATGGGTCAGCCGTCGGCTTCTTAACATTGGGGGCTGGCAGCAAGTCGTAGCCATAGCCGTCGTGCTCGTTGTAAGTAGGTTGCTGGCGGGTCATGTCGAAATCGAAACTTTGGGCAATGAGGGCCATTGGTATCATTGCCAAACCTATGAGAACTGCTTTTTTGATCATCTTAGATTTGTATTTAAAAGTAATTTTGGTATGCAAAGGTACATAATTAAAACGAAATAGCCAAATTTTATGCCCTCATATATTGAAAGAAGTGCCGCTTTTCCCTCAAAGAAGCGGCACTTCTCTTGGCAAGAAGTACCGTTTCTCTTGCTCCAAAGCGGTACTTCTTTTATTCAAGACGTCTTAGTAGATCATCATCGACAGTATATATGCCACGATCGTCGATACAAAGACGCAGATCAGGCCGGGCATCATGAACGAGTGGTTGAGCAGATACTTGCCAATGACAGTCGTGCCTGAGCGGTCGAAGTTGACGGTTGCGATGTCGCTGGGGTAGTTGGGGATGAAGAAGTAGCCGTAGACGCTGGGCAGCACACCCAGCAGCACAGGACCTTCGATGCCCAGCTTGTATGCCAGAGGCAACATAGCCACGACGACGGCACCCTGCGAGTTGATCAGTACGGACACGAGGAAGAACACGATGGCAATCGACCTGGGATATTGGGCAACGATGTCCTCAAGCATCACCTGTATTTCTGCCATATAGTTCGAAAAGTAAGTGTCGGCAATCAATGCAATGCCGTAGATAGCCACCACAGCCACCATGCCGCTCTGCCACACAGGTCCGGCAACCGCTTTCTTCGGCTGGGCTTTGCAGAAGATGATCATCAGGGCAGCTGCCGAAATCATCACGATCTGGATGACGATGTTCATCTTCAGTGACTGGCCGTCCCATGAAGGGAGCAGGCCTGGGAAAATAGCGAACATCACAATGACGGCCAGGGCGCCCAGGAAAATGAAGACAGCATTCTTGGCTTCACGCGTAATCTTGAGATCAAGCGTAGTCGCATTATTGCCATAGATGTAGGCACGCTGCTCAGGATCCTGGAGCTTGGCTTGGAACTGAGGATCCTTGTCAAGGTCGAGGCCGCGATGATAACTGGCTGCTGCGGCGGCCATGAGTCCGCACAGGCAGGCTGGGATGCTGACCATGAGCACTCCGGGAATGTTGACGTCGAAACCGTTTGCGTTGGAGATTGTTACGAATGCGACGACTGCTGCTGCAATAGGCGAACAAGTGATGCCAACCTGCGATGCGATCGAGGCCACGCCGCAGGGTCGCTCCGGGCGGATGCCTTTCTTCAGGGCAATGTCGCAGATAATCGGCATCAGGGTGTAGACAACGTGGCCCGTTCCAACCAATACGGTCAGGAAGAAGGTGGTCAGCGGAGCCAAAAAGGTGATGCGGTCAGGATGCTTGCGCAACAGCCGCTCGGCAATCTGAATGAGCCAATCCATGCCACCGGAGGCCTGCATGATGCCAGCGCAGGTGACGGCCGCAATGATGATATAGATGACGTCGGTAGGAGGAGTGCCTGGTTTCAGGTTGAAACCAAAAACGAGAATAGCCAGTCCGATGCCGGAAATGGCGCCAAGTGCGAGCGAACCGTAACGAGAGCCCACCCACAGCGCTCCCAATACGATGAGGAGCTGAAGAATCATTGTGAATGTAACCATAGGTTTTCAGTAATTTGTATTTGTTAGTAGTATTGTTTTATGAACGTTTCTCCTTGATGATGCCGTGTCGATAGGCGTACAGCAGGTCTTTCAGGTCGGCGATCTGTGAGCGCAGTTCTGTGCCCTTGTCGGTGTCGGCGACGAGCATGCGATGGGTGGACATCTCCACAATCTGAGTGGTCGACTTAATGTCGGTGCCTCTGATGATGGCGTCCCGTTCACTCGTAAAAGGTTCATGCTGAACGAGTTGGAACCCGCGGCTATGGTAAACCAGCGTATAGCCGGCAATGCCGGTCTCCTTGTGGTAGGCCTCCGAGAAGCCACCGTCGATGACCATCAGCCGTCCGCCGGCCTTGATGGGGTTCTCGCCTGAGCCGGCATGCACTGGCACGTGGCCGTTGATGATGTGGCGCGTCTCTCCCTTCACGCTGAAGGCGTCGAGGATGCGGTCGCATACGTCCTGTGAGTCGCGCAGCTTGAAGTAGTTGCCTTTCTCCTCATGGTAAGTGGCCTTGTCCTCAAGGAAATAGCGCTCGAAGGTTGCCATCTTTGACTTGTCGAACAAAGGGGAGTCCTTGCCGCACCAAAGGTAGAGGAAGTAGTCTTTGGCAAAGGCTTTGATCTCTGCCGGGGTGTCGTTCTCGAAAGCGGCACGTATCAGCTGGCCGGTGAACTCCATCAGTTCCCTTCCTGCGTATGCCTTGCCTAAGATTTCAACCTCCTTCAGGGTGCCGTCGGCGTTCAGCGGAATCGATGCGTGGAACAGGAGGTTCTGGTTGCAGACGTTGTACATGCACCCATGGCTCAGGATCGTGCGGATATGCTTTCTGAGCTTTTCCGATACACGGAATGAGTGGTGTAGCTTTTGCATCAGGCTTTCCTCCTCAGCTGTGAGGGCTGAAGGATTCTTCGGGTCGACCGTCGGGAAGCAGCAAGATTTCATTGCATATTTCTCACCGCCTATAGTGCAAACGTGCTCTTGGAAATCAATGTTCTCAAGTAAACAGCGGTCTTCCATCTGCCATTCCGGCCTGCGATGGAAGATGCGGGCTTCCTCCTTGAATTGGATGATGGCTATTGCCTTGTGCATCTTGGCGGTCAGCTGAAGGGTCTTTTCGTCCATACGACCGTCTTTTCGTAGCACTTTCGGAATGAATTCGGAGCAGGGGTCATCGCCATAGACGTCCAGCGCAAACGTAGCCAGCGGCACAAGATTGATGCCGTAGCCTTCCTCGAGTGTCGTCAGGTTGGCATAGCGCAGCGACAGACGCAGGACGTTGCAGATGCAGGCATTGTTGCCGGCGCAGGCACCCATCCAGAGAATGTCGTGATTGCCCCACTGGATGTCCCACGAGTGGTATTGCTCCAGCGTGTCCATGATGATGTGTGCTCCCGGACCTCGGTCGTAGATGTCGCCCAGGATGTGCAACTGGTCGATAGCCAGTCGCTGGATGACCTTTGAAATGGCAATGATGAAGGCGTCGGCTCGTCCCGTTGAGATGATGGTGTCGACGATGACGGCCACGTAGGCCGCCTTGTCCTGGTCGTCGGTGCGCTCATGGAGCAGTTCCTCAATGATGTACGAGAATTCCGTCGGCAATGATTTGCGCACCTTCGAACGTGTGTATTTTGACGAGACGTCGCGGCAGACACGCACCAGCTGGTGGATTGTGATGCGGTACCAGTCCTCCAGGTCCTCCTCGTTGGTTTTTATCAGCTCGAGTTTCTGTTCGGGATAGTAAATCAAAGTGCATAGTTCCTTCTTCTCCGACTCCCGGATGGTGTTGCCGAATATTTCGCCCACCTTGCGCTTGATGTTGCCGGAGGCATTCTTGAGCACATGGCGGAACGCTTCGTATTCACCATGCAGGTCAGCGAGGAAGTGCTCCGTCCCTTTGGGCAGATTCAAGATGGCCTCAAGATTGATAATCTCGCGGGCAGCATCGGCCACCGTGGGAAAGGAGTTCGAGAGCAGATGGAGGTATTTCTCGTCAGTATTCATATTTTCAAGTGATTGGTCAGGCTCGTCCTAAGCTGTGCCGTTGTCCGATTGTTCACTGGCACACACGGCATATAGCCTTCGTCGAGCAATAGTTCTTCTTTTAATATTTCTAATACGCTGGTGAACAGGGTGATTAGCTTTTCTGCTTCAAGTTCTTTGAGAAGCTTTTCTTCGTCGAGTGATGGATGTCTGAGAGCCTGATGCAAGTCGCACAGCAGCATCAGTTCCAGCCGTCCTTGGCGCATCTGCCGTTCCACTTCCTTCAGCAGTTCCACAATGCTGGCCTTGGGCCTCGAGGCCGGTCGTTCGTACACTTCCGGCAGATAGCTGACGGGTGTCGTGTGCGGAGGAATCTGCAGACCCATAAGGCTCAGCCCCCGGTCGAGTAGGGCGCTGACCCCTTCGTGCCAGGTGTAGTTGTAGAGCAGTTGCCATTGTGGCTCAGCTGGTAGCTCCTTTCCTTCAATCCATTGGCGGTCGCCGCAGAGTGCCACCTTCATCAGCAGATGCATGGCTTGTCGGGAGTTGTCGCTCAAGAATGTCAGCACGTCGGAGTTCATCACCTTTTGGTAGATCCGCATCATTCTTTCGGCAGTGTCCTCAGGTCGTACTGTCTTAGTCACCAATGGGTTGCGGACGATTTCAATTCTTGGATTGTTCTCTATCTGACGGGCCTCGATATCGCTTCGGGCTATGACGACATAGACTCCTTGCCCATCGGTCAATTGGCCGTGGGGCGTCATGATCTTTCTCGTAGTCTTCAGTTCAAGTTGAGAGGCCCATGCAATCAGGCCATGCTGATGAAGGATGTCGGGCTTTTGCTCTTTCATGATGTGCTTCGCCTCCTGAAGATCGTCCGTAGCCGTGGAAGCAATCCTGTCGCCCAAGGCCTGTGTCAGCATGGTCACGTAGTTGGCTGTCATGCTGTCGTTCTTCGGAAAGATGTGAAGCACTCTTGTTGTCATATCAATTCGTCGCTGATGTATCCCTTTGGCAGTGGACGGCAATTGTAGCCAGAGGCCATGATTTCGCCATATGCACCGGCTGACCGGATGGCGATGAGGTCACCGCGCCGAGAGCGGTTCAGGTCGATTTGCTTGGCATAGACGTCGCTCGACTCGCAGATGGGGCCCACCACGTCGTAGGTTTCCGGTTCCTCGTCGCTTGTCAGGTTCTCAATCTTATGGTAGGCCTGATAGAGGGCCGGTCTGATGAGGTCAGTCATACCGGCATCCACGATGCAGAACTTCTTAGCTGCACCTTCTTTTATATATAAGGTTCGCGTGATGAGCGACCCGCAGGGAGCCACGACGGCACGTCCCAGCTCGAAGTGCAAAGTCTGACCAGGCCTCAGCTTCAGTCGGCGGGCATAGGTGTCGAAGTAAGCCTTGAAGTCAGCCATAGGCACCCGGTTGGGGTGTTGATAGTCAATGCCCAGTCCGCCGCCCACGTTGATACTCTCCACGTGGACGTGATGACGCTCCAGTTGCAGCTGAAGGTCGTTGATGCGGTTGCAGAGTGCCTGAAAGTCGCCCATGTCGAGAATCTGACTTCCTATGTGAAAGTGCAGACCGACGAACCTGACGTTCGCCATCTGTGCGGCACGCCCGATGACCTCCTCCATATCGCGCATGGCAATGCCGAACTTGTTCTCAGCCAGTCCCGTTGTGATGTTGCTGTGAGTATGGGCCCCGACGTCGGGGTTGATGCGCAGAGCTATTCGTGCTGTCTTTCCCTCACGCTCTGCCAGTTGGTTGATCACCTCCAGCTCCGCCAGGCTCTCTACATTGAAGCACAAGATGTCGTGCTCGAGTCCCAGGAGGATTTCCCAGTCGCTCTTGCCGACGCCTGCATAGACGATCTTGTCTGCAGGAAAACCTGCCCTGATGGCAGCCTCAATCTCACCGCCGCTGACGCAGTCGGCCCCCAGTCCTGCCTGGCGGATAATGCGCAGCACCTTTGGGTTGGCATTGGCCTTCACGGCGTAGTGCACCATAAAGCCCTCGTGCCTGCCCGCCTCATGCTGGATGGCACTAAGCGTCTGGCGCAGCAAGTCGGCGTCGTAGTAGTAGAACGGCGTCCTGATCTGCTCAAGCCGGTCGATGGGGAATTGTCCTTTCATGATTAATTATTTGAACAGGTGGTCGCTGAGACTCTGGAGAGCGCGTCGCTTGTCTTCCTCTCGCACCAGGAACGAGATGTTGTAGTTTGACCCGCCGTAGCTGATCATCCTGACGGGGATGTCCTTCATGGCATCCATCACGCGGGTCTCGAAGCCCACGTTTGACCAGTCGAGATCGCCCACGACGCAGATGACGCAGAGATTCGTGTCGACGGTCACGGTGCCGTATTTCTTCAGCTCATCGACAATCTCTCCCAGGTGTGCTGAGTTGTCGATCGACATTGATACGCCCACCTCCGAGGTGCACACCATGTCAATAGGTGTCTGATAGCTCTCGAAGATTTCAAAGACCTTGCGCAGGAAACCCGTAGCCAGCAGCATGCGGCTCGACTTGATCTTGATGGCGATAATATTGTCCTTGGCGGCAACAGCTTTAATCTTGCCGTATTCAGTGGCGTTGCTGATGATGGTGCCCTCGGCTTCGGGGGCCATGGTGTTGAGAAGCCTGACGGGGATTCCTGCGTACTTGGCAGGTTGCACACACGTCGGGTGAAGGATCTTCGCACCGAAATAGGCCAGCTCGGCAGCCTCCTCAAAGTGGAGATGATGCACGGGCTCGGTCTTGTCCACAATGCGCGGATCGTTGTTGTGCATACCGTCGATGTCAGTCCAAATCTGGATCTCCTCAACGTTCAGGGCGGCTCCGACAAGCGAGGCCGTGTAGTCGCTGCCGCCACGCTGTAGGTTGTCAATCTCGCCATAAGCGTTGCGGCAGATGAACCCCTGTGTGATGTAGACCTGAGCCCCCTGGTTTTGCTCCATCAGGGCCGTCAGCTTCTCTTTGATATAGACGGGGTCGGGCTCCGCATTCTTGTCCGTCCGCATGAAGTCGAGCGCGTTCAGCAGCACGGTGTTGACGCCCTGTTCCTGCAGGTAGGCAGCCATCATGTGGGTCGACATCATCTCGCCTTGAGCCACGATGCTCTTTTCCTCGAACGAGGTGAACAGCTCCTTGGTGAACGAGCGCAGGTACTGAAACTCCTCATGCAGGAACTCGCGCGTCTGGGTCAGCAGCTGCTCGTTTGTCAGCAGCTCGGGCAGATGGCGCATGTACTTGTCCTCCAGCTTGTTGATCACCTCATTGGCTCCGTCAGGATTCTTCTTGTAGAGGTAGTCGGAGATTTCCACCAGTGAGTTGGTGGTGCCCGACATGGCTGACAGCACGACAAAGACCGGCTCGCCCGGAGCCGTCACCAGTCTTGCCACGTCCTTCATCCGTTGCGGCGAACCCACAGAGGTGCCGCCAAATTTCATCACTTTCATATTGTCGTATTTTGTTTTTGTTGCTTTATTCGTTGTCGTCGCTGACCGCTTCCATCTTTCGGTCATCGCCCGTAACCTCTTCAAAACGTCCTTCACAGCAGCGGTAAACGACGCCGGGGAACTGGTCGAGTAGGGGCATGTTGTGGGTCGACATCACAACGGCCGTCCCCTGCTGGGCGATGTCCTTGAAGATGTGCATGATGCCCGCTGCGGTCTCGGGGTCTAGGTTGCCTGTCGGCTCGTCGGCCACTATCAGGCGGGGATGGTTCAGGATGGCCCTTGCAATGGCTATGCGCTGCTGTTCGCCGCCCGACAGCTCGTGAGGCATCTTGCGGCTCTTGTCGCTCATGCCGACAGCCTCCAGCACTTCCTCGATGCGCTGGCGCCGCTCCTCTTTGTCCTTCCATCCCGTGGCTTTCAGCACGAACGACAAGTTCTTGAAGACCGAGCGGTCGGCCAGCAACTGAAAGTCCTGAAAGACGATGCCAATCTGGCGTCGCAGTGCCGGCACCTCTTTTCTTCGGATGGAGGTCATGTCGTAATCCAGCACCACTGCCCGCTCGGCCTCGTCAATGTCCAGTTCGTTGTAGATGGTCTTCAACAGTGAGCTCTTGCCAGACCCCACTCGTCCGATGATGTAGACAAATGCCCCGTCCTCGACGGTGAAGTCAACGGCGTTCAGTATGCGCTGTCCGTCCTGTTGGTCGATGTTCGCTTTCTTGTAGTCTATCAGCATAATATCACTTAAATTTCCCTTTCGAGGTTGCAAAGATACAAAAAATATCCCCCAAAACACCCTTTTTCCCGTTTTTTTTGATAAATAATCCAAAATGTTTGATGATATGTCAGAAAAAAACGCTATATTTGCAGAAATTATTCGCTGTGCACCTAATAAAAGGAGGAAACTATGACTAAGTACAACATTACAGAACGAAAAGAAAGGGAGGCCACCTACCGCTCGTTGGTAAGCCCCGCACTGATGGATGAGCTCAAGGACAAGATACTCAACCTGATAGTGATGCAGAAGAAGTACAAAGACCAGGACTACTCAGCCAAGAAACTGGCAGCTGACCTGGGCACCAACACCCGCTACGTCTCGGCTGTGGTCAATGTGAAGTTTCACATGAACTACACGTCTTTTGTAAACAAATATCGCATTGAGGAGGCGATGTCTATCCTCACTGACAAGCGCTATCAGAAGCTCCGCATCGAGGAAGTCAGCGACATGGTCGGCTTCTCCAACCGCCAGTCCTTCTATGCCTCGTTCTATCGCATCATGGGCATCACGCCCCGCGAATACAGGGCTCAGCACGCTGTACAAGTGAAGCCGGCAAAGGCTTCTAAAAGGAAAAAGTCCGATGGTCAAGGATGATTTCTGCTATACTGACGAGCGTTTTGCCGACCTTCAGCTGCTACGTTATCGGCTCAATGGCTTTGAGACCTTGACCCTCAGGCAGAAAGAGCTCGTCTACTGCCTCTCGCAGGCTACCCTCTACGGCCGCGACATCACCTTCGACCAATTCGGGCGCTTCAACCTTTTGGTCCGGAAGGTGCTCGAGACCATCTATACCGACCTCACGATCGACCGTTCCGGACCAGAATTTCAGGCGCTTGCCGTCTATCTCAAGCGCGTCTGGTTCTCCAGCGGCATCTATCATCATTACGGCTCCGAAAAGTTTGTTCCGGGCTTCTCACCCGACTATCTGCTCCGATGCATGCATCAGGTTGATGCCCGTCGGCTGCCACTCGGCGAGGGCCAGACGGTCGACGACTTGTTCCTTCTTCTGCAGCCAGTCATCTTCTCGCCAGAGATTCTTCCAAAACGCGTCAACAAGGCTGACGGCGACGACCTCGTCCTGACGTCGGCCTGCCATTTCTATGAGGGCATCACGCAGGCCGAGGCCGAGCAGTTCTATGCCAATCAGAAGCAACTCCATGCTGACGACCCCGAACCCGTGTCCTATGGACTGAATTCAACGCTGGTCAAGTTGCCGGACGGTTTACTTCGGGAGGAGACGTGGTCGTCGCGCGGCCGCTATGCCAACGCTATCCGTCACATTGTCTATTGGCTCGAAAAGGCTGCCAATGTGGCTGAGACGCCCGCCCAGCAGCATGTCATCCGCCACCTTATTAACTATTATAATGAAGGCGACCTGCGCCACTTCAACTCGTATTGCATCGAGTGGGTCAGCTTGCTCGACACGCGCGTCGACTTCATCAATGGCTTCATCGAGGTCTATGGCGACCCATTGGGGCTGAAGGGATCCTGGGAGGGACTTGTCGAATATATTGACGAGGAGGCCACCGGCCGCACACGCATCATCAGCAGCAATGCCCAGTGGTTCGAGGACCATTCGCCCGTCGCCCCCCGCTTCCGCAAGCCTGTCGTCAAGGGCGTCTCGGCCAATGTCATCTGTGCCGCCATGCTCGGCGGCGACGAATATCCCTCGACGGCCATCGGCATCAACCTGCCCAATGCCGACTGGATACGTGCTGAACATGGTTCCAAGAGCATCACCATCAGCAACATCACTGATGCCTACAACAAGGCTGCCCATGGCAATGGCTTCCGCGAGGAGTTTGTCATAGACGAAGCCACGCTCGACCTCATCGACCGCTACGGTGACGTCTGCGACGACCTGCACACCGACCTCCACGAATGTCTCGGACATGGCAGCGGCCAGTTGCTACCCGGTGTGGACCCTGACGCCCTCAAGGCCTACGGCAACACCATCGAGGAGGCACGTGCCGACCTCTTTGGCCTCTATTACATTGCCGACCCGAAGCTTGTCGAACTTGGTCTTCTGCCCGACGGGGAGGCCTTCAAGTCGCATTATTACACCTACATGATGAACGGACTCATGACCCAGCTGGTGCGCATAGAGCCCGGACGTCAGATTGAGGAGGCCCACATGCGCAACCGCGCCCTCATCGCCCGCTGGTGTCTTGAGCGGGCACGGCATACGCAGATTGTACGTCGTGAGGGCAAGCACTATCTGCAGATACTTGATTTCCAAGAGCTCCGGCAGCTCTTTGCACAGTTGTTGGCCGAGGTGCAGCGCATCAAGAGCACAGGCGACTTTGAGGCTGCCCGCACACTTGTTGAGACGTATGCCGTCAATGTTGACGCCGACCTGCACGCTGAGGTGCTCGAGCGCTACAAGCGGCTTAACCTGGCTCCATACAAGGGCTTCATCAATCCTTGGCTCCAGCCCGTCTACGACCGTGAGGGCCATTTCGTCGATCTCCAGGTTAATTATTCCGAGTCCTACGACCATCAGATGCTGCGCTACAGCTCTGAATATGCTACACTGATTTAGACTTCTTTTGTAATTATGGATGAAGTTCAGCAGAAGGTTAAGGAGATTAAACAGTCGTTCCGGCTGATGATGGACGGCGCCGTTGCCCAGTCGATGCGGCAGAAGGGCCTCGATTACCATCTCAACTGGGGGGCCACCATTCCGCGGTTGCGCCAGCAAGCCGACGAGCTGGGCCCCGACTACAGCCTTGCCATCGCCCTCTGGAAGGAGAACATCCGCGAGTGCAAGATTCTCGCTACGATGATTATGCCGCCCGACGAGATGCCCTCCGAGGTCGTCGACATCTGGATGGAGCAGACCCATACCATCGAGATTGCCGAGCAGGCTGCCTTCAATCTCTACCAGCATCTGCCCTATGCCGCTGAGAAAGCCTTCCAGTGGCTCGCCTCGCCCGACGACCTCCCGCAGCTGTGCGGCTATCACGTCCTCTCACGTCTGTTCATGCGGCATCAGGAGCCCAACGAGCGCGGCATCAACGAGTTCATCGACCAGGCCCTTGCTGCCCTCCAGAGTCCCAACACATCACTTCGCAAAGCCGCCATGCAGGCCCTTTTCCGATTCTCGGAGCTTGGACTTATCTATGAGCGTATTGCCCAGTCAGCCCTCCGCAATCACGAATCTGCCCTGACCATTTAGCTTTCCGTTCGCTGTGAAGAACCAGATAAAATTATTTCAAAGGCTTTGAAATAGTATTCACTGACACTGAACAGTATTTCAAAGCCTTTGAAATAGTATTCAGTGTCGGTAAAATAGTTTTATCTGCCGTTTCTGTTAATTGATGGGATAAAAAATGTTAATACTTGCCGATGATTCCCGATTTTTTATTACTTTTGCAGTCAAATTGGCATAGTATGCCTCCATTCGAATGAAGAAAAAACAGAAACCGGCCGGCCGCCGCCATGGCATGCAGGTCGTAACTTTGTGTATCAGCACCACGATGGTGCTCATCCTGTTGGGGCTCGTGGTGCTTTCGGTGCTGACGGCTCGCAACCTGTCCACCTATGTGCGCGAGAATATGACCATGACGGTGATGCTGGGCGACAGCGTCCCCGTGCTGGAGGGTGCTGCCCTGGGCCAGATGCTCGAGGCTCAGCCATGGGCCAGGCATGTCAGCTATATCAGTAAGGAGCAGGCACTGCGCGAGGGCACGGAGGCCCTGGGCAGCGACCCCTCGGAGTTTGTGGGCACCAATCCGTTTGAGGCGATGCTCGAAATCCAGATGGCTGCCGACTATGCTAACGGAGACTCGCTGCGCAAGGTGTCGGCCGAACTGATGAAGCAGTGGCGGCAGGTGACCGATGTGGCCTATCAGGAGGACCAGATTGAGGACGTCAACCGCAACCTGCACCGCATCAACCTGATTCTGCTGGTGCTGGCAGCGTTGCTCATTTTTGTCTGCTATGCACTGGTCAGCAATTCCGTCAGGCTGGGCATCTATGCGCGTCGCTTCTCCATCCACACGATGAAACTGGTCGGAGCCCGATGGTCGTTCATCCGCCGGCCCTTCGTGCGCCAGGCCATGACGGTAGGCGTACTGGCAGCCCTGCTGGCTTGTGGTGTGCTGGGCGGCGTTGCCTATGCGCTCTATCGCTATCAGCCGGGCATCGAGGACATCATCGGTTGGCCTGAGATGGCGATTACGGCGGCAGCAGTGTTCGTGTTCGGCTTTGTCATCATGATGCTGTGCACACTGCTGTCGGTCAACAAGTTCCTGCGCATGAAGGCGGGAGAGCTGTATAAGATATAAAGATAATAAAGATAAAAGAGATAATAGATAAAAGATAAATATGGACAAGAAAAACTTTGCATTCGGACGCATGAACTTCATCCTGCTGGCTGTGGGAATGCTCATCGTCATCATCGGGTTTATCCTGATGGGGGGCAGCGGCTCATCGGAGTCGGCCTTCAATCCCGACATCTTCAGTGCCCGCCGCGTCAAGGTGGCTCCGCTGGTGTGCCTGTTTGGCTTTGTGTCGATGATCTATGCCGTAGTACATAAGCCCAAGGACAAGGAGGAGGCCGAATGACTTGGATTGAGACAATCATCATCTCCATTGTGGAGGGCCTCACCGAGTTCCTGCCGGTATCGTCGACGGGCCACATGATCATCACCCAGAACCTGCTCGGCATTCCTCAGGGCGACCCTTTCGTCCATGCCTTCACGTTCATCATCCAGTTTGGAGCTATCCTGTCGGTGGTGTGCCTCTATTGGAAGCGCTTCTTCCAGTTCGACAAGAGTCCGGCGCCTGAGGGCAGCTCGACGCTCCAGAAGCTGAAGCACCGCTACTATTTCTACTGGCTGCTCATCGTCGGCGTGATTCCCGCCGTGGTCATCGGACTGGCCACCAAGAAGTCGGGGCTGCTCGACTGGCTGCTCGACAGTGTCGAGGTGGTGGCCGTCATGCTGGTGCTTGGCGGCGTGTTCATGCTGTTCTGCGACCGACTGTTCAACAAGGGCGACGAGCAGAACAAGGTCAACGAGAAGCGGGCTTTCAACATCGGCCTCTATCAGTGCATCTCCGTCATTCCTGGTGTATCGCGGTCGATGGCCACGATTGTCGGCGGCATGACCCAGGGACTGACCCGCAAGCGGGCCGCGGAGTTCTCCTTCTTCCTGGCCGTGCCCACCATGGCCGGTGCCACGCTGCTCGACCTGCTCGACCTGCTGAAGGAGGAAGCCTCCTGGGCGTCACCCCACAACATCACGATGCTGCTTCTGGGCTGCGTCGTCTCGTTCGTGGTGGCCCTGCTGGCCATGAAATGGTTTGTCGGCTTCCTCACTAAATATGGCTTCAAGGCCTTCGGTGTCTATCGCATCATTGTCGGCGGCATCATCATCGTGCTGCTGCTGACGGGCCACTCACTTGCAATGGTTGACTAAATGAACTTCCACGAAGGAGAAATCCTTTATATCAATAAGCCATACGGCCTGACGTCGTTCGGGGCGCTGGCTTTCGTGCGCACCCGGTTGTCTAAGAAGCTGCACGTCAAGCGGCTGAAGACCGGGCATGCCGGAACGCTCGACCCCTTGGCAACGGGCGTGCTCATCCTGTGCACCGGCAAGGCCACGAAGCGCATCGAGTCGTTGCAGGCCGCGACGAAGGAGTACACCGCCACACTGCAGCTCGGGGCAACGACGCCCAGCTATGACATGGAGCACGAGGTGGACAAGACTTATCCGACCGAGCATATCACCCGTGAACTGATTCTTGAGGTGCTGCCGCGCTTTGTGGGCGAAATCCAGCAGGTGCCGCCCGAATTCTCGGCCTGTAATGTCAATGGCCACAGGGCCTATAAGATGGCCCGTCGCGGTGAAAAGGTGGAACTGCAGCCCAAGACGCTGAAAATTGACGAGCTGGAGATGACGGCCTTCGACCCGCAGACGATGCAGCTCAGCATCCGCGTGGTGTGCAGCAAGGGCACGTATATCCGGGCCCTCGCCCGTGACATCGGCGAGGCCCTCGGCACCGGTGCCTACCTGACAGCCCTCTGCCGCACCCGTGTCGGCGATGTGCGCATCGGTGACTGCATCACGCTCGACGAGTTTCCTGCGTGGCTCGATTCAATAGAAATAGAAAACGAAACGATATGAAACTGTCACAATTTAAGTTTAAACTGCCGGAGGAGCAGATCGCCCTCTATCCGCCTCATCGCGCCTTTGAAAATGAGGATGGCAGCGTGGAGCGCATCTATAACCGCGACCAGTGCCGGCTGATGGTGCTCCACCGCAAGAGTGAGCGCATCGAGATGTTCAAGAAGGATGCCGACGGCAATGATACCGAGCAGCCGATGACCTTCCGCAACATCCTCGACTACTTCGACGAGGGCGACACATTCATCTTCAATGACACGCGCGTGTTCCCGGCCCGTCTTTACGGTACGAAGGAGAAGACCGACGCCAAGATTGAGGTGTTCCTGCTGCGCGAGCTCAACGAGGAGCTGCGCCTGTGGGACGTGCTCGTCGAGCCTGCCCGCAAGATCCGCATCGGCAATAAACTGTTCTTCGACGGCGACGGCCCCATGGTGGCTGAGGTCATCGACAACACTACCTCGCGCGGGCGCACCCTGCGCTTCCTCTATGACTGTCCGCACGACGAGTTCAAGAAGGAACTCTTTGATTTGGGCGAGGCTCCGCTGCCACGCTACATCGTCGACCGCCGGCCCGCCACGCCCGACGACATGGAGCAGTTCCAGACCATCTTTGCCAAGAACGAGGGTGCCGTGACCGCACCGTCGACGGGCCTTCACTTCAGTCGCGAGCTGATGAAGATGATGGAAATCCGCGGTTTCGAGTTTTCCTATGTCACCGTTCACTGCGGACTGGGCTCATTTGATCCCATCGAGGTGGAGGACCTGACGAAGCACAAGATGAACTCCGAGCAGATGCTCATCACGGCTGAGGCCTGTCAGCAGGTGAACGCCTCGAAGCAGGCCGGTCACCGCATCTGTGTCGTGGGTATCAGCACGTTGCGCGCCACGGAGTCGGCCGTCGGCACCGACGGTCTGTTGAAGGAGTATGACGGCTGGACCAACAAGTTCATCTTCCCGCCCTACGACTTCGGTTTGAGCAATTCGTTGATTACGAATTTCTACCATCCTGAGTCGACCATGATGATGGCTACGGCAGCCTTTGGCGGCTACGACCTGGTCTACGAAGCCTACAAGCTGGCCCTGAAGAATAATTTCATGTTCGGTTGCTACGGCGACGCCATGCTTATCCTCGACGATTGAATTATTGAAAATTGAAGATTGAAAATTGAAAATTGAGGATTGGAAACTGACGTTTTGACTTCGGCATCGGGGGAGCTCCATCGGGTTTATCTCGGCTTGGGGGCAAACCTTGGCGACCGCGAGCAGACTATACTTCGCGCATACCGACACATTGAGAGGCTGATTGGCACCATCCGGCGCCGGTCAGCCTTCTTCTATTCCGAGCCCTGGGGCTTCGAGTCCAGCAATCATTTTGTCAACACGGTCATCATGGTCGAAACCTCGTTGAAGCCCATCGAGGTCCTCCACCGTACCCGGCTCATCGAGCGTCAGCTGGGCAAGCGCCGCGAACATGCTACCGAGCGCCTTTCAATCCTCAATTCTAAATCTTCAATTTACCATGACCGCCCCATCGACATCGATATTCTGCTCTACGACGACCAGCACCTTGACACTCCGAAACTGAAAATCCCTCACCCGCTGATGCAGGAGAGGGACTTTGTCATGGTTCCGCTGCGTGAGATTTTAGAAACGGATTGCGAGATTCTATAAGGTCGGTTCGGTGCCCTTCACTCAGAGTGTAAGGGTAGGGGTGGTCAGGGCATTTCGAAGTGCTGATAGTCCTTTTGGCGCCGCCAGTTGCCGCCCCATCTGAAGCCTTCAGCTGTGAAGAGCTTGTAGGCCAGGTCGTCAGTGTCGATTTTCATGGGAATGTCGTTGCGCCGGGCGCGGTCGAAGGCGTAGGGCTCGCCTGTAGCCGGTTCGAAGTCGTAGGTGTATCCCTTCAGCCTCGTGCCGTAGTTATAGTTGGCGGGCATCTTTGGTTTTATTACTTTGACGTAGGGATTGTAGAGAGTGTTGAGGTCGATAGCCAGCCCGTAGCCGTGTTTGGAGATTTCAGAGTTGGAGTTCGACTTGAACCTGAAGTTGAACGACGACGTGTTGTTGGCCCTCATGGCCGTCTCGTCATCTGCCCCGTATTCGTCCATCAGCATGATGCGTTCAATCTTGTAGCCAGCCTCATAGAGCTTTCGGAAGATGCGCAGCGTGCGCTCGGCAATCCTCTTGTTGACCACCATTTCGCCCCTGTGTGTCCGTCCGTCGGTGCCCGTGTGGAGCATCCTCAGGTAGCGCAGCTCGTGGCGCAGCCATGCCGGGGTGTTGGCCTTCCAGGTCTTTCCTTCCTTCATGCGGCGTAGCAGCTGGTCGCTGATGGTGTCGATGGTGAACCAGTGGCCCAGTCCAGTGGCGTCTATGTCCGACTGTTCGACGACACTGCCGGCAACCCACGTGTCGGTGGCCGGCCTCCGTTGTTGTTGGCCGTTGCATACCGTCGGAGCCAGTAGCACTGCTGTGACGAATAGCGTCCGTATGGCTTTTTTAATGGTTCCCATGTCCATTATAAGTGGTATCAAAAAAATACTCGCCCGCATACCAGAGTCGGCATACGGGCGGGCACGTTGTTTCGGATTATTACTTACGCAGACCGAGAGCCTTGATGATGGCACGATAGCGAGTAATGTCGTTTTCGTAGAGATACTTCAGCAACTTGCGACGACGACCTACCATCTTGGTCAGTGAGCGAGCCGTGGCGAAGTCCTTGTGGTTCTGCTTCAGGTGCTCGGTGAGGTGCTTGATGCGATAGGTGAACAATGCAATCTGGCTCTCGGCTGAACCGGTGTCAGTGGCCGACTTGCCATACTGCGTGAAAATCTCTTGCTTTTTAGCTTGATCTAAATACATGGTTTGTTTGTTGATTAAAGTTTTTTGCTCTGACATCCTTCTGACGCCTTGACTGCCTTAATCACGGGCAGCGACGTCGTCGAATGCTTCGGGTTTTCCGAAAAGCGGTGCAAAGGTACTGCTTTTTTCTGAATCCGCCAAGTTTTTTGAACTTTTTTTCTTCTGCGCCGGATATTATTTGCATACAAATCCGCTTTGTGTCCTAATATTTTATTTATAATCATTTTAATTTCAAAAAACTTGCAAATATCATTTCTTTTTATTACCTTTGCGCCGGTTAATTAAAAGGAGATTAGTTACACTGATCTCCACTTACCAGCAGAAACTAATATTAACGCTATATATGTATAAACGAATATCTATTTTGTGGATATTTTTGCTGCTGGCCGTCAGTGCGGCTGTTGCGCAAACGAAGATAACGGGCACCGTTGTGGAATCTGACGGTGAACCGGCTATTGGCGCTACGGTGCAAGTGCAGGGCAGCAAGACTGGGACTGCCACCGACATCAACGGCCACTTTGCCATTGAGGTACCTCAGGGGAAGAAACTCGTTTTCAGCTATGTTGGCATGGCCACACAGACACTGTCGCCCCGCAACGGCATGCGAGTCGTCTTGCAGCCTGACCAGGCGCTGATGGTCGAGGAGGTGGTGGTCACCGGCATGCAGAAGGTGGATAAGCGCACGTTCACCGGATCGACGACCAAGGTGAACGCTGCCGACGCCAAGATTGACGGCGTGGCCGACATCAGCCGTGCCTTGGAGGGCCGCGCTGCCGGCGTCTCCGTCCAGAACGTCAGCGGCACGTTTGGCGCAGCCCCGAAGATTCGCGTGCGTGGTGCCACGAGCATCTACGGCGCGTCGAAACCCCTGTGGGTGGTCGACGGCGTCATCCTGGAGGACGTCATCGACGTCTCTGCCGACGATCTCTCCTCGGGCGATGCCAACACGCTCATCTCGTCGGCCATTGCCGGCCTGAACTCCGACGACATCGAGTCGTTCGAGGTGCTGAAGGATGGTTCTGCCACCTCAATATATGGCGCGCGCGCAATGGCCGGCGTCATAGCCGTGACCACCAAGAAAGGCCGTGCCGGCCACAACCGCATCAGCTATACGGGTGAGTACACCATGCGTCTGAAACCTTCCTATCGCACCTTCAATATCATGAACTCGCAGGACCAGATGTCGGTCTATCAGGAGCTGCAGCAGAAGGGCTACCTGAACTACGCCGAGACGGCCAACACCTCCGAGAGCGGCATCTACGGCAAGATGTATCAGATGCTGTCGCAGTACGACCCCGTGACCAAGACGTTCGCCCTCGACAACAGCGACGCGGCCATCGCCGATTATCTGCGGGCCGCCGAATATCGCAATACCGACTGGTTCGACCGCCTTTTCTCCACGGCCATACAGCACAGCCACTCCGTCTCGATGGAGGGCGGATCAGACAAGACCACCTACCGCGCATCGGTCAGCGCACTGATGGATCCGGGCTGGACCAAGCAGTCGAAGGTGGAGCGCTACACGGCCAACATCAATGCCGACTTCAACCTGTCGAAGCAGCTGGCCTTGAAGGTCATCTCGAGTACGTCGTTCCGCAACCAGGAGGCCCCTGGCACGCTGTCGCGCTCCATCGACCCCGTGGCAGGCGGTGTCAGCCGTTCGTTCGACATCAATCCCTATTCCTACGCGCTGAACACCAGCCGTGCGCTGGATCCCGAAGCCTATTATACGCGCAACTACGCCCCGTTCAACATTTTCAACGAGCTGGCCAACAACTACATCGACCTCAAGTCGAACGAGTTCCGCCTGCAGGGACAGCTGACGTATAAGCCCATCCGCAAGGTGGAACTTGTAGCGCTGGGCTCCATCCGCAACGTCACTACTTCGCAGGAGCATTTCATCCGCGAAAACTCCAACCAGGCCATGGCCTACCGGGCGATGGACAACTCTACGATCCGTTCGCGCAATCCTTATCTTTATTTAGACCCTGACAACATCTATGCACTGCCCGTCTCCGTGATGCCCGAAGGCGGCATCCTGCGCCGGACGGACAACAACATGTTCAGCTATAACTTCCGTGCCTCGGGCAGCTATAACGACGTCTTCGCCGAGCTGCATCAGGTGAATCTCTATGCCGGTATGGAGGTGACGTCGCTCAAGCGCCATTCAAGCGAGAATACCGACATGGGCGTGCTTTTCGACAGCGGCATGCTGCCGAACTTCAACTATTTGGCCTTCAAGCAGATGCAGGAGCGCAACACCAGCTACTACGGACTGAGCGACACCCGCGAGCGCACGGCCGCCTTCTTTGTCAACGCCACCTATACGTTTAACCGTCGCTACGTCCTGAACGGCACCTTCCGCTACGAGGGTACCAACCGCATGGGCCGCTCGCGCTCTGCCCGCTGGCTGCCCACGTGGAACGCCTCGGCCCGCTGGAACATCGACGAGGAGACGTGGTTCGAGCGTCTTGAGCCCGTGATGAGCAGTCTGTCGCTGCGCGCCAGCTATTCGCTGACGGCCGACCGCGGTCCTTCCGACGTGACCAACTCCACCGCCATCATCGTGCCGACGACGCTCTGGCGCCCCTTCACCAGCGTCACCGAGAGCGGTCTCGTCATCGACGCACCGGCCAATGCCGATCTGACCTACGAGAAGAAGCACGAGCTGAGCATCGGTCTCGATGCCGGTTTCTTGGACAACCGCATCAACCTGACCTTCGACTGGTACAAGCGCAACAACTTCGACCTGATCGGCCCCATCTTCACCGCAGGCTATGCCGGTGGCGGCGTCACGCAGCGGGCCAATACGGCCGAAATGACGGCCGACGGCGTCGAGGTGAGCCTTTCGACGGTGAATATCAAGAACAAGCACTTCACGTGGACCACCAGCTTCGTCTACTCCCACACGCACAACAAGGTGACGCGGCTCATGTCGCGCAAGCGCCTCATCGACCTGCTGACCAGTTCGAGCGAGGCCAGCCTTGAGGGCTATCCCGTCAACAGCTTGTTCTCCATTCCCTTTGCCGGACTCAACAAGGAGGGTCTGCCCACCTTCAGCGTCGGCAACGGTCAGACCACGACGACCGGCATCTATTTCCAGGAGACCGACCCCGAGGAGATGGCGTTCCTCAAGTATTCAGGCACCATCGACCCCTCCGACATGGGATCGCTGGGTAATATCTTCAAGTACAAGGGCCTGACGCTCAATCTGTTCCTGACCTATTCGTTCGGCAATGTCATCCGGCTCGACCCCGTTTTCTCGAACACCTACAGTGACCTGACCGCCATGCCGAAGGAGTTCAAGAACCGCTGGATGGTGCCCGGCGACGAGAAGTACACCGACATTCCCGTCATTGCCAGTTCGCGCCAGAACCGCAACGACACCGACCTCAGTTATGCCTACAATGCCTACAACTACTCGACGGCCCGCGTGGCCAAGGGCGATTTCGTGCGCATGAAGGAAATCTCGCTCAACTACGACTTCCCCCGCACGCTGGTAGCCCGCTTGGGCCTGACCACCCTCGGACTGAAACTTCAGGCCACCAACCTGTTCCTGCTCTACAGCGACAAGAAGCTGAACGGTCAGGATCCAGAGTTCACCAACAGTGGTGGTGTTGCAGTGCCTATGCCTAAGCAGTTTACGTGTACGCTGCGGGTGGGTCTGCTTCTCCTTTCCCTCCTTTTATTTTCCTGCGACAGCTATCTTGACGAGATGCCGGACAACCGCATGGAGGTCACGACGATTGAAGACGTGCAGAAGCTGCTCGTCACGGCTTACCCGACCAATGAGCCCATGCTCGTGGCTGAGTTCATGAGCGACAACGTTGACGACTACGGCAGCAATAATCCCAACACGTCGCGATTCATGGACCAGCTGTTCTACTGGCGCGACGTCACCGAGGCCAACAACTCGAGCCCCGAGAACTTCTGGGAAGACTGCTACGAGTGCATCGCCACGGCCAACCAGGCTTTGCAGTACATCGACGAGCTGTCGGCCGAGAACGCCAGTGCCACCCTTTCCGAGAGCCGCGCCGAGGCCTTGCTTTGCCGGGCCTACGCTCACTTCATGCTGGCCAATATGTTCTGTCAGGCCTATTCGCCTGCGACGGCCGAGTCGAACCTCGGCATCGTCTACATCGACAGCCCAGCCCCCGAGCTCACGTATAACCCCGACCGCGGCACCCTGGCCGATGTCTATCGCCACATCGACCGCGACCTGCAGGAGGCGCTCCCCTTGGTGGGCAGCAACTACAGCGTGCCCAAGTATCACTTCACGCCGCGTGCGGCCTATGCGTTTGCGGCCCGTTTCTATCTCTATGCTGAGCAGTGGGACAAAGCCATCGAATATGCCAACCTCTGTCTGGGCAGTGCGCCGGAGAGCCTGCTGCGCGACTGGGACTATATGGCCACGATGACGCAGACCTATGAAGCCCTCTCGCAGCACTACATCGACGCCTCGCTCAACTGCAACCTGCTCATGCTGACGGCCTATTCTGCCATGGGCCTCTGCTTCGGGCCCTACCGCTACATGTCGAAGTATTCCCACGGACAGTATCTGGCCCGCCACGAGACCAGCGAGGCCCTCAACATCTGGGGCAATGCCGACTATTTCCAAGGCACCCACACCTATTCGGCCACCAATCTGGACAAGACCGTCTTCTGGAAACTGCCCTATCTCTTTGAATATGCCGACCCCGTGGCCGGTACGGGCTATTACCGCACGGTCTATCCCGCCTTCACGACCGACGAGTGCCTGCTGAACCGCGCCGAGGCCTACGTGCTGACGGGCCGCTACGACGAGGCTGCCCGCGACCTGACGGTCTGGATGCAGAATATCGTCGACACCTATGAGGAGCTGACCCCGCAGTTCATTACCGACTTTTATAATGACGTCGACTATTCCTACAGCGACGACCTGCACATCAGTTCCACCATCAAGAAGCACCTGAACCCCAAGTTCGACATCGGGGCCGAGGGCGAGATGAAGGAGGCCATGCTGCAGTGCGTGCTGGGTTTCCGCCGAATCGAGACGTTGCAGGCCGGCCTCCGCTGGTACGACATCAAGCGCTACGGCATCGAGGTGGTGCGCCGCGTCATCAATGCCGCCGGCGAGCCCTAGTACTACACCGACATGCTCCGCGTCGACGACCCGCGGCGCGCCGTCCAGATTCCAATCAAGGTGCGCACTGCCGGCGTCACGCCGAACCCGCGATAGGCGGAACGGCAGACCCTCCCCCGGCCCCGCCCGGGAGGGAGGGGCC
>JAFTGI010000113.1 GCA_017458195.1 Prevotella sp.
AAAGCTAATCACTTTTTTCCGTCTATGCAAGCGACTCGGTGCATTTCTTTCGTCGGACAGCCCCCGTGAAACGGGGGATGGCCGAACAGTTATATCACGCCTTTACTTTCGACCCTTCGAAAAGTTTGCTGCAAAGGTACGGCTTTTTTATTAAAAGATATTCAATTTAATCTAAAATAATTCTAAAAGGACACGGGAAAACGCCTCATAATTCTTTTTTATGTTTACCTTTGCATAACTTAACTCGACCGACCGTATGGATATACTCAAGCTTTTTGCCCGCACTGTGCTCGTGGCCTTGCTCCTCAATGTGGGAACGGCGGCCCGCGGCCAGGATGCCGACGATGACGACATTTGGCGCAAGGTGGACCTGCAGGGCGTCGACTACAGCAAACAGAAGAACTACAGCGTGCGCCTCTACGCCTACTACCGCTACACCGACGACGGCGTGGCCACGGTCGCCGACCGCGAGTTCCGCCTCTATCGCATCTTCGAGGGCATCTGTTCCATCGACATCCGCTACGGGCGCGATGAGGACGACGGTGCCGACGTCATCGTGGGTCGCAATCTGGTCCACCCCGACCGCCCCGGCCGGTTCATGGACTTCTATGAACTGAAACCCTACACCTTCTTGGAAAAAGCGCGGCGCGAGCCGAAGCACTTCACCGTCGTGACCGCCGGCGACACCACCCGCGTTGCGACGGCCAAGGGCCTGCAGGGCACCGCCGTCCGCGACACGCTCAACCGCGAACTGCGCATCCATTATAATGCCCTGGCGCCCGACACGGCCCTCAGCCTGAACCTGCTCGTGGTCAAGGCGCGCATCGCGAATGTCGTGGGCGATGCCGTCTATCGCATGGACGATGCCGATGCCGACTATGTGCCGCAGGGCAACCTGAAGCATGTCGTGTTCGATGGCGACGCCGCCATCACGACCCCGCTGAAGGTCTCGGTGAGCATCCACCGCGGCGACGATGCCGTCACGGGTCAGCAGATCCGCGAGGACTTCCATGAGCACACCGAAATCTACGTGGACAGCGTCGTTTACATGACGCGCGACGAATATCGTGCCGACCGTCGTCTCACCGCTCAGGAGCGCCGCGACCGCAGCGGCTACACCGCCGCCGACATCGACCGTCTGCGCACGAAGCACGGTGTGCCGCCCCTCACCGCCGCCCAGCGACAGCGCATCGAGGACCAGCGCGACTGGGACGACCTGCTGGAGCAATGGGAGCGCACCCGTCAATGATATTTTAAAACCACGGATTATACGGATTTAACGGATTATTCTCTCAATCCTGTATTCGTGACATTCGTGGAAAATAATTCGTATAATTCGTAAAATTCGTAGTAAAATAATCCGTTAAATCCGATAAATCCGTGGTAAGAATAAATTCGTAGTATCATGATGAATAGAAGAATCTTAGTGGCTGTAGCCTTCGTGTGCGGAGCAGCCCTCGGAGCAGGAGCCTCCGAAGTGAGTGACACGCTCGTCTTCGAGCAGGTCGACAAAGTGAGAATCGAGACGCGCGACACCGTGCAGCGCATCGTCATCAGCGGTCAGAAGGACGACCCCGAGATGCACTATGTGCAGCGCATCAGCATCCCCGACACTACCGCCGTGCGCCGCCAGATGCGCAACGTGCGCGACTTCAACAAGATCGTGATTACCCGCCGCGACGACAAGCCCAGCAAGTGGAGCGGCTCGATCCACCTCAACTTCGGCCTGACCACCCTGCCCGGCATCCCCGACGGCGACGTCGTGCGCGGCATTGGCTTTGAGGCCGGCATCGGCTTGACGGCCGACTATAATCCCTTCGGCAAGAAAAACCAGTGGAGCGTCGGTCTCGGCTTCGGCTATAGGCACTTCGAAGCACCGAAGAACCGCTACTGGACTCGCCAGTCGGGCGTGATGACACTCGTGCCCTTCGACGACGCCCAGACCGACCGCAATGCCTCGATGTATGTGTCGTCCATCGAGCTGCCGCTCCTCTACACCCATCGCTTTGACGACCGTGGCCGCTGGGCCTTCTCCCTCGGTGTCATCGGCCGCTACAACATGGGCGGCACCGATCGCCGCTACGAACTGGCCGGCGAGGTTTATCATGTCGATGGCGGGCTCAGCGTGCGTCCCTTCTCCGTCGACGGGCTCGCCGTGCTGAAGCTGCGCTATCTGCCGGCCTTCTACGTGCGCTATTCGCCCATGTCGTTCTTCCGCGACGACCGCGGACCCAAGTTCCGCCAGCTCACTTTCGGCGTCTGCTTCTGACGTTTCTCGACCGTCGGAGCCATGACTGATTAACCGAAAAACGGTGCTTCTTGAAAGTAATATACCCCTATATTACTCTCGAGAAGCGCCGTTTTTTGATTTAAACAAGTGAGCATGAAGCACCGCGAATTGCCGCTTTGGAAAGGGTTTTCTGCGAGATTAGTGAAGTTTTTTCTGCGTTTTTATGGATTTTGTCTAATTTATTTGTATATTTGCAGCATGAAAACGACAAGACGAGTGTTATTAGTGCTATCGGCAGCGGGTCTCATGGCCCTGTCGGCCGCAGCACAGACGCAGTGGTCGCCCGAGCGCTCGGGCGGCGTCTATTTTGCCTATCCCATGAAGACCCCGCAGATCCTGCAGATTCCCGATGGATTCGAGGTTTTTTACGTTTCTCACTATGGTCGTCACGGTTCGCGCTGGCTGCCTGATCAGGAACGCTACGACTGGGTGTGGGAGCACTTCAGGGACAAGAAGAACCTGACGAAACAAGGTCGTGAAGTGCGCAAAAAGCTCGATTTCATCGTCAGGAACGCCCGTGGCAACGCCGGACAGCTGACCCCGCTGGGCGCTCAGCAGCATCGCGATATCGCCCGGAGGATGGTCAAACGTTTTCCGCAGGCATTCAGTGGCGACGACGCAAGAATACTGGCACGTTCGAGCACTGTGCCCCGCTGTCGCGCCTCGATGCTGGCCTTCTGCGACGAGCTGCAGCGACAGGTGAAGGGCCAGCAGGTCAATCCCACGACCGATGCGGCCGACATGGCCTGGATCAACCATGAGTCGGCTGAACTGAAGGCGCTCTCGAAAGCCACGAAACGCCTGCCGCTCATCTCCCCAGAGCGGTTTGTTTCGCAATTTTTCACGGTTCCATCGGTGGTGGACAATCCTGCCAAGCTCCTCTCTGAGTTTCACACCATCGCCTCCGACATGCAGGACATCCCGCTCGACATAGACCTCTTTAAATACATGACGCGCGAGGAGATGGAGGCCGTCCACGATGCCAACAACGAGCGCATGACCATCGTCAACGGACTGACGCCGCTCAACGACGGCATCCCCGCCCGTTCGAGCATCGCCCTCTGGGAGAACATCGAGCGCGAGGCCGATGAAATCATCGAGGAGCGCGGTCATGGCGCCTCGCTCCGCTTCGGTCACGACACGGCGCTCTATCGGCTCCTGACCCTCCTCCAGCTCATCTTGCCCGGCGAAGGCATGGAGGATTTCCTGCCCATGGCCGCCAATCTCCAAATGGTTTTTTGCCGGCCGGTTGATTCGACTTCCCGTTATACCGGAATGTCGGAATACCGGAATTCCGTTTTGTCGGAATCTCGGAATTCCGAAATACCGGAATCCCGCAATCCCGAGGACATCCTGGTGGCCTTCCTCCTGAACGAACAGCCTCAGAAACTGCCGATTCCATCGGTCAGCGACGGCTTCTTCCGCTGGCAGGACGTCAAGTCTTTCGTTCATGCCCACCTCCACGAACTGGAGCACGTCCGCCAGCTCGCTGCCCTCAACACGATGGTGGGCACGGCCCCGGCCAACACGCGCACGGCAGGCCTCTTTGGCAAGGGCTCGGAGGAGCACGGTCAGACATTGCCTGCCGTCCTCGTGCCCAACGGTCAGACCTTCTGGACACCGCAGACGCGACAGACGGAGAAGAAATGCGTCGCCCCTTACTATTATACAGACTCGCTCTTTCAGGGCATCCGCGCCAGCCACTGGCTCGTCGGCGGTTGCACGCAGGACTATGGCTCGTTCACGCTTGCGGCCCTGCGCCATGCCGACGAGACGACCGTCCAGCGGGGCACGCGTTTCAGTCACGCTGACGAGACGTCGCATCCCTACTACTACGCCGTCACGTTGCCCGACGAGCAGTTGCGCATGGAGTTGACGGCCCTGAGCCACAGCGCCATTGTCCGCGTGACGCCTACGGCCGACGGCCCTCTGACCATCGTGCTGACCGTCAACAGCGACGAGCAGGAGGGCCACGCCGAGGTGGCCATCGGTGGCGGTTCGGTCTATGCCTACAACCCCGTTCACCGCATCTATCAGGGCTGGGGCGAGCGGGCCGGCTTCAGCGGACATCTGTTCATGACCTACGATGTAGAGCCCACAGCTTGCCGCCAGTCGGACCAGGAGGTGCAACTCACCTTCGACGGACGCCGTGGACTGCCCATCGAAGTCCGGTTGTCCACCTCGTTCACTGGTCTCGACGGGGCCACACGCAATCATGAGTTTACGCTTTCCTTCGATGAAATGGCCCAAAAGAACGTCGACGCCTGGATCCGTCGCCTGCACACCATCGACGTCGAGGATCCCGACACTGCCCGCGTCAATCAGTTCTACGGTGCCCTCTACCGCGCCTCGTTCCTCCCCCGCGAGATGAGCGACGTGGATGGCAGTTATCCGAGATTCAGCCCACCCCCAACCCCTCCCCAATGGAGGGGGGACTATATAGACACATTCATGATACCGCCAACAGAAGTATCCAAACTCCCCTCCCTTGGGGAGGGGCAGGGGGTGGGCTCTCTTGCCTCCTTCGGCGACTTCTCCATGTGGGACACCTACCGCGCCCTGCATCCATTGTATAACATCATCGTGCCGGACCTGTCGGGGCAGATGATGCAGTCGCTCGTCAGGATGTATGAGGAGGGCGGCTGGCTGCCCATCTTCCCCTGCTGGAACAGCTACACGGCTGCCATGATTGGCGACCACTGCTCGTCGGTGCTGGCCGACGCCTGCGTGAAGGGCATCCGCGGCGTCGACTACGAGAAGGCCTACGAGGCTATGCGCAAAAACGCGATGGAATCGCCAAAAACGTTCGATGAATATAAGAACGGAATGGGCCGTCGCGCTTTGACCTCTTATTTAAAGTATGGCTATATTCCCTTGGAAGACAGTGTGATGGAAGCTTTTCACACCAAGGAGCAGACGTCGCGCACGTTGGAGTATGCCTACGATGACTTCTGTGTGGCACAGCTTGCACGGGCGTTGGGTAAGACCGATGATTATCAGCAGCTTATGCAGCGCTCGGAGAACTGGCGCAACGTCATTAACCCGCTGACTGGCTATGCCGATGGTCGACATGCCGACGGCTCGTGGGAGAATAACACCGACCTCGTGCACCGCAAACCCTATATCACGGAGGGTGCTACGTGCCATTACACGTGGTATGTGCCGCAGAACGTGGCCGGTCTCATCGACCTTATGGGCGGAAAAACCGCCTTTTCATCGAAGCTCGACTCGATGTTCACTCAGGGCCGCTACTGGCATGGCAATGAGCCCTGCCATCAGGTGCCGTGGCTCTTCTCGCTGGCCGGACAGCCAGAGAAGACCCGTCAGTGGGTCCGCCATATCCTCGACACCGAGTATAACGACACGGCCGGCGGTCTCTCCGGCAACGACGACGCGGGCCAGATGTCGGCCTGGCAGGTGTTTGCCATGATGGGCTTCTATCCCGTCTGTCCCGGTACGACCGAGTATGTGCTGGGCGCTCCGACCCTGCGCCGCATCACCCTCAACCAGCCGTCAGGCCGGCCGTTCGTCATTGAATGTGATAACCCCGACGCTTCACCCGTGCTCAACGGTGTGCGCCTCGACCGTCCCGTGCTTGACCATAGCGGCATTGTCAGTGGAGGCCGTTTAGTGTTTAAATAAAAAAGTACGATGATATGAAAAGATGTATTCTTCTGACTCTCACCGCCTTGTCGCTCCTTGGCAGCCCGCTGCGGGCAGCCGATGTGGCGACCATCGACAGTCTGCTCCAGCGCTTTGACGATTCTACTGCATCGCAGCGGTTGCAGGTGGCCAACCGGCTGATGACGGTCTTCCGCGAGGAAGGACTGGCCGACGACCTGTTTATGTTTACTGACCGCAGTAATCCTGACACCGTCGCGCAGCAGGTCTACTATTGGGCGGCCGAGTTCTTTTATGCCTATCAGGACTTCGAGCGGTGCGCCCGCTACGGCAAGAAGGCTGAGCCGCTCTGTAAGGGCAGCGACGTGGAGTCCGACCAGCTCAACCTGATGTCGCTGGCCTGTCTGCGCATGTCCGACTACGACCAGGCGGCCGACTATGCCAAGCGCTGCTATAAGCTCGACGAGCAGACGGGCGACCCCGACCTGATGTCGTCGTCGCTCAACACCCTGGCCGGCATCTATATCGGCGCCAACCAGCCGAAGGAGGCCGAGCAGTATATCTTAAAGGGAATCGAGATGGCCCGCCAGGCCGACAACCCCGCCCGCATGGCCGTGCTGCAGGGCATGGCCTCGGAGGTCTACCATGCCCTCGGGCAAGACGCTGAGGCCCTGAAATACATCAACGAGGCCTGCGACCTGGAGCGCCGTCTCGGTCGACAGGACAAGCTTGCCGTGCGCACCATCCAGCGCGCCTCGGTGCTCATTGGGCTCCATCACTTTGAGGAGGCTGAACGCGACCTGGGCGACGTCATCACCTATATGCGCACGACGCCCGACCGCCATTCGCTCGGCATCGCGCTGAACAAGATGGGCATGGCCATCCTGCAGCAATACCGCGAGCAGGACGCCTTGCCCTACTTCCGCGAGGCGGCCGAGATCTTCGATGAAATGGGCGATTTAGGCAATGAAATGCACGCGCGGCGCGGTCTCTACGAGTGTCTGCGCAAGTCGGATCCTGACGCCGCCCACCGCGAGATTGACCGCTTCGACCTGCTGAAGGACTCGCTCTATAGTCACGCCACGGCCGAGAGCCTGGCCCGCTTCAATGCTGAGTTCGGGGCCGACTGGCTGAAGCGCGAGAATACGTTGCAGCGCCGCCTGATGTGGATCATCGCCGGCTGTTGCCTGCTGCTGGCCGTGCTGCTGGCCGTGGTTGTCTGGTTCTACATGCACCGCCGTCATCGGGTGCGCGAGGAGGCCCTGCAGATCATCATCGACCAGCTCCGCTCCAATCCTGAGCGCACCGTCGGCGCGACAGGCTTGAACCTCAGCGACCACGACCTGCTCAACCATGTCGTCGGCTACGTGAAGGATAAGATGGTGCAGGGCTCGCCCTCCGTCGAGGGGCTTGCCTCAGAGATGCTCATCACGCGCGGCCAGCTGAACCGCCGCATCAAGGCCGCCACGGGTGTCACCGCCCAGCAGTATATCCAGCAGGTGCGCCTTGAGCATGCCCGCTTGCTTTTGCAGGAACATACGGAGATGACGGTCGCCGAGGTGGGCTATCAGTGCGGTTTTGAGAATGCAACGAGTTTTTCGCGCGCTTTCCGCCATGCATTCGGTCTGTCGCCATCGCAATACAGAACCGAGCAATAGAAGTAACGTCATAACAGAAAAAGACAAAAATCCTTCAAAAATCTCACACAAATCTTATAGTGAGGTTTTTGAAGGATTTTTGTCTTTGAGCAAACGGCTTAGAGGGCAAAGGCCAGGCCGGCGGAAATGACCGGACGGTCCCAGTCGTTGACGTACTGGTATTTGCCTTCAATATTCAGCTTGATGCCACTGGAGATGGGGAATTCAATGCCCGCACCGACGTTGAAGCCGAAGTCGGAGTCGCTGTGCGAACCGAGAGGACCCAGGTCGACACTCGTGCCCAGGAGCGTGAAGCCTGCCAGCGGATAGATGGTCAGTGAACCGGCATGAATGAGATAGTGGAGGTTCAGGTTGGCATCCCACATCGAGACATTGTCCTTCTCGAAGAAATAGTTGCCGGCAACCTCGGCGCGCCAGTTGTCGACGAACTCATACTGTACCTTGGCGCCCAGACCGAAGTTCTTGTAGTCGGAGTGCATACCATAGTTGACGTTCAAGCCCACCCATGTGGCACCCTGCTGTGCAAACGACGTCATACCGACGAGAAGCATCACGAAGGTGAAAAGGATTTTCTTCATAACCTAAAATCCGCAGATAATTTTTCGAGTGTCAGATTTAGCCCTTGCTTGTGACGATTGTGTCTGACTCTAGGCTTAGAAACGCTTGACATGACTTGTATGCAGACACCTTCCCCTTACCCCGTAAGGTCGAGAGGCT
>JAFTGI010000114.1 GCA_017458195.1 Prevotella sp.
GGGCGTCCAGAACGACAGGCCCGCATACTTCTTCAGCGTGCCCGAGCGGCGGGCCAGCGTGTTCTTAGCCCGCGCCTCGTCGCTGACGGCCGTGAAGACGCGCTCCACCAGCCCGTCGTCCCACGACGCGGCCATGGCCGTCGTAATGGGGAAGACCGTGGCAAAGCCGTTGCGGCCGACGCCGTGGAGTGCCTCGTTCCACCACTCAAACTGCGGCACGCCCAGCCGTCGGATGGCGGGCGATGCGTTTTGCATCAGGCTGGCCTTCTCCTCGAGCGTCAGCCGTCCGAGCAGGTCGTCGACGCGCTGCTCCGTCGGCAGCTCAGGGTTCTGGAAGGGCAGGCCCTGGGCCATGGCGCCCAGTGCGGCCGTGAGGGCGCAGGCCAGCAGCAGGTTTTTCTTTTTCATTTCAGTGTTTCACGTTTTTGGTTTTCAATGCGCAAAATTACAAATAATAATTGAGAATCCGCACAACGGGAGCGGAAAAAACGGCCCGAGAGCCAATTTTTCCACTCTTTTGATACATTAGTACACCTTAACGCAGGCGCTCGAGCAGGCTCATTAAACATAAATGTCTATTTTCCCCCGCTTTACGCAGATATATGCGTCAACCGCGAGATATATGTGAGAAAGCAACAGATTAAATTATTTCAAAGCCTTTGAAATAGTATTCAGTGGCTTTGAAATAGTGTTCAGTGGCTTTGAAATAGTATTCAGTGGCTTTGAAATAATTTTATCCAGCCTTTATATATAATATTGTACCCGTAGAATTCATTCTAAATGGTTAAATAGTTAACTTTTTTGTTTGTATTTTCGCGGATTATTTGTAACTTTGCCGGCGGAAACGTTTTAACTCAGGATAAAAAGGAAACTGGAGTATGAGTCAACTGATCAGACCGAACAACTACCGCCGACTGCTCGACGCGCGACAGACCGAGCAGGGCATCAAACTCATCAAGGAGTTTTTCCAGCAGAACCTCTCGACCGAGCTCAGGCTGCGCCGCGTGACGGCTCCCCTGTTCGTGCTGCAGGGACTGGGCATCAACGACGACCTCAACGGCGTGGAGCGGCCCGTCACGTTCCCCATCCGCGACCTGGACGACCGCCGGGCCGAGGTGGTGCACTCGCTGGCAAAGTGGAAGCGGCTGACGCTGGCCGAATACGAGGTGGAGCCGGGCTACGGCATCTACACCGACATGAACGCCATCCGCGCCGATGAGGAGATGGACAACCTGCACTCGCTCTACGTCGACCAGTGGGACTGGGAGGCGGTCATACGGCCCGAAGACCGCACGCTCGACTACCTGCGACGGGTGGTGGAGCGCATCTATAGCGCCATCAGGCGCACGGAGTATCTGGCCTGCGAGGCTTATCCGCAGCTCAGGCCTTTCCTGCCCGAGCAGATCCGTTTCATCCACGCCGACGAGCTGCTGGCCATGTACCCGGGACTGACGCCGCGTGAGCGCGAGGACGCCATCTGCCGTGAGTACGGGGCCGTCTTCGTCATCGGTATCGGCGGACGGCTGGCCAACGGCGAGAAGCACGACGGGCGCGCACCGGACTACGACGACTGGTCGACGGTGGCCGAGAACGGCCGGCCGGGCCTGAACGGCGACATCCTGATCTGGTATCCCGTGCTGGAGCGGTCGATAGAGCTCTCCTCGATGGGCATCCGCGTCGACCGCGAGGCGCTGTTGCGCCAGTTGCAGGCGGAGGGTCAGCAGGAGCGCCAGCACCTCTACTTCCATCAGCAGCTGCTCTCCGGCCGTCTGCCCCTCAGCATCGGCGGCGGCATCGGGCAGAGCCGTCTCTGCATGGTGATGCTCCACAAGGCTCACATCGGCGAGATCCAGGCTTCCATCTGGCCGGACGAGATGCGCCGCCAGTGCCGCGAGCTGAACATGACGCTCATTTAAAGGTAAAAAAGTAAAAAAGTAAAAAAGTAAAAATTCTAAATTCTTAACTCTAAATCGCAGCGAAGCGAGAATACATCTAAATTCTTAATTCTAAATCGCAGCGAAGCGAGAATACATCTAAATTCTTAATTCTTAATTCTAAATTCCAAAATGGACTACATCGTTTCGGCACGAAAATACAGGCCCATGACCTTCGATACGGTGGTGGGACAGGCGGCGCTGACCACGACGCTCAAGAACGCCGTCAGGTCGGGCAAGCTGGCCCATGCCTACCTGTTCTGCGGGCCGCGCGGCGTCGGTAAGACCACCTGCGCACGCATCTTCGCCAAGGCCATCAACTGCCAGAACCCGACGCCCGACGGCGAGGCCTGCAACGAGTGCGAGAGCTGCCAGTCGTTCAACGAGCAACGGTCGCTCAACATCTTTGAGCTCGACGCCGCCTCGAACAACTCGGTGGAGCACATCAAGACGCTGATGGAGCAGACGCGCATCCCGCCACAGCTGGGCAAGTATAAGGTGTTCATCATCGACGAGGTACACATGCTCTCGACGGCTGCCTTCAACGCCTTCCTCAAGACGCTCGAGGAGCCGCCCGCCCACGTCATCTTCATCCTCGCCACGACTGAGAAGCACAAGATCCTGCCCACGATCCTGTCGAGATGTCAGATCTACGACTTTGAGCGCATGACCGTGCAGAACACCATCGACCACCTGAAGCAGGTGGCCTAGAAGGAGGGCATCCAGTATGAGGACGAGGCGCTGGCCGTCATTGCCGAGAAGGCCGATGGGGGCATGCGCGACGCGCTCTCCATCTTCGACCAGGCGGCGTCGTTCTGCCAGGGCAACATCACCTACCAGAAGGTCATCGAGGACCTCAACGTGCTCGACTCGGACAACTACTTCCGCATGGTCGACCTCGCTATTAATAATAAGGTGGCCGACATCATGGTGCTGCTCAACAAGATCATCAACAACGGGTTCGACGGCGGACTGCTCGTCCAGGGGCTGGCGCGCCACGTGCGCAACGTGCTCATGGCCAAGGACCCGCAGACACTGCCACTGCTCGAGGTCAGCGAGCAGCAGCGGCAGCGCTATCAGGAGCAGGCGCAGAGGGCCGACACGCGCTTCCTCTACCAGGCCCTGAGGCTGATGAACCAGTGCGACATCAACTACCGGCAGTCGTCGAACAAGCGGCTGCTCGTCGAACTGACGCTCATTGAGGTGGCTCAGCTCACCCAGCCCGACGAGGGGCCCGCCAGTGGGCGCAGGCCCAGAAGACTGAAATCCCTGTTTAAGCAACTGATAGAGCAGACGCAGCCCAAGCAGACGGCCCCACAGGTAGCCGCGGCTGCGCCCGCCACATCAACGAAGGCCGCCCCGACGGCTCCGACCGCAGCTGCCACCCCGGCGGCCTCCTCCCCCACCCCGCAGCGCCCGGCCATTAAGGCGTCGCAGCTGACCTCATCGTGGAGCAACCTCCGCCAACAGGCCCATCCGCAGAAGATGCAGATCCTGCCGGGCACCATGGGCCAGGGCGAGACGCGGCGCCACGAAACGGAAGCATTCCAGCAGGATGCCCTCGAACTGCAGTGGCTGTCGATGTGCAACCGCATGCCCCAGCAGATGAGCGGCATCGCGGCGCGCATGAAGAACATGAACCCGCAAATCACGCAGATGCCCAACGTTGAGGTCATGGTGCCGAACGAGATCATCAAGACCGAGGTGGAAGCCATCAAGAACAAGATCGAGGCCACGCTGAGGGTCTATCTGCACAACGACGACATCCGCCTCTCACTCCGCGTCGCCGAAAAGGTGGAGCAGGAGAAGATTCTCACCCGCCGCGAACAGTTCGACCTGATGGTCAGCCGCAATCCTGCCGTAGAAAAGCTCCGCCAGGCCTTCGACCTTGAATTAGCGTAATAATTCTTAACTCTAAATTCTAAACTCTTAATCGGCGAAGCCGACAACTCTTAATTCTAAACTCTAAATTCTATAATGAAGACTCTCACACAGCGCGTACTGCGCATCCTCAGAATGCCCGTCGTCAAGTATGGCGTCGTACTCATCATCGGCGTCGTCTTCGTCGGATTCCTCGACGAAAACAGCATCTATGCCCATCTGTGCAACAGGGAGCGCATCTCAGAACTGAACGACGAGATCGCCTTCTACGAAAGTGAATATCAGCGCGACCAGAAGCGCATCCACGAACTGCAGACCAACCCTAAGGCCATGGAGAAGATTGCCCGCGAACGCTACTTCATGAAAGCGCAGGACGAGGACATCTTCGTGCTCAGCGACGACGAGCAGCCCGAGAAACAGAAAAGACTGAATCATGAGACAGTTGAATAGCATCCAGCAGATCATCTTCCTCGTCGGGGCCCTCCTCATGGTCGTCGGCGCTGGGGTCAGCCTGCTGCGCTGGCCGCTCGCTCCCTGGATCTTTGCCGTCGGAGCCCTCGGATTCGCCTCGATGCAGATGCTGCAGACCTACGACGGCCCCAACCTCACCATCCGCCGACTGCGCCGCATCATGCTGTTCAGCGACGTGCTGTTCCTCATTTCAGCCGCACTCATGTTCGCCGGCAACGGCAACCCCCTCCGGTTGGAATGGACCACCTATCTGCAATACGTCCATCAGAAGTGGGTCGCAACGCTCCTCCTCGCCGCCGTCCTGCAGCTCTATGTGACCCACAGAATCAGTCACGAGCTGGAACGAGAGGCAAAATAATGCTAAAAGATTGCGCAATTGTTTTAAATTGCGCAAATTTTTTTTCCCGATTCAAGATAACATTGTACATTTGCACACGATAATAAACGTTTTGACAATGAACAGACTTCTTTACGCCATACTTATCGTGGCTGCCTTCACCTCGTGTGCCGAGTCCTACAACATCCAAGGCTCATCGTCTGTGGCACGACTCGACGGCAGTAAGCTCTACCTCAAGGTGGTGCGCGACAACAAACTGCAGAGCATCGATTCCTGCGAGGTGGTGCATGGCAAATTCCATTTCTCGGGGCAGTATGACTCCACACGGATGGCTTCGCTCTACATGGACGACCGCAGCGTGATGCCCCTGGTCGTGGAGCAGGGCGACATCAGCATCCGCATCGACGACGCCCAGCAGAAAGTCAGCGGCTCGCCGCTCAATGAACTGCTCTACGAGTTTCTCGACCAGCACCAGCAGCTCGACAACCGGCTCGTTGAGCTCGGCCACCGCGAGAGCCAGATGCTGCTCGACGGCATCGACGAGGAGACCATCGCCCGCCAGCTCTCGGTCGAGGCTCAGGAGATTGCCCGCCAGACCGACTCGCTCGAGACCTATTTCATCATCGACAACTTCGACAACGTTCTCGGCCCCGGCATCTTCATGATGATTACCTCGGGCTACCAATATCCTATCCTGACCCCACAGATCGAGGAACTCATGAGCAAGGCCACCGACGCCTTCAAGAACGACCCCTACGTGAGCGACTACTATCGCGTAGCCAACGAGATTCACCAGCAGATGCAGGGTGGCGGCACGCCCGCAACCGACACAACCATCGAGGAGCCCAACGACAGCATCGTGCAAAGCATTCTTAACGCCGAATGAAGACCATCATCCGTGGCGGCCGCATCGTCAACGAGGGAACGACCCGCAAGGCTGACGTCGTCATCAGCGACGACGGCCGCATCGAGCAGATCCTTCCTTCCCTCGTAACTCGCGACACCGTCGCGACAGATACCGAAGTCATCGATGCCACGGGCTGCTACGTCCTGCCCGGCATCATCGACACCCATGTTCACTTCCGCGAGCCTGGCCTCACCGAGAAGGCCGACATCGAGACGGAGAGCCGGGCGGCTGCTGCCGGCGGCGTCACGACGTTCTTCGACATGCCCAACACAAAGCCGCAGACGACGACCCTCGAGGCGCTCAGGGAGAAGCAGAGGCTGGCCGCAGGGAAAAGTCACGTGAACTACGCCTTCTTCTTTGGTGCCACCAACGACAACGCCGATCTGTTCGCCCAACTCGACCTCCACGCCGTGCCGGGCATCAAGTTGTTCATGGGCTCGTCAACAGGCAACATGCTGGTCGATCGCGACGAGGCCCTGGAGCGCATCTTCACCCTGGCCGCCCCGCTGCCCATCATGGCTCACTGCGAGGACACGTCCATCATCGACCGCAACATGCAGACGGCCCTCGAGGGCAGCGATGACCCCGACGTCAGTCTCCATCCCTTCATCCGTAGCGAGGAAGCCTGCATTGCCTCGACCCAGAAGGCCATTGCGCTGGCCAAGAAGCACAATGCCCGCCTCCACATTGCCCATATCTCCACAGCCGAGGAGCTCGACCTCATCCCTTCCGCCCCCACTGTGAGCCGCGGTTCTGCCACGGCTGCTATTCCCCTGATTACCGCCGAGGCCACCGTCGGGCACCTGCTTTTCTCATCCCAGGATTATGCCCGCCTTGGCACCCGCATAAAAGTGAATCCCGCCGTCAAGAGCCCCGTCGACCAGTTCATGCTGCGTCAAGCACTTGCCGACGGACATATCACGACCGTCGCCACCGACCACGCCCCGCACCTGCTTGCCCAGAAAGAAGGAGGCTGTCGACGGGCCGCCTCCGGCATGCCCATGGTGCAGTTCTCACTGGTGTCCATGCTCGAGCTGGTCGACGAGCACGTGCTCACCATCGAGCGCCTCGTCGAGCTGATGGCCCACAACCCTGCCCGTCTGTTCGAGGTGCGACAGCGTGGCTTCCTGCGTCCGGGCTATCAGGCTGACATCGCCATCGTGCGTCCACGCTCGCCCTGGAAGCTCACCCCGGATATGATTGAAAGCCGATGCGGTTGGAGTCCGCTCGAAGGCCATGAGTTCAACTGGCGGGTAGAGGCGACCCTCTGCAACGGCCACCTGGTCTACAACAACGGTGTGGTCGATCGTAGCTACATCGGTCAACCTGTCGTCTTCAGATGAAGATCGACTACGACATACCGCTCCTACGGCCCTACATCAACTGGGGCTATTTCTATCACGCTTGGCAGGTGCGTCCTGCCGACGAGCAGCAGCGTCTGCGCCGGGAGGCCGAGCAGTTTCTCTCTCAACAGGCCTCACGCTATCAAGCCCACGCTCTTTTTTCCATCGAACAGGCTCACGCCGACGGCGACGACATCGTGCTTGACGACCGTAACGGCGAGCGCATAGCCCTGCTGCGCCAGCAGACGGGCTCGCCCTGCCTGTGCCTCTCTGATTTCATCAACCCTGCGGGCGACCGCCTGGGACTGTTTGCCACCAGCGTCGATCAAGGCATGGAGACCGACTTTGACCATGATCCCTATCAGAAGATGATGGCCCAGCTGCTGGCCGACCGGTTGGCTGAAGCCGCCGCCGAGCTGATGCACCTTGAGGTGCGCCGCTTCTACTGGGGCTATGCCCCCGACGAACAGCTCAGCATCGATGAGCTCCACCAGGAGCGGTTCCAAGGCATCCGCCCTGCCGTGGGCTATCCCTCGCTGCCCGACGCCAGCCTCAACTTCCAGCTCGACCGTCTGCTCGGCTTCGGCCGCATTGGCATCACGCTCACCGAGAGCGGCGCCATGCGTCCGCACGCATCGGTCTCAGGGCTCATGATTGCCCATCCGCAGGCACGCTATTTCTCTGTGGGCAAGATCGGCAGCGACCAGCTCAACGACTATGCCCGGCGGCGCAACCAGAAGCCTGAAGTCATCCGCAAATTCCTATCTGCCAACTTATGATTATCCGTTTCATACTCCACCACCTGCAGCTCCTCGATGCCGCAATGTTGCTCCTCCCCGTGCTGGTCATGCTCACCGGCTGGTGGATCAGCCGCCGCCGTCGCCGTTTAGGCCTTGTCACAATTCTCATCGGACTCATCTGTGGCCTCGGGTGGGCCTATGGCCGCTATGTCGGTTCTCAGCAGCTGGTGGTCAGACAGCAGGTGTTCTGCAGTCCCGACCTGCCTGCGGCCTTCGACGGCTACCGCATCGTGCAGTTCAGCGACGCCCACGTAGGCTCCATGACCGAGGGCTACCTGCGGCGCGCCATCGACAGCATCAATGCCCAGCACGCCGATCTCATCGTCTTCACCGGCGACCTGCAGAACGTCAGTGTCAATGAGGTCTATGAGCGCCAGGACCTGCTCTCTCAGCTGAAGGCCCCCGACGGGGTGATGGCCGTCCTCGGCAACCATGACTATGCCATGTATATGGACCAGAACGACCCGTTCGCCATTGCCGAACAGCTGGGACACACCGACGCCGTCTACAGCGACATGGGGTGGCATCTGCTGCGGAATGGCCACTACAAGCTGGAGCGCGACTCGGCCCGCATCATCATCGCTGGCATGGAGAACGACGGCGAAGGCCGCTTCCCTCATCTGGGCAACCACAACCAGGCGCTCTTCGGCATCAGCCGCGATGAGTTTATCATCATGCTCGAGCACGACCCCACCTCATGGCGACGGCGCATCCTGCCCCACACCCATTGTCAGCTCACCCTGAGCGGACACACCCATGGCGGTCAGCTGACCCTCCTCGGCTGGTCGCCCGCCCGACTGATCTATCATGAGTACGGCGGAATGTATTACGCAGGCGACCGTGCGCTCAACGTCTCACGCGGTCTGGGCGGCGCCATTCCCTTCCGCCTGTGGTGCCCTGGCGAAATCAATGTCATCACGCTTAAGAGAATTGAGGATTGAGGATTGAGAATTGAGAGTAGAGATTTTTGGATTGAAATATGAAATACGTTTATTATGCTTATCAGCTTTGCATAGCCTTGCCCCTGGGGCTTATTGTCACGGTGCTCACCGCACTGGTCACGATCATCGGCTGCTCGCTCGGCGGCGGACGCTTCTGGGGATTCTACCCCGCCAGCCTTTGGTCGCGCATCATCCTGTGGCTGTTGCTCATCCCTGTCAGGGTGGAGGGCCGCGAGCAACTCGAGAAAGCCCAGTCGTATGTCTTCGTGGCCAACCACCAGGGCGCCTTCGACATCTTTCTCGTCTATGGCTACCTGGGGCGTCAGTTCCGCTGGATGATGAAGCATCAGCTGAAGAAGATACCGCTCGTCGGCTGGGCCTGCGAGAAAAGTCATCAGATATTCGTCGATAAGCGTGGGCCCAGCAGGATCAAGGCCACTTACGACGCCGCCCGCCGGACGCTCCAAGGCGGCATCAGCGTCTGCGTTTTCCCTGAGGGGGCCCGCTCGTTCACCGGCCACATGGGCCAGTTCAAGAAAGGTGCCTTTGCGCTGTCCGATGAGCTGCAGCTGCCCGTTGTTCCCCTGACCATCAACGGTTCATTCGACATCCTGCCCCGCATGCGCGGCGTTTCGTTCGTCACCTGGCATCGTCTGTCGCTCACCATCCACCAGCCCATTTACCCCGTAGGCCAAGGCTCCGAGAACATCGAGGCCACACGCAGTCAGGCCTACGACTCGGTCATGTCGGCCCTCGTCCCCGAATATCAGGGCTACGTAGAGAATCCCGACCAGTAGGTCTATTTTCTCTTGCTTCGACGACCGCTGTTTGCAAAAAAATTGTTATCTTTGCACTCTGAATAATAAGGTAACACAAGATTTAACACCAATGATGCCAATACATTACAGGAAGACTTTCGCCTTTCTGGCAGGGACTTTTCTGCTGGCAGGCTGCTTCAAGGATGAACCGCTCAACGCCGAATGCGACATCCTGGAGGCTGCCGTCACGGTGGCTGACCCAGCCGAAGTGTTTTCGACCTGTACGGTTGAAAAATGCCCAGTCAGCTTGCCATCCGATAGTCAATTCGATGCTCAGCCATCCACCCCTCCATTTCTGCGTTGATCATTGTTGCGGTAATAATAGCGAGTGCTCCACTTCCATTTCTTGAC
>JAFTGI010000115.1 GCA_017458195.1 Prevotella sp.
CCAGTTTTTGAGATTGAATTATACCCTCCGTCACAAGTAGTAGTTACAGATTTTTAACGGTATAGAAATACATATGAACTTCATGTACTATTCACTGGAAGAGGACTGAGTAGTTACGATTATTCAGACTGATCCTAAAAATCCGTTAAATCCGTGGAATCCGTGGTTTTTCAATTAAAGAATCCGTGGTTAGTTAATTAAAGGATCCGTGGAATCCGTGGTTTTCAGCCGCAGCAGAGCCTCTAAGTAGTAATAGTCGGCATAGATGATGCTGGCGTCGATCTCGCTGCCGGCAGGATGATGGCCGGTGGAATGCTGCAGGAAGGCGACGTTGCGGTCGCGGCTCTGATAGCGCTCCGTACTCAGGTCGGCGAGCATCCTGACAGCCGCGTCGCGATACTGCTGACCGCGCCAGCCGTCGAGGCAGGTGCTCAGCTCGAGCAGCGCCGAGGCGACGACGCAGGCGGCCGAGGCATCCTTCGGCGCCTGGAGTCCGCGCGGGTCGTCCATGTCCCAGAGCGGCACCATGTCGTCGCTCGTCTCCCGGAGGCGCCGCAGGTAGATGTCGGTCACCTTCTGGGCAAACTGCAGGAACAGGGGGTCGCGGGTCCAACGGTAGACCATCGTGTAGCCATAGATGGCCCACGACTGTCCGCGGGCCCACATCGAGTGGTCGGCATAGCCCTGATGGGTCTGTGCGCGAAGGAACTGCCCGGTCAGCGTATCGTAGACGGCCACATGATAGCTCGACCCGTCGGGGCGGAAGTGATGGCGCATGGTGGTCGTGGCGTGGCTGATGGCAATCTGCCGGAGCAGGGGGCTGCCGCCGTTCTCAGCCGCCCAGAAGAGCAGCTCCAGGTTGATCATGTTGTCCATGATGGTGTTGTGGCCGCCGTAGTCCCTGACGTGGCGGGGCCATGAGAGGAGCGTGCCCACCTTGGCGTTGTAGAGCGTGGCCAGCGTGTCGGCTGCGGCGAGGAGGACGGGCTTATATTGGGCTGCAACGCTGTTGCAGCATACGGGACTACCACTGCTGCTTCGGGGACTGCGGTTGCTGCATACGAGGGCCTTGCCGAAGGAGCCGAGCATGATGAAGCCCAGGTCGTGGTCGAAGATGGGCTGATAGGCCAGGGGGCGGAGCACCTCGGTGTAGCCTTCGGCGGCGCGGCGCACCTCCTCGTCGTGCGAGTAGCTGTAGTCCATCCACAGGATGCCGGGCCAGAAGCCCGAGCACCACTCCTCGGCCGTCGCCTTACGGCAGTTCCAGGTCTTCTGGTCGGCGGTCAGGATGTTGCGCGGCTCCATGGCGAAGTCGTAGGGCTGCAGCATCTTCAGGGCCCTCATCACCTGACTGTGGCAGTAATCGAGCTGCCGGTCCACGTCGAATGCCTGTGCATGTGCTGCGCCGGCGGCCAGCATGCCAAGCAGGAAAAGCATGATCTTCTTCATTGTCTGTATAAAATGTTTGTATTCCTTATATTTATTATACGAATTTCCCTGCAAAGATACTGATTATTTCAAGAAAAAAGACTATTTTTGCAGGTCAAACAAGTAAGAACACGGCCTAAAACGTATTAAGGATAAAGAACATGAACAGAAATTTGCAATGAGAAGAATCGTCATTTCACTTTTCCTGAGCCTGACCTCAACGCTGGCTGTACTGGCCGCTGACTCCAGCTACAAGATGGCCGGGCCCTACGAGGTGGTGGCCCGCGACGGCCAATATCAGCACACCAAGGGCGGCAGCGAGCGCGACATGCTGGCCGCACTGGACTTTGCCAAGGCCGGACAGACGGAGGAGGCACTGGCCATCATCAACGCCTACGCCAACACCCTGCAGCGGCTCGACGGCCACGACGCGCCGCTCTGCGCCATCCAGTGCTTCAACCTGGTGCGGGCCATGACGCTGATGAAGGCTCACCAGACGCCGGAATGGGCCGCCATGGTGCGCCGCGCCCTGCTGCCGATGATCAGCAAGTTTGAGGCCGACAGTCCCTACGCCAACGGCAACTGGGGTGCCATCGTCAACCGCCTGCGCATGGCCTGCGGCATCTTCCTCGACGACAGCGCGCTCTATGGTTCGGCCATTGACTATTTCCTGCATGCCAACGACAACGGCGCGCTGCCTCGCTACGTCAGCGAGACGGGCCAGTGTCAGGAGACGGGGCGCGACCAGGGCCACGCCCAGCTGGGACTCGGCATGCAGTGCGACATCTGTGAGATGGCCTGGGAACAGGGCGACGACCTGTGGGGCACGCTCGACAACCGGCTGATGCGCGGCATTGAATATTCGGCCCGCTACAACCTGGGCTACGACGTGCCCTTCACGACGTGGAAGGACTGCACCGGACTCTACTGCGACTGGACCGAGCCGGGCGAGATGGGCCGCGGCCGCGTCTGGGAAATCTACGACAAGCCCTATCAGCACTACGTCGGGCGCTTGGGCCTCAGCATGCCCTACACCAAGAAGCTGCTGGCCCTGCAGGCAAAGGCTGAGAAGCAGGGCCAGGTGAAGGTGAGCACCGAGAGCCGCACGTTTCAGGTGAAGGGCGTCAGCGAGGGCGTCAAGCTGCATCAGGTCTTCACCTATGCCGCCCCCGAGGGTGCTCCGCTGAAGCACGACTACGACGTCTACGTCCAGCCGCGCGGCAAGAAGGAATGGACGAAGGTAGACACTTATGAAGCCAAAGTGAAAGTGGATAGCAAAACTATAGAAGCCCCCTCGGGGGCCGTAGGGGGGGCTTTCCCCTCGGGGGCCAGAGGGGCTTCTTGTTCTTACTGCTTCTTCGACTTCACTGGCGATGTGTTCGTAAAGGTCATCGCGAAGAACAGGAAGTTTAAGTCGGCCCGCATCCGTCCCGACTACCGCGGCACGATAGCCAACGTGCAGAACGACTCGACGGTGCAGTTCCTGCTGTTCCAGCCCGAAAACGTCAGCGTGGAGCTCGACGGCGACATCACCTCTAACCTGCTGGTCTTCACCTCGAAGCCGCCCATCTCAAAAGAAGAAGCCGAGCGTGAGGCCAAGCAGCAGAAGCGCGCGTTCGTCTACTATGCTCCCGGCTTCTATTCGTCGGAGGACACCATCCGCGTGCCCTCGAACACCTTAGTTTATTTGGAGGGCGGCAGCTATTTCACCGGCACCTTCGCCATCGACGATGCCGAGAGCGTCAGCATCCTGGGGCGCGGCATCGCCCGGCCCGAGCGCGGCTACGAGGGTTGTCATGTCCATCGCTCGCGGAACGTGCGCATCGACGGGCTCATCCTTAACACCTGCCCCATCGGCGGCAGCAACGACGTGACCCTCCACGATGTGCGCAGCATCTCGCACCCGCAGTGGGGCGACGGCTTGAACGTCTTCGGCGGAAGCAGCAATATCCTCTTCGACCGCGTGTTCTGCCGCAACAGCGACGACTGCACCACGGCCTATGCCACCCGCAAGGGCTTCTCGGGCAGCGTGCGCAACGTCCGCATGACCAACTCCACGCTGTGGGCCGACGTGGCTCACCCCATCTTCATCGGTCTGCACGGCAATCCGGAGGTAGGCGACAGCATCGTCGGACTCTGTTATGAGAACATCGACATCCTCTGCCAGAACGAGCCGCAGGTGGATTATCAGGGCTGTCTGGCCATCAACTGCGGCGACGGCAACACGGTGAAGGACGTCACCTTCGACAATATCCGCATCGAGCTCCCCCGCACGTCGGAGGGGAACGGGGCGAGGCCCAAGGCCAGCATCCTGCAGGTCAAGGTGGGCTGGAACCAGAAGTACTGCACCGCAGCCGGCCAGGGCATTGAGAATGTGACTTTCCGCAATGTCCGCTACTACGGCGAGCAGCCCGAGCTGTCCATCATCACCGGCTATGACGACCGGCACAAGGTGAAGAACGTCACCTTCGAGGGCTTGAAAATCAACGGCCGCACCATCAGCGACGACATGCCGGACAAGCCCCGCTGGTATAGCACCGCCGACATGGTGCCCATGTTCGTCGGTTCACATGTAGAAAACCTGTCTTTCAAGAAGTAAAAAGGAAAAGTGAAAAGTGAAAAATTTGCTACCGCGATGAGAACGATGTTTATGTTTTGTGCCCTTGCGGCTATATGCTCCACAAATGCACAGACCGTACTGACCTCGCCCGAGGGCCACAACCAACTGACGATTGCCCAGCAGGCCGACGAGTTCTGCTATACGCTGACGCACGACGGCCAGACGGTCGTCAGCGACTCGCGCCTGGGGCTCCAGCTCGACAACTACACCTGGGAGCGCGCCCTGGCCCGCAAGTATCCGCAATATGCCTGCTGGATGAACGGCTTCACTGTTGACTCCGTCACCACTGGCGAGCACCGCGCCGTCATTGAGAACCTCTGGGGCGAGCAGGCCATCGTGCCCGACAACTACAACGCGGCCACGCTCTGGCTCTCGAAGCACGACGGCAGCGACTATCGGCTTAACATCGAGGTGCGCGCCTACGACGAGGGCATCGCCCTGCGCTATTTCTTCCCCGAACATCCGATGGCGGTGTTCCACAAGGTGGTGGCCGACCTGACCGAATACACCTTCGCCCCCGGCACCAAGGTGTGGGCCGCCGAGTGGGCCCAGGCACCCTACGATCTGAAGGATGTCAACGACGTGACGAGCCCCATCGAGCGCGCCATCACCGTCCAGCTGCCCGGCGGCCAATATTGTGCCCTGGCCGATGCCGACGTCGACGACTGGTGCTTGGAGAAGAACGTGGCCTCGGCGACCAAGCCCAACACGCTCGCGACGACCATGTACTCGCCCGTCGACATCGTTACCTACTATGCCACGCCCTGGAAGGTCATCCTCACGGCCGACAGCTATGGTCAGCTGCTGGAGCGCCGCTACCTGATTGACAACCTGAACCCGCCCTGCGCCGTCGCCGACGCCAAGGAGTGGGTGCGCCCGGGCACCATCATGCGCTGCACCACCCTCACCACCGAGGCTGCCCTGCACAACATCGACTTCTGCGCCGGGCACCAGATCCCCTACATGCTTTTCGACTGGAAATGGTATGTGCCCTGCACGTCGCACGACGGCGACGCCACGCAGGTCATTCCCCAGATTGACATGCCCCGCGTGGTGCAGTATGGTCGGGAGCATGGCGTGGGCATCTGGCTTTACGTCAACCAGCATGCCCTGCAGAAGCAGATGCGCGAGCTGTTCCCCTTGCTCCATGAGTGGGGCATCGTCGGCGTGAAGAGCGGCTTTGTCCAGTATGCCTCCCACCGCTGGGCCGTGTGGCTGCACGACCTGGTGCGACTGGCAGCCGACAACCATCTGCTCGTCAATATCCACGACGAGTTCCGCCCTGCCGGTTTCTCGCGCACCTACCCCAACCTGCTCACGCAGGAAGGCATCCGCGGCAACGAGGAATTCCCCGACGCGACGCACAACACCGTGCTGCCCTTCACCCGCATGATCAACGGTCCGGCTGACTACACCATCTGCTATTACGACAAGCGCCTGAAGACCACCCACGGTCATCAGCTGGCCGCCTCGCTCGTCTACTATTCCCCGCTGGTGACGCTTTTCTGGTATGACAAGCCCGAATATGCCCAGGGCGAGCCCGAGCTCAAGTGGTTCGACGAACTGAAGACCACCTGGGACGAGAGCCGTGTGCTCAGCGGCGAGCCTGGCAGCCACATCGTCATGGCCCGTCGCAGTGGCCGCGACTGGTATGTGGCAGCCATGACCAACACCGAGGGCCGCACCGTCAACATTCCCACCGACTTCTTGGACAAAGGCAAGAAATACACCGCCGAGATCTACAACGACGACCCCGCCGCCCAGACCCGCACCAAGGTCGGCGTCGCGCTGAAGACCGTCAAGGCGGGCAAGCCCGTCACGCTCACCCTGCAGCCCAGCGGCGGCGCCACGATCCACCTCAAGCCCATCGACTGATTATGAAAAGAACGTTTGCAGTCATCGCGGCCCTGTGTGCCGCCGTCAGCCTCACGGCGCAGTATCGCTCAGAGGTGTGGTGCCCCGACAACGGCGACGGCACCTACACCAACCCTGTGCTCTATGCTGACTACAGCGACCCCGATGCCATCTGCGTCGGCGACGATTTCTACCTGACGGCCTCGTCGTTCAACTGCATCCCCGGGCTGCCCATCCTCCACTCGAAGGATCTGGTCAACTGGCAGATCATCGGCCATGCCCTGCAGGAGCAACAGCCGAAGGCGCTGTTCGACATGCCGCAGCACGGCAAGGGCGTCTGGGCACCGGCCATCCGCCACCACGACGGCGAGTTCTACATCTATTGGGGCGACCCTGACCAGGGCATTTTCATGGTGAAGGCCACCGATGCGGCCGGCCCGTGGTCGGAGCCCGTCTGCGTCATCAGCGGCAGCGGCATGATCGACCCGTGTCCGCTGTGGGACGACGACGGGCACTGCTACCTCGTGAACGCCTGGGCAGCCAGCCGCGCGGGCCTCAACTCGGTGCTCACCGTGCGCGAGCTGTCGGCCGACGGCATGCGCGTCATCGGTCAGCCCCGCATCGTCTTCGACGGCGGTCAGGTGAACCATACCACCGAGGGCCCCAAGTTCTACAAGCGCGACGGCTACTACTGGATCATGTGTCCGGCCGGCGGCGTCGCCATGGGCTGGCAGCTGGCCATGCGCTCGCGGTCGCCCTACGGTCCCTACGAATGGAAGCGCGTGATGGAGCAGAAGGACACCGACATCAACGGCCCGCACCAGGGCGCCTGGGTGCATGTTGAAATGAGGAATGAGAAAGGAGAAATGAGAAATGGGGCTGACGCCGAGGACTGGTTCCTGCATTTCAACGACAAGGGCGCTTACGGTCGTGTGGTCTATCTGCAGCCCGTCGACTGGTCGAGCGGATGGCCCGTCATGGGCGACAAGGGCAAGCCCGTGACTAAATGGCGCAAGCCGACAACCGCCCCCAGCCCCTCCTCTATAGTCAATCCCCAGGAATCCGACGAGTTCAATGGTCAGCTGGGTCTGCAATGGCAATGGCACGCCAACTACAACCAACTCTACGGCATGCCCACGGCCGACGGCACCTTCCGGCTCTATACTAACCACCTCCCCTCCCTTGGGGAGGGGTCGGGGGTGGGCTCCCTCTGGCAAGCCCCCAACCTGCTGCTCCAGAAGCCCACGGCCCCCCGCTTCACCGCCACCGCCAAGGTGCGGATGGCCTCGAAAGAGGACGGCCAATACGGCGGCGTGGTCATGATGGGGCGCGACTACAGTGCCCTGGTCGTGCTGCGGCAGGGCGACGCCTTCCTTCTGCAGCGCCACACCTGCCTCGGGGCAGACGAGCATCAGGCCGAGACCCGGCAGACGCTGGCCACGCTGAAGCCCACCGAGCGCGACACCATTCCCTACAGTCCCGCTGTCTACCTTGAACTTTATCTTCGCATGACCGTCAGGGATGGCCTCTGCGACTACAGCTACAGTCTGGACGGCAAGCACTTCAAGGGCGCCGGCGACCCCTTCACGATGAAAGAGGGCAAGTGGATCGGCGCCAAGTTCGGCTTCGTGGCCGAGTGCAGCGACCGCACGGCCAACCGCGGCTGGCTCGATGTTGACTGGATCCGCGTGACGAAATAATACTGATGATGATGAAACGAGCAACAATCAGTCTCCTCGCCTTGTGGCTGGTCCTCATGGCCGGCGCTGTCGGCAGCAGCGGTCTCTACCAGTACTCCGTCGGGCTGACGGGCTACATCTCGCCCGAAACGGGCAAGGCTCCCACCGCCTACCTCTGGGTGCCGGAGGGCTGCAGCGACGTGCGTGCCGTCGTGTTTGCCCAGCAGAACATGACCGAGGAGATGCTCTTTCACAACGACGCCTTCCGCCGCCAGATGCAGCAACTGGGCGTCGCCCTGCTATGGGTGGCCCCGGCCTTCACCTATGCGTGGGATCCGGCCAGCGGTTGCCAGAAGGTGTTCGACGAGATGCTGACGGCCATAGCCTACCAGAGCAGCCACCCCGAGATAGCCACGGCCCCCGTCATTCCCTTCGGACATTCGGCGCAGGCCACGATGCCCTGGAACTTTGCGGCATGGAACGCCGACCGCACCCTCTGCATCATATCCTTCCACGGCGACGCGCCGCGCACCAACCTCTGCGGCTACGGCACGGCCAACGTGGAATGGGGCCGCACCCGCAACATTGACGGCATTCCGGGCCTCATGATTGAGGGCGAGTATGAGTGGTGGGAGGCGCGCGTCCGCCCCGCCCTGGCCTTCCGCATGGTGTATCCCGAGAGCTGCATCTCGTTCCTCTGCGACGCGGGAAGCGGTCATTTCGAGATGATGCCCGAGACGGCCGAATATATCGCCATGTTCATCCGCAAGTCGATGGAGCAGCGCCCCGGCATGCGGCGGCTGAATCCCCGCGACGGCTGGCTGGCGTGCAGGTATGATCCCGACAGCAGGCCAAGCGATGGCGACGGGGCTGCCGACGACATTTTCAGCATCACGCAGCGCCCCACCCCTGCCCCCTGGGCCGACTATCAGGGCGACCGCCACGATGCTTTCTGGTATATCGACGGCGAGATGGCCGCCCTGACCGAGGCCCGCTATGCCGAGACGCGGGGAAAGGCCAGCCGACCGATAGACAAGATGACCTACACGCTGAGCGACGACGGACGGACGGTGACGCTCAGTCCCCCGGCCGGCGTCCACGTAGAGGTGATCAGCGGTCCGCTACGGAAGGTTGACGACCGCACCTTCCGCTTCTGTCCCTACGAGGGTGGCCTCGACAATCCGAAGCGCTCCTACACGTCGTGGCTCATTGCCATCCGCGACGGCGACGGCCAGTATAAGCGTGCCGTGCAGCCCATTGAAGTGAAACTCCCTAATCCGCTAAAGAAATGAAAAAAACATTCTTCATTATTCTCTCCCTGTGTTCGTTACATGTCAGTCAAGCCGTGGCGCAGACGGTGCAGCCCTTCGCGCTGACGGATGTCAGGCTGCTGCCCTCGCGATTCCAGCGCAACATGCAGCGCGACTCGGTCTGGATAGCCTCCATCCCCGTGCGCTCGCTGCTCCACTCCTTCCGCAACACGGCGGGCGTCTTCAGCGACAAGGAGGGCGGCTACATGACGATGCGCCACCTGGCCGGCTGGGAGTCGATGGACTGCGACCTGCGCGGCCACATCACCGGTCATCTGCTGTCGGCCATGGCCTATCTGCAGATGCGCGAGAAGGCCGACTCGCTGGTGCAGGGTCTGGCCGAGGTGCAGCGCCAGTATGGCACGGGCTATCTCTCGGCTTTCGGCGAGGGCCTCATCGACCGCAACATCCAGGGCAAGAGCGTCTGGGCGCCGTTCTACACGCTGCACAAGATCCTGCAGGGCCTGATAGACCAGTATCAGCTCTGCGGCAACGAGACGGCGCTGACGGTGGCGCGCGGCATGGGCGACTGGGCCTACAACAAGCTGAAGCCGCTCAGCGAGGAGACGCGCCAGAAGATGATCCGCAACGAGTTTGGCGGCTTCAACGATGCGATGTATCAGCTGTATGCCATCACCGGGAACGACCATTACCTCTGGGTGGCTCGCTTTTTCTATCACGACGAGAAGATTGACCCGCTGAAACAGGGCAGCAACGACCTCGGCACAAACCATGCCAACACCTTCATCCCTAAGCTCTTAGGCGAATGTCGCAACTACGAGCTCTTTGGCGATGAGGACAGCCGCCGCGCCGCCACCTTACTGTTTAATACGCTGACGGGTGACCACGCCTTCGTCACGGGCGAGGTCTCTGACAAGGAGCACCTCTTCAAGCCCGAGGCGCAGTCGAAGCACCTGACGGGCTACGACGGCGAGAACTGCTGCACGTATAACCTGCTGAAGCTGGCCGACCGGCTGTTCTGCTACGAGCCCGACAGCCGCATCGCCGACTACTACGAGCGGGCCCTCTACAACCACATCCTCGGTCAGCAGGACACGCTCACGTCGATGGTCTGCTACTTCACCCCCCTGATGACGGGCGGCTACCGGCTCTACTCGACCCGCGACAGCAGCTTCTGGTGCTGCGTCGGCTCCGGATTCGAGAGCCACGCGAAGTATCAGTCGAGCATATATTTTCATGAAAACCAGCTGACCCACCCCCGGCCCCTCCCTGTGAGGGAGGGGAGTGGTCACCAACGAACCCTCTATGTCAACTTGTTTATTCCGTCTGAGGTGAACTGGGACGGCACCATTGTCCGTCAGGAGACGGCGTTCCCTGAGGCCAACAAGACCACCATCACTATCATTCCCCCCAAGGGGGGAGTCAGAGGGGGGCTTTTAAAAGTCCGCTACCCCTACTGGGCCACCTACATGAAGGTGAACGGCAAGCGGGTGAAGGCCGGCAAGGACGGCTACGTTGCCATAAAATGTTCAATGCTCAATGGTCAACGGTCAATGGTCAATGGTCAATGTTCAATTGAAATAGACTTCGGCATGTCGCTCCGCGAGGAGGCCACGAAGGACGACCCGTCGCGCGTGGCCCTGATGTACGGTCCCATCGTGCTGGCCGGTCGCCTATCCGAGGTGGAGCATCCGTTCAGCGACCCGACGAAGTATAACGACTACTACACGTTCGACTACGGCCGTCATCCCGACGTCCCGCTCGGCGAGGTGAAGCATCTGGGCGGACTGAAATTCTCAATTCTCAATTCTCCGCTCGACCTCCGGTCGCTTGCTACCGAAGGGACGCAAGAATCTTCAATTCCAGTCGCTCCGTTCTACGACATGCAGCATTGCCGCTACGTAGTCTATTGGAAGAAATAAGGAGATTACTCCATCTCCTTTTTAAACCACAACAGGAACAGCGGGTCGGCGATGTAGAGGCCCGATTCCGTCTGCTCCACAATCTCGCGGTCGATGAGGGCTTTCTTCAGCTTTATCAGGTTGGAGCGGCTGCCCAGCTCATAGCGGCTCGTGACCTCACGCTTGCCGAAGTCATCATGATAGCTAGAGCTGATGGCGCGGATAAGATTGAGCTGATAGGCCGTGAGGTCGGCCGTCTGTTACACAAAGAGGGGCGACACCTGCGCCAGCGTGGCATCCAGTCCGTCGTTGAAGGCCGTCTCGTCGACCGTGCCGTCACTCATGGCCAGCACATTCCAGGCCAGCTGCTGCACGTAAGCGGAATAGCAGTCAACGGTGGTACAGATCTTCATGGCCAGCTCTTCTGTAATTGTCCGCCCCGCCACGGCGAAGCGCCCCACAATGAAGAAAAGTAGTCATTTCTTTTTATATACACAAATTAGTTGTACACCAATCGGTAAACATTATGGATAATTAACAAAATAACTGTTTTAAGTAACTACTCAGCACCCCGAAATGAGATGTCATCAGGACTCGTTAATCTTTCATAAACTTGATTTTGTTTCAAATCCAAACCATTGTTAATGTGTGTTCACTAGGATTGTCATGCCCAGTCCCCACGAAGACAGGCCATAGTTGTGAAGCGCATTGTCACTAACGGCACAGCAG
>JAFTGI010000116.1 GCA_017458195.1 Prevotella sp.
ATGCGCTTCATGTCCTCCAGCACCGTGGGCCACAGGCTCTTCGGAATGTACATACGGCTGGCAGCCGAGCACTTCTGACCCTGGAACTCGAAGGCGCCACAGAAGGCTGCCGTAGCCACAGCCTTGGCGTCGGCCGAGGGATGCACGAAGATGAAGTCCTTGCCACCCGTCTCGCCCACCAGTCGCGGATAGCTGACGTATTTGTCGAGGTTGGAGCAGGCCTGCATCCAGAGACTCTTGAACGTGGCCGTGGAGCCCGTGAAGTGGATGCCTGCGAAGTGGCGGCTCTGCGTGGCCACCTCGCCGATGAGGGCGCCGCTGCCGGGCAGGAAGTTGACCACGCCGTCGGGCAGACCAGCCTCCTTGTAGAGCTGCATCAGGTAGTAGTTCGACAGCAGGGCCGTCGTCGAGGGCTTCCAGATGGCCACGTTGCCCATCAGCACGGGCGTCATGCACAGGTTGGAGGCAATCGACGTGAAGTTGAACGGCGTGACGGCCAGCACGAAGCCCTCCAAGGGACGGTACTCCGTGTGGTTGAGCTGCATTGCGCCGTCCTTGGGCTGCATCGAGTAGATTTTCGAGGCATAGTGGACGTTGTAGCGGAAGAAGTCGATGGTCTCGCAGGCCGAGTCGATCTCAGCCTGGTAGATGTTCTTGCTCTGTCCGAGCATGCAGGCGGCGTTCATGATGGGACGATACTTCGTGGCCAACAGCTCGGCCATCTTCATCACGATGGCAGCGCGCGTGGTCCACGGCGTGCGGCTCCACTCCTGCCAGGCCTTCATGGCCGTCTCGATGGCCAGTTCGACCTCCTTCTTGCCGACCTTATGATAGGTGGCCAGCACGTGATGGTGGTCGTGCGGACAGGTGACCTGGCCCACGTCGCCGGTGCGGATTTCCTTGCCGCCGATGATGATGGGAATGTCGACCACCAGGTTCTTCTGGCGCTCCAGTTCTTTTTCAAGTGCAACACGCTCTGGCGAGCCTGCCAGATAGGCTTTCACCGGTTCGTTGGCCGGTACGGGGAATGTGATAACTGCGTTGTTCATTGTTCTTTACTTTATTTTTTGTTGTTTTTTTCGGTATTTCGGTATTTCGGTATTCCGGTATTCCGTTATTCCGGTTTTACGTTATTTCGTTATTTCAGGAAAAACTCGGCCAACATGCAGCGGGCGCTGCCGCCTCCGGCCTGCTCGATGGCGCTGATGTCGGGGCTCAGGATGCGGGCGTGCTGGCTGATGGTGAGCAGCTGCTTCGTCGTCAGCGAGCGACGGGCTGTCTGGCTCATGACGAGCAGCGGCTCGCCGTCCTTGCCCTCCACCTCGAGCATGTTGCCGGCAAACTGGTGCACCTGCTGGAGCGTGATGTCGACGACGGTCTTGCCGCTCTCCTCGAGCAGACCCGCGAGCGTCTGGCGCTGGTCGGCATCGCGGACGGAGTCGAGGCAGACGACGGCCATCCGCGAGCCCACGTGCATCACCACATTGGTATGGTAGACGGGCATGCCCTGCTCGTCCTGACTGTCAAAGAGGAAGTAGTCGTAGCCGAGCGCCTCAGCCCACTCGCGCATGACGTCGCGGTCGGTGCGGGGCGACAGGCAGGCGTAGGCCATCCGGCGTTCGCGGTCGAGGATGAGCGAGCCCGTCCCCTCGAGACATTTACCCTCCGCCTCCCAGTGGGTCAGGTCGACCACGCGGCTGAAGCGGTCGGTGCCGATGAAGGGCAGCAGTTTTTCGCGCTCGCGGCGGCGGTTCTGGGCGAACATCGGATAGACGACCAGCGTGCCGTCGTCGTGTGTCGAGAAACAGTTGTTCGGGAAGATCGAATCGGGTGTGAAGGGCTCGGGCGTGTCCTGCAGCACGTCGACGGTGACACCGTTCTCGCGCAGCAGACTGACGTAGGCGTCGAACTCGCTGACGGCCAGCTGCTGTGTCCGCTGAGCTGCCTCAGCCGACGCACTGCGCACCTGGAACGCATTGTTCGCTGCCGTCTCCTCATTGAACGCGAACCGTACTGGCCGCACCATCAATACTCTATTGGTAGTCTGCATAATCATCTCGTTATTGATTGAAATAAAAGAAATTGGAATAATAAGAATAATAAGTGCAAGCAAAAATTATTCTCATTATTCCTATTTCTTTTAATTGAAGCCCTCGAACGTGCGCTTGATGATGCCGATGGCCTCGCGCAGTTCGTCCTCGTTGATGCAGAGGGGCGGAGCGAAGCGGATGATGTCGTCGTGCGTCGGCTTGGCCAGCAGACCGTTGTCCTTCATCTTGAGGCAGATGTCCCAGGCTGTCTTCTGGCCGATGGGCTTGGTCACGATGGCGTTGAGCAGTCCGCGACCGCGCACCTGGACGATGAAGGGCGAGTCGATCTTACGGATCTCCTCGCGGAAAATCTGGCCCATCCGCTCGGCGTTCTCGACGAGATGCTCGTCCTTCACGACGCGCAGGGCCTCCATGGCCACGCGGGCAGCCAACGGGAATCCGCCGAAGGTGGAGCCGTGCTCGCCCGGTTTGATATTGAGCATGATGTCGTCGTCAGCCAGACAGGCCGAGACGGGCAGCACGCCGCCACCGAGGGCCTTGCCCAGCACGAGGATGTCGGGGCGCACGCCGTCGTGCTCGCAGCAGATCATGCGGCCGGTGCGGGCGATGCCCGTCTGCACCTCGTCGGCGATGAACAGGACGTTGTGCTGGTGGCACAGGTCGTAGCACTTCTTCAGGTAGCCATCATCGGGCACGAAGACGCCGGCCTCTCCCTGGATGGGCTCAGCGATGAAGGCGCACACCTCGTCACCATATTTATTTAAGGCCTCCTCAAGGGCTTTCGGGTCGTTGTAGGGGATACGGATGAAGCCCGGCGTCAGGGGACCGTAGTCAGCGTAGCTCGAGGGATCGTTGCTCATGGTGATGACCGTCACGGTGCGGCCGTGGAAGTTGCCCTCGCAGCAGATGATCTTGATTTTGTCGTTGGGGATGTGCTTCTTCACGGCACCCCAGCGGCGGGCCAGCTTTAGCGACGTCTCGACGCCCTCGGCGCCCGTGTTCATGGGCAGCACGCGGTCGTAGCCGAAGAAGTCGTGCATGAACTTCTCATACTCGCAGAAAGGCTCGCTATAGAAGGCGCGGCTGGTCAGGCAGAGCTCGTCGGCCTGATCCTTCAGGGCCTTGACGATGCGGGGGTGACAGTGGCCCTGGTTGACGGCGGAATAGCTTGACAGGAAGTCGAAGTAGCGCTTATCCTCGACGTCCCATACATAGATGCCCTTGCCTCGGCGGAGCACCACCGGCAGCGGGTGGTAGTTGTGGGCGCCGTAGTGTTCTTCCAGTTCCATCAGTCGTTGCGTGTTGGTCATAGGTTTGTTGCTTGCTGTGTTAGTCATACGTGTAAATAATATTTATTTGTTAATAGATTTGGCTTGATATGTGGCAAAGTTACGATTTTTTTTGCATTATTCTTACAGTTTACATCCTAAATAATGTTAATAGGTGATAAGTCGGTCGGTTTTTAGCCAAATTATTTGCTCAATTGAAATAAAATGCTGACCTTTGCAGAATATTTTCAGGGATTAACAACAAATAATTTATGTAAGCGAAAGTGTAGAAATGAAAGAGAACGAGTTGGTAGTTAAACAGGCCGACGAGACTCACGTGAAGTATGCTGAGCGCATTTGCCAGATGATTTATGAGTCGGCCCTTCAGCGCAACACGGGTATAGCCAGACGTGCCCCGGAGTACATTGCGCAGAAGATGACAAGCGGAAAAGCCGTTATTGCACTCGACGGCGACAAGGTGGTAGGTTTCAGTTATATTGAGAGCTGGAGTCACGGCGACTTTGTGGCCACGAGTGGACTGATAGTGGATCCCGACTACCGACGACGAGGACTGGCCGCCCAGATTAAGGAGCGGACGTTTCTGCTGGCACGCGACAGATTCCCCTACGCCAAGATTTTCAGTATCACCACTTCGCTGCCCGTGATGAAGCTCAACACGCGGCTGGGCTATCAGCCCGTCACGCTGACCGAGCTGACTCAGGATGAGGAGTTCTGGCAGGGCTGTCAGGGTTGCAAGAACTACGACATCCTGCAGCGCAACAACCGTCGTGTCTGCCTTTGCTACGGCATGCTCTACGACCCGGCCACCGAGCAGAAGAAGACCTCGTGGTGGGCACCCTATATGATGTCCGTCGCAAATGCATTCAATAAAGTTTTCCGTATCAAGAAATAAATAATAGGTTTGAGAAATATGAGTAAAAAGATTGTAGTGGCCTACTCGGGAGGCCTTGACACGTCGTACACCGTGATGCGCCTGGCCCAGGAGGGCAACGAGGTGCATGCCGTCTGCGCCAACACGGGCGGATTCAGCGCCGAGCAGCTTAGGCAGAACGAGGAGAATGCCTACAGGCTGGGCGCCGTGAAGTATGCTACGCTCGACGTCACGCAGGAGTATTACGAGCGGTCGTTGCGCTTCATGATCTTCGGCAATGTGCTGCGCAACAACTGCTATCCCATCTCGGTTTCCAGCGAGCGCATCTTCCAGGCCCTCGCCATCGCCCGCTATGCCAACGAGATTGGGGCCGACGCCATTGCCCACGGCTCAACAGGCGCCGGCAACGACCAGATCCGCTTCGACATGACCTTCCTCGTCATGGCGCCCGGCGTGGAGATTATCACCCTGACGCGCGACGAGAAACTGACGCGCAAGGAGGAGGTGGACTATCTCAACGCCCACGGCTTCAAGGCCGACTTTGCCAAGCTGAAATATTCTTATAATGTGGGCATCTGGGGCACCAGCATCTGCGGCGGCGAACTGCTCGACGCGACGCAGGGACTGCCTGAGGAGGCCTACCTGAAGCATGTCACCCGCCAGGACGAGCAGCTGCTGCGTATCACCTTCAAGAAAGGCGAGATCGTGGCCGTCAACGACGAACAGTTCGACGACCGCGTCAAGGCTATCCAGAAGATAGAGGAGATCGGCGCCTCGTATGCCATCGGGCGCGACTGCAACGTCGGCGACACCATCATCGGCATCAAGGGGCGCGTGGGCTTCGAGGCCGCTGCGCCCAAGCTCATCATCGAGGCCCACCGCCTGCTGGAGAAGTCGACGCTCTCGAAGTGGCAGCAGTACTGGAAGGACCAGGTCAGCCAGTGGTACGGCATGTTCCTCCACGAGAGCCAGTACCTAGAGCCCGTCATGCCCGACATCGAGGCCATGCTGCTCTCCAGCCAGCGCAACGTCAACGGCACGGCCATCCTGCGCCTGCGCCCCTACGGTTTCGAGACGGTGGGCGTCGATTCCGTCGACGACCTGACGAAGTCGAAGCTCGGCGAATACGGCGAGACCCAGACCGGCTGGACGGCCGACGAGGCCAAGGGCTTCATCAAGGTGCTGTCGACCCCTCTGCGTGTCTATTACGGAATCCATAAAGACGAAAAGAGATGATTCGAGTCGGTATTCTTGGTGCAGCCGGCTATACGGGCGGAGAACTCATCCGGCTGCTGATCAACCACCCCCAGGCGGAGATTGTCTTCGCCAATTCGGAGAGCAACGCGGGCCATCCCGTCAGCGATGTCCACGAGGGGCTCGTGGGCGACACCGACCTGTGCTTCACCGACCTGCTGCCCTTCGACGAGGTCGACGTCGTCTTCTTCTGCTTCGGCCATGGCAAGAGCGAGGCCTTCCTGCGCGAGCATACCATACCCGAGCGGGTGAAGATCATCGACCTGGCTCAAGACTTCCGCATCCGTGGCGATCATGATTATGTCTACGGCTTGCCCGAGTTGAACCGCGATGCCATCCGCCAGGCCCGCCATGTGGCCAATCCCGGCTGCTTCGCCACGGCCATCCAGCTGGCCCTGCTGCCGGCAGCCCGTCTCGGTCTGTTGCAGGAGGACGTCAGTGTGAACGCCATCACGGGCTCCACCGGCGCCGGACAGAAGCCCGGTGCGACGACCCACTTCTCCTGGCGCTCCAACAATCTGAGCATCTATAAGCCCTTCACCCATCAGCACCTGGCCGAGATTCAACAATCGCTCAGGCAGGTGCAAGACTCCCCCTCCCAGGGAGGGGGTAGGGGGGAGGCCTCCCTCGACTTCATCCCCTACCGCGGCCCCTTTGCCCGTGGCATCTTCTGCACGGCCGTGGTCCGCATCCCTGGTTGTCTTGTAAGCTGCGACATTGTCGCAGTCTACGAGGACTACTACCGCGACGCAGCCTTCACCCACTACAGCCATCAGCCGATCGACCTGAAGCAGGTCGTAGGCACCAATAAGGCCCTTGTTCACTGCGAGCTCTACGGGCAGAAGCTGCTCATCACCTCATGTATCGACAATCTGCTCAAGGGAGCCAGCGGTCAGGCCGTTCAGAACATGAACCTGATGTTCGGGCTCGATGAGAAAACCGGACTTCAACTAAAAGCAATAGCATTCTAAGCGTTATGAAACTATTCGACGTGTACAGTCTTTTCGACGTCAATATCGTCAAGGGACAGGGCTGTAAGGTCTGGGACGACCGCGGCCAGGAGTATCTCGACCTCTATGGTGGCCATGCCGTCATCTCCATCGGCCATGCCCATCCGCACTACGTGGAGCGCGTGTCGTCACAGCTCAGCCAGCTGGGCTTCTATTCCAATTCGGTCAGGAACACGCTGCAGGAGCAGCTGGCCTCCCGGCTTGGGCGCATCTCGGGCTATGAGGACTATCAGCTGTTCCTGGTGAACAGCGGAGCCGAGGCCAACGAGAACGCCCTGAAGCTGGCCTCGTTCCATAACCGCAAGCGTCAGGTCGTGCTGACGGCCCGCCATGCCTTCCATGGCCGCACGTCGCTGGCTGTTGAGGTGACCAACAATCCGAAGATCGTGGCCCCCATCAACGACAACCATCACGCCAAGTTCCTGCCCATCAACGACTTGACGCCGTGGATGCGCGAGCTCGACAAGGAGAACGTGCTGGCCGTCATCGTGGAGCCCATCCAGGGCGTGGGCGGCATTCAGATGCTGACGCCCGAGTTTGCCCAGTCGCTCGAATATTTTGCCCATCGCCACGGCGCCCTGCTCATCTGCGACGAGGTGCAGTGCGGCTATGGGCGCAGCGGCCGCTTCTTCGCCCACCAGTGGCTCGGCATCAAGCCCGACATCATCACCGTGGCCAAGGGCATTGCCAACGGATTCCCCATGGGTGGCGTGCTCATCTCGCCCGGCCTGAAACCCGAGAAGGGACAGCTGGGCACGACCTTCGGCGGCAACCACCTGGCCTGCTCGGCCGCGCTCAGCGTGCTCGACGTCATGGAGCAGGAGCGGCTCGTCGACAATGCCCGTGAGGTGGGCGACTACCTGATGGAGCGGCTCCGCGCCCTGCGGCATCCGAAGATCAACGATGTGCGCGGCCGTGGCCTCATGATCGGCATCGAGCTCGACGTGCCTCAAAAGCCTGTCCGCGAGCAACTCCTCTATGAGCAGCACGTCTTCACCGGCTGCTCGGGCGACTTCACCCTGCGGCTCCTGCCGCCGCTGACGTTCACCCGCGAGCTGGCCGACGCATTTGTCGAACGACTAAACCGGGTGTTATGCGAGTAGCCATCATCGGGGCCGGAGCCATCGGCGGTGCCGTCGCCGAGGGATTGCTGAAGAGCGATTTCCTCGCGGCCGACGAGCTGATAGTCAGCAATCCCACGGAACAGAAGCTGGCCCGCTTCGCTGAGATGGGGGCTCAGGTGACCACCGACAATGTGGAGGCCGCCCGGCTGGCTGACGTCATCATCATTGCCGTCAAGCCGTGGCTGGTCGAGGAGGTGCTGACAGCACTCGACACCACCCGCAAGACGGTCATCTCGCTTGCTGCCGGCATCACGTCCGAGCAGTTGCTGCAGTGGGTCTCGCTCTATGCCGACCTGTGGCTGGCCATCCCCAATATAGCGGCCTCCGAGGGGGCTTCGATGACCTTCCTCGTACCCGTGAAGAATACGAACAGGGCCGACGTCCAGGGGCTGTTCAATGCCGTCGGGCGCACCTTCGTCTGTCCCGAGCGGCTCCTGCCTGCGGGAACGACGCTGGCCTCCTGCGGCCTGGCTTATGCCATGCGCTATGTCCGTGCGTCCACCGAGGGCGGCGTGGAGCTTGGCTTCCGCGCCCATGAGGCTCAGGAGATTGTCCTGCAGACGGTCCTGGGCGTCGTGCGGCTGCTGCAGGCCAGCGGCATGCACCCCGAGCAGGCCGTCGACCTGGTGACCACGCCGGGCGGGCTCACCATCCGCGGGCTCAACGAGATGGAGCGCGCCGGCTTCTCGTCGGCCGTCATCCGCGGACTGAAGGCCGGCATGTAATTATTCACTTTTCACTATTCCCTTTTCCCTTTAATATGGAAGATCAGTTAAAACAGATTGGAGAACGGTTGCGCGGACTGCGCGAAGTGCTCGACATCCCGGCAGAGGAAGTGGCCGGGATTATCGGCGTCAGCGTCGATAAATATGCAAGGATAGAGCAGGGCGAGGATGACATCACCATCTCGAACCTGATGAAGATTGCCCATAAGTATGGCGTCTCAGCCGAGGAACTGATGTTTGCCGAGAGCCCCCGCATGCGGTCGTATTTCGTCGTCCGCAAGGGGCAGGGCATGTCGGTCGAGCGCACCAAGGCCTACAAGTATCGCAGCCTCGTGAGCGGTTTCATGGACCACAAGGCCGACGTGTTTATCGTGACCGTCGAGCCCAAGCCCCACGCCCGCACCATCTACAAGAACACGCACCCCGGCCAGGAATTCAATCTGGTGCTTGAGGGTCAGATGGAGATCTATCTGGGCGGCAAGACCATCGTGCTCAACGAGGGCGACAGCATCTATTTCGACTCGTCGCAGCCTCACGGTCTGCTGGCCGTCGGCGACAAGGCTGTGCGCATCCTGGCTTTTACGGTTTGACAAGGAGGACGTTTCAAGACCATGTCCGAAATCGGTACATGGCCGATGTACGAATGGTACACTGCCGATGTACGAATCGTACATGGCCGATGTACAAAACTGTACGGAACGTTTTTGATACACCCTTATGGGGTCTGAACAGGCGCAGATTCTCATTAAATATAAACAATTAAATTGGTCTGATAAACGCTTGTTCAGACCCCATCCCCCTGACTTGGGGGCTCGAAATGGTAGAAAGATTTTTACGACAGACGCATTTCGACTCTGTCCAGGATTACAACGAGCATCTGGAGTTTATCGTTCCAGAGCACTTCAACTTTGCCTACGACGTCATGGATGAGTGGGCACGCGAATGGCCCGACGGACTGGCCCTGCTGTGGACCAACGACGAGGGGGCTGAGATTCGCGCCACGTTCAGCGACCTCAAGGCGCAGAGCGACCAGGCCGCCAGCTATCTGCAGAGCCTCGGCATCGGCAAGGGCGACCCCGTGATGCTCATCCTGAAGCGTCGCTTTGAGTGGTGGATCGTGATGCTGGCCCTCCATAAGCTGGGCGCTGTCGTCATCCCTGCCACCCACATGCTGACCAAGAAAGATATTGTATATAGGAATACACGAGCAAGCGTCAAGGCCATCATCTGCGTCGACGACCCCTACGTCGTCAGCCAGATTCAGCTGGCCAGGGACGAGAGCCCGACGGTTGTGCAATACGTCGCCGTCGGCGACCGCGTGCCTGCCGGTTTCCACGATTACCTGAAGGAAATCGCAGATGCTCCGGCCTTCGTGCGCCCGGCTGAGAAGAACGAGAACAGCGACACGATGCTCATGTACTTCACCAGCGGCACGAGCGGACAGCCGAAGATGGTGGCCCACGACTTCCTCTATGCCATGGGCCATCTGACCACGGGCGTCTTCTGGCACAACCTGCATCCCGGCTCGCTCCACCTGACCGTGGCCGACACGGGGTGGGGGAAGGCCGTCTGGGGCAAGTTCTACGGCCAGTGGTTCGCCGGCGCCACGGTCTTCGTCTTCGATCACGAGAAGTTCGCGGCTGACACGCTGCTGCGCCAGATGGAGAAGTATCGCGTCACCTCGTTCTGTGCCCCGCCGACCATCTATCGCTTCATGATCCGCGAGGACCTGTCGCGCTACGACCTCTCCGCCCTGGAATACTGCACCACGGCCGGCGAGGCTCTCAATCCAGCCGTCTTCGAGAAGTTCTTTGAGAAGACGGGCATCCGCATGATGGAGGGCTTCGGCCAGACGGAGACCACCATGACGCTCGGCACCTTCCCCTGGATGAAGCCGAAGCCCGGCTCGATGGGCATGCCCAACGGCCAGTACGACATCGACCTCGTCCGCCCCGACGGCTCCAGCTGTGAGGACGGCGAGAAGGGCGAGATAGTTGTAAGGGTCGGTCATAATAAGCCCCTCGGCCTCTTCAAGGAATACTACCGCGACGAGGCGCTGACGCGCGAGGCCTGGCACGACGGCCTCTACCACACGGGCGACATGGCCTGGCGCGACGAGGACGGCTACTATTGGTTTGAGGGTCGCATCGACGATGTCATCAAGTCGTCGGGCTATCGCATCGGCCCGTTCGAGGTGGAGTCGGCCCTGATGACCCATCCGGCCGTTGTGGAGTGCGCCATCACCGGCGTGCCCGACGACATCCGTGGCATGGTGGTCAAGGCTACCATTGTCCTGGGCCGTGAGTGGAAGGACAAGGCCGGCGACGACCTGGTGAAGGAGTTGCAGCAGCACGTGAAGCGCGTGACGGCGCCCTACAAGTATCCGCGCATCGTGGAGTTCGTCGATGAACTGCCGAAGACCATCTCTGGAAAGATACGCCGCGTAGAGATTAGAAACAAGGACCA
>JAFTGI010000117.1 GCA_017458195.1 Prevotella sp.
GTAGCGGCGGTCGAAGACGCGACCTTTCCAGTCGCGCTCCAGCACGCGGGCGGCCTCAATCGTCTTGGCATAGACCATCAGGCCCGACGTGTCGCGGTCGAGCCGGTGGACGACGTGGGCATGGCACTGGAAGTGGCGACGCTCGAAGTACTCGTCCAAGACCGTCTTCACCGTAAACTGGCGTGCCGACGTGCCCATCGACAGGATGCCCGGCTGCTTGTCGATGACGACGATGTCCTTGTCCTCATAGATTATCTTCAGCCACTGGCTCTCGAGTTCCGTCTTGCGCCGGTGGCGGCTGACGAGCACCGTCTGGCCCGCACGCAGCGGGTGGTCGTGGCGCGTAACCAACCGACGATCGACCATGACGCCGTGGCCCTGGAGTATGTCCTTCGCCTTGTTGCGGCTGTAGCCCTCACGCATCAGGAAGTCGAGCAACTCGCAGTCCTCGCGCACCGGGTACTCGCGGTACTTCGTACGCGCATAGGCTTCGCCGCCCGTCGTTGCATTTTGCATTTTGCGTTCTTGCATTTTGCGTTCTCTCATCTTCTCATCTATTGCTTCTCTCTTATCCTTGCTTTCTCCTTATCTCTCACGTCTTAGTTTTTGTTTTTTGAGAATCCGTGTTATGTTTAATTCGCACAGGTCGTCACACCCCTAATCTGCCGCAGGCGCTCCTCAAGTCGCTGAGATTCGCCCATACGGATTCGCAGGACCAGTCGGCACTGGATTTGGAAATCCTGCTCGAGGATGCGCGGCCCCATGTCCTTGACGACACGCATGACCTCGTTCATGAGCGGATACTCGAAACGTACCTCCACGGTGACATCTACCGTGCGCTCCTCGGTCACAGCAGCCGCGATGGCCTCCAGCGCAGCCTGCTTGTAGGCCTGCTGCAGGCCGCTCGTGCCCAACTTGATGCCACCGAAATAGCGGACGACCACAATGAGCGTGTCCGTCAGTTCGTGCTTGTTCAACTGCCCGAGAATCGGTCTCCCGGCCGTGCCCGACGGCTCGCCGTTATCTACGGCACGGAAATCCTGACGAAGATGCCCGAGCACATACGCATAGCATACATGCCGGGCATCATAGTACTCGCGTTCGTACTGACTGACCAGGGCCTTCACCTCGTCGGTCGTCTCCACATGATGGGCAAAGGCGAGAAACTTCGAGCGCTTCTCGCTGTATTCGCCTCGGCTTGAGCCGATTATGGTCAGGTACGAGTCTGTCAAACTCGCCTTATTCCGTTACTACGTTATCACGAAAGTTTGTGCACGACCAGGCCACTGCGCAACTTCGGCTCGAACCATGTGGCCTTGGGAGGCATAATCTGGCCGTGGTCGGCAATGTCCATGATTTCCTGCATCGACACGGGATACAGGGCCAAGGCCATCTGCATCTCGCCCGAATCGACACGGCGCTCCAACTCCTCGTAACCGCGCAGACCACCTACGAAGTCGATACGCTTGTCGCTACGTAAGTCGGTGATTCCGAGCAGTTTATCGAGTATCAGGCGACTGCTGATGCTGACGTCGAGCCCCGCAATGGGGTCCGTGTCGTCGGCCAGTCCGTCGTGCAACTGAAGGCGATACCAATAGCCGTCGAGATAGAGGGCAAACTGGTGCTTCTGCTGCGGATGGCGGCGCTCCTTGCCGCAACACTCGATGTCGAAGTCCTCGGCCAATGCTGCCAGGAACTCCTGAGGCGTACGCCCGTTCAGGTCGCGCACTACCCTATTGTAGTCGAGAATCGTCAGCTGGGAGGCCGGGAAGCAGACGGCCATGAAGTAGTTGTACTCCTCGTCGCCCTTGTGATGGGGATTCTGGCTGGCCTTCTCGGCACCCACCAGCGCGGCAGCGGCCGACCGATGGTGGCCGTCGGCTATATACAGATAAGGTATCTGGGCAAAGGTCTCCGTAATGGTCGCGATGTCTGCCTTGTCGCTGACGGGCCACAACTGGTGGCGGAACCCGTCGATGGGCGCCACGAAGTCGTACTCGGGCTCCGTCCGCGTGTAGCGGGCCACGAGGGCGTCGATGACGGCGTTGTCCTTGTAGGCAAAGAAGACGGGCTCCATGTTGGCCTGCGTGGCGCGGACGTGCTTCATGCGGTCCTCCTCCTTGTCGCGGCGGGTCAGCTCGTGCTTCTTGATGCGGTTCTGCATATAGTCGTCGACCCAGGCGCCCACCACCAGACCATACTGCGTGCGGCCGTTCATCGTCTGCGCGTATATATAATAATGTTCGCGCTCGTCCTGCACCAGCCAGCCGCGGTCCTGGAACTTCTGGAAATTGCGGGCTGCCTGCTCGTAGACGCGGGGGTCGTACTCGCTGGTGCCCACGGGGAAGTCGATCTCGGGCTTAATGATGTGATAGAGGCTCTTCTCGTTGTCGCCAGCCTCGGCGCGGGCCTCCTCGCTATCGAGCACGTCGTAGGGGCGGCTCTCCACTTGTTCTACCAATTCCTTCGGCGGCCTGATGCCCCGAAACGGTTTGATTGTTGCCATAATCTATTGAATAAGTATTATATTTAATGGGTTGTGTTCTACTCGTCGGGCAGGAAGAGCGGGTCTTCGGGCATCACCATGACAGGCGTGGTCTGGTAGGCCCGCATGACCTTCTCGGGCACGAACTCGTTGGGCACCACCAGACGGAACATGAACTCGCGCATCCAGCGGTCGGTCATGATCATGCAGCCCTTCTGGCCCCAGTCGGCCCCCCATGAGTTCTCCACCTTCCACTTGCGGGCCTTGCCCTTCTGGTCCAGGTCAACGGCTGTGAGGGTCATGGCGTGGGTTGAGCCGCTGTCGAAGGTGCTGATGCGCTCGGCCTTCGTCATGCCGAACGTGGTGCCGAACAGCGACCCGTAGTCGAAGTTCTCGGTGTCGGCATAGCCGCGCTTGCGGTCGAGGAACTTGGCCACGTCGTAGCTGCTGTAGAGCTTATGACCGGCACGCAGGGCGCTGATGGCCATCTGCTCAATGTCGTCCATAGGCAGGTTGACGTACTTCCAGTTATGCCCGTCGTAGGTGTGGCGGTCGTACTCCACCTCGTAGGTCTTGTAGTACTCGCGTCGCGGGTCGTTCATGGCCATGATGAAGGTGCCGTTGAGCGGCTGCCCCACCACCTCCTGATAGAACGACTGCGGCGTGTACTCCTTCGGCTCGCCCACGGCCTCGCCCTTGCTGTTCCTGAAGGCATAGCTGAACTTGGCAGGCGGCTCGCCGATGGTGTACTGCAGCATGCGGTATATCTGGCTCAGCATGCGCGTCTTGGCCTTCTCGATGGCGGCGGGCTTCTTGTCCTTCTGCACCATCTCGCGCAGCTGCAGGCCGTACTCGCGCAGCTTCGATGCCACCAGCTGGCGTGCCTTCGACGTGTTGTCACTCGAGTAGCTCTCGGGCATCACCTCGCGGGGCACCAGTCCGTACTTCTCGGCCAGGTCGGCCACGCCGCAGAAGGTGCCGCCGTCGCCTATAGGATAGTGGAAGAAGAACTGCACGCGCTGGTCGTCGATGGGCTTCTTGCCCGTGTCCACCACGCCTTGCAGCATCAGGTTGGCCTTCTCCAGCTGGTCGTAGAAGAAGAGGTAGGCCTGCGAGAAGTCGACGCTGAGCGAGTCGGTGCGCAGGTTGAAGTCGCTGCGCAGCACGTTCAGACCGCTGAACATCCAGCAGCGTCCCGACTGCTTCTGGTTGGTGATGGTCTGCTGGCGGGTCTCTATGCTGAAGTGGGTGTCTATCTCGCCGGCGTTGGCCCGGTTCTTCGTCAGGTCGTCAATGGCGTTGGCGGCGATGGCGTTCTGCAGGGCGCGGTCGGCGGGCTCCATCTTCTGTTCTTTCTGAATGTCGCGCAGCATCTGCTCGGTGATGCCGCCACTCTTGGTCTGCGCCAGGCCGACGGTGGCCAGGCCCAGCACCGAAAGGAATAAAACGGTTCTCTTCATACTCTGTTGTTTGCTTCAAAATGAAGATGCAAATTTACGAATTTTCCCACAAACATTCGAATCTTAATTGATAAAATACTTTAAAACCGCCTTGCAATATAGGTATATAAGAGATTTTTTGCGTATATTTGCACGCCAATTTACAAAATTGTTTATTTAAACCAATTATTAAATAGATGTTCGAGAACTTATCTGAAAGATTGGAACGCTCCTTCAAGATTCTGAAGGGCGAAGGAAAAATCACCGAGATCAATGTTGCCGAGACCTTGAAGGACGTGCGCCGCGCGCTGCTCGATGCCGACGTGAACTACAAGGTAGCCAAGAACTTCACCGACACCGTGAAGCAGAAGGCCCTGGGCATGAACGTGCTCACGGCCATCAAGCCCAGCCAGCTCATGGTGAAGATTGTGCACGACGAGCTGACCGAGCTGATGGGCGGCAAGGCCGTAGAGCTGAAGCTGGAGGGCCGCCCGGCCATCATCCTCATGTCGGGCCTGCAGGGCTCGGGTAAGACCACCTTCACCGGCAAGCTGGCCAACCTGCTGAAGACGCGCCAGCACAAGAACCCGCTGCTGGTGGCCTGCGACGTGTATCGTCCGGCCGCCATCGAGCAGCTGAAGGTGGTGGGCCAGACCGTGGGCGTCGACGTGTACACCGAGGAGGGCAAC
>JAFTGI010000118.1 GCA_017458195.1 Prevotella sp.
GCAGCGTCGCCTTCGTAGATATATCCACAAACGGCGCAGATAAACTTTTTCTTCATTGTTGCTTAAAGTATTTGTTAGTTAATAAAAAAATGCTGTTGCAAAGATAAGAATTAAATTGCAAACATGCAAACATTTCGAGAAAAAGTTGTAACTTTGCAGCCGTTTTTAGAAACCATTTAAATTATTATCCAAAAAAATTTTGCAAGTAATGAAGACACTGAAGACAGCACTGCTATCCGTCGCCCTGATGGCTGCCACAAGCGCGGGAGCCTATAAGACAGCCGGCGACGGCACGACCTACTCACTTGAAACGCTTTCGGCCATCGAGGATGCCAACATCTACAGATACGTCGACGAAGACGACGGCGAAGTGATCTATCAGATTTACGACAGTGACACCATTGCCGCCGGCGACCGCTTCGTGATGGACGACGGCGTGACGGTGCAGTTCGACGACGACGTCCAGCTGGTCATCGAGGGCGAGGCCGACTTCAACCTGACCAAGGGCTCGCTGTTTGATTCGGCCTACGACGACGCCGACTACGTGCGCCCCGTGGGCATCTACGTAAACAGCATGCAGGCCGAGCTGACGTTCGCCAACTGCCAGTTCTACTACGTCGGGCTGCGGGCATCGGCCGCCAGCCGCGTCACGGTCAGCCATTGCGACTTCTATAATAATAATGGTGCCATCGGCCAGGCAGCCCTCATCATGAGCACGGGCGACGCCGCCTTCAGCATCGACGGCTGCACCTTCGAAGGCAACGCCAAGGCCGCCATCTCGAGTGCCGCCAACTACTTCACGCCCGTGAGCATCACGAACTGCACATTCCGCCGCAACGGCCAGAACAACGGCAACACACCCCAGCTGAACCTGACCGTCAGCGAGCAGGTCAGCATTGAGGGATGCACCATCGAGGGCGACCCGACGAAGACGATGGTCGGAGGCATTGGCATCTCCAACTTCTACGCCTTGGACGGCACCCACGTCACAATCCGCAACTGCGACATCCGCGACAACCGCTACGGCATCGGACTGACCGGCACGTCGGACATCCGCATCGAGAACAACCGGCTGGTCGACAACTGCCATGAGACGAACCCCATGAACGGCGGCTCAGGCATCAGCCTCTACGACCCCTACCGCAACACGACGGCCGTCATCGCCGGCAACCACATCGAGGGGTCGCTATGGGGCGTCACCGTCATCGGCTGCAAGGACGTCAACCTGGGGCAGCCTACGGCTACCGACATCCAGAGCCCCGGCGGCAACACCTTCAAGGACAACGGCAACGGCGGTCAGCTCTACGACCTGTACAACAACTCCGACCTGACCATCTACGCCCAGAACAACACATGGAACGTGAGCGAGCAGACCGAAGCGCAGATTGAGACGGTCATCTTCCACAAGAACGACGACGCCCGGCTGGGGCAGGTCATCTTCATGCCCGCTGCCGGCACGACCGACGGCATCTCCACAGCCACGGCAGAACCGGCTGAAAACGGCCGCAGCTACACGACGGGAGGCCGCCAGGCCAGCCGCACGGCCCGCCACTCGCTCATGATCAGCAATGGCAAGAAGACGATTCGCTGAATACCTGCTCGGCTGTATGCTGATGGCAGGATGCCGGTCGCAGGGTCTCATGCCCTGCGACCTGCTGTTCCATGTTGCCCCGACGTCCAACCAGATCACCGACGTGACCCCTGGCATGATCGACCATGTGGCCATCTGCATCAGTAGCGACTCGGTCATCGAGGCCATCGGCCGCGGGGTCGTCACTACCCCACTCGACTCGCTGCTCCGTCGCGACGACGGCAGCTACATCCGCGGGCGCGTCAGGGGCGTCAGCCGCCGCCGCACGCTGGCCAACGCCCGCCGCTACCTGGGCCGCGACTACGATTATCTCTACCTGCCCGACAACGACGCCATCTACTGCTCCGAGCTCGTTCAGTTCTCCTTCGTCGACCGCCGGGGACGCCCGCTGTTCAGCCCCATTCCCATGTCGTTCCACGACGCTTCGGGCCGCATCACCGACTACTGGACGCAGTTCTACGAAAGCCGCGGTCTCAGCGTGCCCGAAGGCCAACCAGGAACGAACCCCGGCGAACTGTCACAGCGCAAACAGGTCAAGCTAAACAGACAAAGAATCAACCCATAAAATTATTTCAGTGTCGCTGAAATAGTATTCAACGACATTGAACAGTATTTCAGCGTCACTGAAATAGTATTCAGTGGCGCTGAAATAATTTTGTGCGCCGTTTCGCAGGAGACTATATCCAAAAAAATTTAAATATTAGGACACATTATGGCGAAAAAGAAGAATTATTTGTAACTTTGCGGTCGGTAAAGCAGACATCCACTCTATTTAAACATAAAACTAAGGTAACAAGATTATGACAATCAACGAAATGAACTTTGCCGGCAAGAAGGCAATCGTGCGCGTTGACTTCAACGTGCCCCTCGACGAGAATGGTAAGATCACGGACGACACCCGCATCCGCGGCGCACTGCCCACCCTGAAGAAGATTCTCGGCGACGGCGGCGCAGTGATTATCATGAGCCACATGGGCAAGCCCAAAGGCAAGGTGAACCCGAAGCTGTCGCTCGGACAGATCCGCGAGGCCGTCGAGAAAGCTCTCGGCGTGCCCGTCAGCTTCGCCCCCGACTGCGCCAAGGCCGCCGATGCCGCCAAGGCCCTGAAGATGGGCGAGGCCCTGCTGCTTGAGAACCTGCGCTACTATCCCGAGGAGGAAGGCAAGCCCGTGGGCATCGAGAAGACCGACCCCGCCTACGAGGACGCCAAGAAGGAGATGAAGGCCCGCCAGAAGGACTTCGCCAAGACGCTGGCCTTGTATGCCGACGTCTACGTGATGGACGCCTTCGGCACAGCTCACCGCAAGCACGCCTCCACGGCCGTCATCGCCGACTACTTCGACGACGACAAGAAGATGCTGGGCCTCCTGATGGAGAAGGAAGTGCAGGCCGTCGACAACGTGCTGAGCAACATCAAGCGCCCCTTCGTGGCCATCATGGGTGGCTCGAAGGTGAGTTCGAAGATTGGCATCA
>JAFTGI010000036.1 GCA_017458195.1 Prevotella sp.
TTAGGCGGGGCAATTTGTTTCCCATTTATAGAGGAAAGGTACTAAGTTTTTTTCTTTTTTCAGCATAAATGACCTTTAATTCTGTAAATTACGGCAATTTCTTTCAGTTTAAAACGGGACACAAAACTAAAATCTCACTGAGATTTTAATAAATCACACTGAGATTTTATAAAATCACACTGAGATTTTAATAAATCACACTGAGATTTTAGTTTTGTCCGGCCGTTTCGGGGCATGTGCTCCGCCCTATGCCATAATTCGTATTGTTTTTATCAAAAAAATGGGGTCGGTTTCGGAAATAATGCGTAACTTTGCCGCCGAAATTGATCAATTACTAAAACTAAAGTGCTTTTATGAAACGACTACTGCTGCTAACCATGCTGACACTGGCCACCCTCGGCATCAGTGCCCAGCGCTTCACCGACAAACTTACGCGCGGGCTCGTGGCCGTGCCACAAGGCGACAAGACCGGTCAGGACGACCGCTACGGCGTCTCCGGCTCGGGCATCTTCGTGCAGTGGCGCATCCTGCCTACTGAGTATTACGACACGAAGTATAACCTCTACCGCGACGGCGCGAAGATTGCCGGCGACCTCACAGCATCGAACTATCAGGACAACAGCGGCACGAAGACCAGCAAGTACAGTGTGGTGCCCGTCGTGCGCGGCGTGGAGCGCACCGACCTGGCCTCCGAGGCCGTCACGCCGTGGGAGCACCAGTACTGGGACATCCCCGTGGCCAACGTCGTCAACCGTGCCGGCAAGGACGTCACGTCGCAGTATTCGCTCAACGACTGCTCCGTGGCTGACGTCGACGGCGACGGGCAGATGGAGTTTGTCGTCAAGCGCCGCAACGACAGCGGTCTCAACGTGTCGGGCAATACGACCACGTTCAACCGCCACGAGTGCTACAAGATGGACGGCACCCTGCTCTGGTATATCGACATGGGCCCCAACCTGATGGCCGGCCCCGACGAGCAGTTCGACCTCATCCTCTACGACTGGGACATGGACGGCCGGGCTGAGGCCCTGATGCGCGGCGCCGACAACATGATCATCCACACCGCCTCGGGCCGCGAGATCAAGATCGGCAACATGAACTACTATGCCCCCCGCGACGAATATACCAAGGAGGGCAATGAATACCTCTTATATATTAATGGTCAGACCGGCGAGCCCTACGGATGGGACGGCCAGGACAACTGGACGCCGCAGGCCTACCCCCTGCCGCGGTTTGAGTCGGGCGAGCGCGACTATGCCACCGTCTGGGGCGCCGGCGACACGGGCCACCGCGCCACGAAGCACTACTTCGGTGCGCCCTATCTGGACGGCCGCACCCCCGCCATCTTCCTTGGCCGCGGCTGCTACACGCGCCATAAGTTCTGCGCCCTGCAGGTAGACCCCGCCACCCACGAGCTCACGCAGCTGTGGCGCTGGAACTGCTACGACAGTTCGTCGCCCTGGTTCGGCAACGGATTCCATAACTTCGCCATCGCCGACGTCGACATGGACGGTCGCGACGAGATCGTCTTCGGCTCGATGATCATCGACGACACGGGCTACGGCCTCTCCACCACCGGCTACGGCCACGGCGACGCCCAGCACTGCGGCGACCTCGATCCCTACCGCTGGGGCCTCGAGCAGTTCGTGTGCCTGGAGGGTCGCGACGTGCCCGGCGTGTGCTACACGGGCGCCACGGCCAGCGACATCCGCTATCAGAACGGTGCCGGCGGCGACAACGGCCGTGCCATGGCCGGCAACTTCCAGTCCGTCTATCCCGGCAGCGTTGCCCGTTCGGCTGAGGGCGGGCTCATCAGCCTCGTGGCCGACAAGGTCATCGAGGGTGCCAAGCAGATGGCCAGCGACGACTATTGGAACATGCGCGTCTACTGGGACGGCGACCTGCTCAGCGAGTTCATGGACTCGCCGGGCGTCGAGCGCTCCCCGTGCGTATATAAATATGGTGGACAGCGAGAGGTGGGCACCGGCCGCGCGGCCTATGCCAACGACCGCGTCTGGATGGGCGGCGGCTCGCTCAACAACTCGTCGAAGAACAATCCGGGATTTCTGGGTGACATCCTCGGCGACTGGCGCGAGGAGATCGTCGTGCGTGCAGACCAGGCCCTGCGCATCTATATCACCAGCTATCCCTCGCAGTGGGGCATCACCACGCTGTGGGCCGACCACGAATACCGCAATGCCATGACCTGGCAGTCGGTGGGCTACAACCAGCCGCCGCACCCCAGCTTCTTCCTCGGCGAACTGGAGGACATCACCAAGGAGCCGCCCGCACTGACACTGGAGGGCCGCACCGAGGTCACTGGCAACATCCAGACCACCGACGACCACCTGCTCATCTCGGGCTATGAGGACAAGACCGTCAGCGTCGACGAAGGCGCTTCGCCCTACATCCTGACCGTCAACACGCCCGCCTGGGTGCAGGGCAGCGGCTCGCGCCAGGCCACCAGCGGCACGCCCAAGCAGCCCCGCCGCGACGTCGTCAGCTACACCACGACGCTCACCGGCGGCGCCTTTGCCGGTCAGACCCGCCTGGTGAAGCAGGGCGAGGGCACGCTCGTGCTGCCCAACGTCATCGAGCGCCACACGGGCGAGACCGACGTCTGGCAGGGCACACTCCGCTTCGACGGCACCTTCGAGTCGTCGCCCCTCTGGCTCAACCGCCACACGACGCTGCTCAGCGACGGCGGCCGGTTCATGGGCGGCATCAAGGCCTATTATAACACGACCATCCAGCCCGGCGGCGAGGCCCACGTGGGCAGCATCACCACCACCGACCTGCAACTGGGCTTCGGTGCCCGCGTCGCCATCGACGTCGAGGGCAAGACCTTCGACCAGCTGAACGCCACGTCGCTCACCGTCGAGCAGAAGACGTGGGAGTACGGTCCGAGGTATAAGGCCCCCGTGCTGCAGTTCGTCGGAGCCGACAAGGTGCCCTCGGGCGAATATGTGCTGGGACTCGTCGAGTCGGTCAGCGGTCCGCTCAATGAGGTCATCATCGAGGGTTTCCCCACGAGCGCGAAGACCTCGCTCAAGCACGACGACGGCCGTCTCATCATCGTCGTCGAGACCACGCGTGAGTCCGATGTGGCCTACTGGAACGGCACCGACGGCGACGCCACATGGCAGCAGGCCGTCAGCGAGAACTTCTGTCTCTACGACGGCACGTCGACCTACTCGGCCCACGACGACGACATCGTGTTCGACGACCGCGCAGCCGTGACCGACGTGGTCATCAAGGGCGCCGTCAGTCCGCGCAGCGTCACCTTTGCAAATGAGACCAAGGCCTACACCGTCACGGGCGACAGCATCGTCGGCGGTGGCACCATCACCAAGAACGGCGCCGCCAAGGTGACCATCAACAACGAGAACCGCACGGGCGACACCTATCTGAACAAGGGCGTGCTCGAGGTCAACATGCTGGCCAACACGGCCGGTCAGGACTACGGTTCGCTGGGCAGCGCCAAGAGCGCCGTCAACATGGCCGACGGCACCACCCTGCGCACCAACGGCACGATGATCACCGACCAGCAGCTCAACGTCGAGGGCAGCGTCAGCATCGACGTGCCGACCAGCCGCAGCGTCATCTTCAACAAGGGCATCCGCGGCGAGGGCGCCACGGTCACCAAGACCGGCGCCGGCACCATGGAGACCGGCATCGACAACACCTACAGCAAGCTCATCGTCCAGCAGGGCCGCGTAAATTCCAACCAGAAGGGCAGTGTTGACCAGTTGCCCGCCACGGTCGAGTTCGCCGGCGGCACCCTCTGGGGCGCCAACGACGAGAGCGTCAGCATCACCAACCGCTCCAACTTCGTCGTGCCGCAGGGCCGCACGGGCACCTTCTACAGCTCGTTCCGCGGCACCTATCACGGCACACTGACCGGCGCCGGCACCTTCAACGTCTATTCCGGCGGCGTGCGCGCCTACTGGCATGGCGACTGGAGCCAGTTCACCGGCACCGTCAAGGTGGGCAAGTCGAACCGCCAGAACAAGAAGAGCTACCAGCCCGGCTTTGACTTCAACAACAGCTACGGTCTGCCCAACGCCACGCTCAGCGTTGACGAAGGTGTGCTCTGCAGCAACGGCGGCCACGACTTCCCGCTCGGCGCTGCTACCGGCAGCGGCACCCTCGTCGGCTCGGGCAACTGGATCCTGGGTTCCAACAACAAGGACATCTACCTGAACATGGAAATCGGCGTCACCTCCGAGCGCACCGACGACTACGGCGGCACCATCGCCAAGTCGGCCACGAAGCTCATCAAGCGCGGCACGGGTCGCATGGTCATCATGTCGGTGGGCAAGCTGAACTGCGCCCTCACCGTCGAGGAAGGCACGTTTACGTTCAATAATTCCGCCCTCGACCAGCTGGTCGTCGGCTCCAACACCACCACCGTCAAGCAGAACGGCCGCATCGTCGGCCAGGGCTTCTTCAATGCCCTGACGATGGAGAGCGGTGCCGAGCTGATCCCCTGCGGCTCCTTCTCGAACGAGACCACGCCGGGCACCATCAAGACCGGTGCCATGATGCGCGTCAACGACGGCGCCACGGTCAACTTCCTGTTCAACGCCACCAAGCAGTCGACCCTGCAGCCCGCCTTCCTCACGATGAACGGCACGGTGAAGGTGACCCTGCTCAACGGCTACACCCCGAAGGTCGGCGACGAGTTCACGCTCTGGACCGTCACCCGCACTTTCTCGGGCACACCCCACTTCGATCTCCCCGAACTGCCCGAGGGCCTCTACTGGGACACCCGCGACGTGGCCAAGGCCAACGGCGTGCTGCGCGTCACCGACGACGGCTCGTTAGGCATCGGCCGCCTGGCAGCCGACGCCGAGGTCAGCTGCGAGGTGTATGACCTCAGCGGCGTGCGCGTGGCCACGTTCGGCAGCATCAAGGCTGAGGCCGCCGCACAGGTGCAGCGGATGCCCCTCAGTCAGGGCACCTACATCCTGAAGATGCACAACAAGCAGCGCACGGAGGTGAGCAAGGTCGTCGTTAAGTGATCGACCACGGATTCCGCGGATTTAACGGATTCTTGTCCTTCGGATTTTCGTCTATGGATTCTGGGATTTTTAGGATTTTCATTGTGGAAGAATAAATCCTAATAATCCCAAAATCCTTAGAATAAATAATCATCCATAGAATGGTTCTCAAAAATCAAAGATGATTTTCAAAAATTAAGGGCGCGTTTTCTTGCTTTATATCAAGAAAATTGCTACCTTTGCACCCGACTACTAAATAATTGATTTGCAAATTAAGACTATATCTATCTATTTGTTTAATAACTAATTAAAAAGAATTATGAGAAAAAGATTACTTATGGCTGCTCTGGCTATGGTGTCTGTCGTCAGCTCCTACGCATTCAACGATGGGGACTACGTCTACACCCGAACCCAGAGGCTGAAAATCTCAGGTGAGAACAAGTTCACCAACGGTAGCTTTACCGAAGAGTTTGCCGGATGGACCGGTTCCGACGGCGTCGCATCTCCCAACAGTGAGGTCTGGGGCATCGAGCCCGCAGTAGGCCCCAATGGCGAGAATGCCCTGCAGAGCCTGCAGGGTGGCGTTGAGGATGCCGCTCTGACCAATGTCGTGACCGGACTGGACTATGGCACCTACGTGGTGACCTACATGATTAAGGCCGGCGGCGATGCCACTTCGGGCGCCGTGTCAGCCAATAATGCCACCAACGCAACGAATGTTGTCGACATCTTCGTGAACACCGACGGCAGCGTCGTCCGCGGCACACCCGCCGAGGGCGAGACGAAGCCTTACACCATCGCTGCCACCGAGAATTTCACCGACGAGTGGCTGACGGTCGTCTATTCTGTCAACCTCGAGGACAATGACATTCTCTCGTTCCGTTTCGACAAGCTGGCCACCGGTACGATGGTGACCAACATCGGCGTCTATAAGGCAGATCTCGTTGCTGACGTGCGCCCTATTGAGAGCCAGATTGCCTTCGCCAAGCAGCTCATGGACGACGAGAACTTCAACGTCGCCGAGGCTGAAGTTGAACGTGCCGACCTCGAAGGGCACATTGAATTATTTGACGGAATGATGGCTATGGGTGTCTTTGACGACGAGAGTGCCAGCGAGGGCTACCTGACCGAGCTCAATAACAAGCTCAACGGCTATCTCGACGTGACGACGACCGACGTGGCCACTCTGATTCCCGGCCTCGACATCGCTTCGCTGAGCACGTGGGGACGCGGCGGCCAATACAGTGCCAACTACATGCTCGACCTGCAGGGCGGCAACTGGGGACACCTGACCGATCCTGTCGATGAGCTGCGCTCGGCCATCCAGACTGGTTATGGCAACTACGTGGCTACCTATAATGCCTACCACAATGACTTCCCCGCCGGCAAGTATTTCTTCACGGCTGAGATTCGCAACGCCTACACGGCTCGTGACAGCTGGCCCTGCACCCCGACCTTCACGCTCGAGACCAACTGTACGTTCTTTATCGGTACCGACAGCACCGAGGTCGGCCCCATCAAGGGTGAGGACTATCAGCGCTACTACAAGGTTGGCAACATCGCCGACGGCCAGGCCTTCCGCGCAGGTGTGCAGTGGCCCGGTTCGGGCAATGGCGGCGCCTTCTACGTGCGTAGCACCATGGTGCGCGCCTTCAATAAGGACATCGTGGCTGCCGTTGAGCACGTCCAGGCTTTCAAGACCTATAAGACTCAGTGGGATGCCGCTGTCAGCTCACGCAACAATGTGAAGAGTAAGCTGGCCGACGCCAACTATCCTTGGGAGAACCAGCAGCTGCGCGACGCCCTCGAGACCTGGGATCCCTACTACAACGCACAGGCTGCCAAGGGTTGGATCAACGCCGATGGCACTGACGCCGGTATCGCCTCGACTGAGGAGCTGAACGACTGGGCCCTCTATCAGGGCGTGGAGCTCTACTCGGAGCCCGATGAGGAAGGCAACACCACACGCCTGACCTATCAGGTGGTGCGTGGCTATCAGAATGCCGTCAACGCCGTTGTCGCTGCCAACAAGCCCTTCACCGACCTGGCTGAGGCCATCGACGCTGCCAAGAAGACCCGCAACCGCGGCACCAACGCTACCGGTGACCGTGAGACCTATCGTGCCGCTATCTTGGAGGCCATCAACGTCATTACGACCGTCCGCGCCAACACCAGCGATGCTACCCGCGAGGCTGACACTGCCACGCTCGAGGCTGCCCTCGAGGCTCTGAACGCCGCTACGGAGGCCTTCCTGAACTCGGCTGCCATCCTGCCCATCGTCGACATCGACTTCTCCAACCCGTTCGTTGAGGACACCAGCGAGGAGCCCGCAGCTCCCTACTATGTTGAAGGTGCTCCTGGTCGCATGCTGTTCAATAATGTGACGCTCGACAACACTAACGCAGATACAAACTTCGCCCTTGGTTTCAATGGTGAGGCTAACGATGTGCTGCGTGTCGGTAATGGCACCGCTACCGTCGAAATCGGTGATCCCGGCAACCTGCTGACCGCTTCGTTCGACGTTTGGTTCGGCAACTTGACCAAGCGCTTCTTCCGCGTCGACTTCCTCAATGAGGCTGGCGAGCGTGTGGCTGGTTTCAGCATCGACCGCTACAATGCCAATGTGGAATACAATGACTTCAACGACCATGTTGGTAGCACCAACGGCGGTACCGGTATGGACCTCCGTCAGTACTCCAGCGGTCTGGGCTCCAGCTCCGTCGGCAACATAGGTATCTACACGGATGCTAACCGCACCCACTTCGACCTGGTCATCGACTACAACACGCAGACCGTGCAGGGTTCGCTGGAATGCCCGCGTACCAACCTGGGTCGCGGCGAGGGTGCTCCCATCCCCTTCCGCACTGACATTGAGGACACGAAGATCGTGAAGATGACCGTCGGTTCGACCTATAGCTCCAACCCCGAGCGCCGCTGCTGGTTCGACAACCTGAAGATTACGCGCTACACCGACGCTCCCGATGACTTCGAGGAAGACATCCTCGAGTCGCCCTGGGCTGAGGTTGACGGCATTGCCAACATCATCGCTGCTCAGAAGAACGGCAACGCCATCTACAACCTGCAGGGTGTGCGCCTGAACAGCGTCCCGCAGAAGGGCCTCTACATCCAGAACGGCCGCAAGTACGTGGTGAAGTAATCAAACACAATCCGAAATCATAGCAATCGGGTGGTGCCCAAAGGCGGGCGCCACCCGATTTTCTATCAATGCCATTTTTCCTTGGATAAAATCAATAATTGTAGATGTTTTTTTTGGTAGTTTCGTTTTTTTTTAGTTATTTTGCACCTTGAATTCAAATCTACTAAAAGTATTTCGAAATATTAAAACAATTAGCTAATAACAATTTATGAAAAAATTCTTTATCTGTATCTCTCTCGCACTGACGGGATTGATGACCTCCTGCATAGAAAAATATGAGGAGGTGGATGCCGACACCAAGCCGTCGTGGCTCGGTGGTAGCATCTATGCGGAACTGAAGAATCCCGATCCGTCGAGATTGGAGGGCACTTTCAACACCTATCTGAGGCTCGTCGACGACCTTGGCTACGCCGAGACGCTCGACCGCACAGGTTCGAAAACGGTCTTCCCTGCTAACGACGAGGCCTTCAGCCGGTTCTTCGCGCAAGGAGGTAACGAATGGGGCGTCACGGACTACAACCAGCTGTCGGAGGCTCAGAAGAAGCAGTTGCTCTATGCTTCGATGCTCGACAATGCCCTGCTGCTCAACATGCTGCCAAACGTGAGCAACGGTACGGCCGAGCCCATGAAGGGGCGGGCCATCAAGCATGCCACCAACGCCAGTGTGATTGACACGATCCAGCACATCGCCAATCGCGAGGACATGCCTAAGAACAACGCCTACTGGGAAAAATTCTATGAGACTGGCATTGACGTCGTGCGCGACAACACCCGCCCGATGATGGTGCACCTGACGCGTGAGTACATGCTGCAGAACGACATCACGACGCTGGGCGACCAGAGCGACTTTGCCATCCTGACCGGCACGCCGTTCACCGAGGGCACGGCCTACATCTTCAACGACCGCGTCATCAACGGCGACATCACCTGCCAGAACGGCTATATCCACCAGATGGAGGATGTCATCGTCCCGCCGGGCAACATGGCCCAGGTGCTGCGCAAGCATGCTAATACCAAATATTTCAACCGCATACTGGACTACTTCGCCGTGCCTTACTACGATGAGTCGACGACCCGCAACTACAACGACTGGGCCATGACCAACGGACTGCCCTTGAAGGACTCCATCTATCAGGTGCGCTACCTGAGCTCGCGCTCGCAGGGCGGCGAGGCTTTGCGCACCGACCCCAACCGCACCATGATCTCGACCACCCAGCTGCTGGGCTACGATCCGGGTTGGAATCAGTATTATCCCAATGTGGCCCGCGCCGGCAATACCGACGTGTCGATCATGGACCTGGGCGCCTTCTTCGTCCCTGAGGACGAGGCCGTCGAGAAGTATTTCCTCCCCGGAGGTACGGGCGCCTATCTGATTGACATCTACGGCGACCGTGAGAACACGGCTGCAAACCTTGCAGAGAACCTCGATTCGCTGCACTCGAAGAACCCGCTCGTGCTGACCTCGTTCACGAAGAACCTGATGAAGGCTCGCTTCACCGAGACCGTGCCGAGCAAGTTCTCGACCGTGCTCAACGACGCCAGCGAGGTGATGGGCCTGGACATGAACATGCTGAAGCAGAAGGCCGACGGCAGGTACGACATCACCATTGCCAACAACGGCGTGGTCTATCTCCTCAACGAGATGATTGCCCCCGACGAGTATCAGGCCGTCCTGGCACCCTCGTCGGTCTATCCTGACATGCAGGTGATGAAGTGGGCCGTCCAGGACCGTGGCAGCGGCGACTACCACCTCGGTGTCGACTTCCGCTACTACCTGCTGGCCATGAGTGCCAACTACGCTTTCTTCATCCCTGATGATGCAGCTTTCGACCTTTATTATCTTGATCCCACCTCGATGGGCCACGTCGGCACCGATGGCAAGATACAGCCCGACGTCCTCCACTTCTATTATGACAGTGAGGCCCGTTCGGAGCCACGCCTGAAGTGCGACCGCTATTTCTTCGACACCGAGACAGGCGAAGCCTATGGAACGGCCCGCAGCGTCAACCTCGCTACCGTGCGCACCCAGTTGGTCGACATCCTGAACTACCACACGCTGGTGCTTAACCCCGGTGAGGTGATTGGCAAGAACCATTACCTGAAGACCAAGCATGGCGGCACCGTCTATGTCGACGGCAATGTCCTCGACGGCCGCGTCATGTCGGGTGAGCAGTATGAGGGCAACAGCCTCTTCCCCGCTCCTCAGATCAAGCAGATCTACAGGGAAAAGAACGGTACCGCCTACCGCATCAACCGCGTCATCCAGCCTCCCGTGCAGAGCGTCTACTCCGTCATCAACAGCAACCCGCAGTTCTCGGAGTTCTTGACGGCCTGTGCCGGTTTCGACGCCAGCAACGTGCTGGCATGGGCCGGTATCTCCGTGGAGCCGAAGCAGACGGGCATGCCCTCGCCGCAGGATGCCTACAAGGTGTTCACCCGTGACTATAAGTTGGGATCCACAAGCATCGAGGAAGCCTGCCTGGACTACAACGTGAAGATGTTCAACACCTTCAACTACACGTTGTTCGCTCCCGACAACACGGCCATGGCGATTGCCTACAGCGAGGGACTGCCTCACTGGACGGAAATTGTCGATCTCTTTGAAAAGTACGCTGAGATGGGCGACCATGAGCCCGATGCAGCTGAGAACCGCGACAAGGATCGTGCACTGAAGATGATCCAGCAGATTCGCGACTTCGTGCGCTACCACTTCGTGACCAATTCAGTCTATGCTGACAACGAAGTGGAGGCCGGCACCTACCAGACGCTCAGTTCCGACGCCACCGGCGTGGCCAAGGAAGTCAAGCTTTCGTGCAACGACGGCGTGCTGGTTGTTTCCGACATGAAGAGCGGCCACAGCATCACCGTCAGGGCCACCGACACCAACAGGATTGTCAACAAGATGACCCGCGACTACTGGTTCAATGTCCGTAAGACGTCGGCCAATGCCATCGAGACCTCCTCTTTCTGCGCTGTCCATCAGATTTCAGAACCCCTCTATGGTAATGCAAGCGGACGCTTCGACAATTAAGTATGAATCTAAATGCCTATAGAACAATGAATATAAGAAAAGCATTATTTACCGCCCTGTTGTGTGCCGTCGGTCAATTGGCCATGGCACAGGGCGTGCGCATCTCGGGTACGTTGACCGACAACGAGGGACCCGTCATGATGGGTAACGTCGTGGAGCGCGATGCCAACAACCGTATTGTCTCGGCTACTCAGACTGACTTCAACGGTAACTTCTCCCTCCAGGTGAAGAGCACCAAGAACAAGCTGGTCTTCTCGTATGTGGGCGATAAGACGAAGGTCATCACGATCGGCAACCAGACCACCTTCAAGGTGAAGCTCGAGCCCGAGAACACGACGCTGAAGGAAGTGAAAGTGGTGGGCCGCCGCACCAACTCGGGCGGTCTGACCATCCAGAAGAAGGAAATGACGGTCTCGACCCAGACCATGTCGATGGAGCAGGTGGAAGGTCTGGCCTTCACCTCGGCCGATGAGGCCCTGCAGGGTGAGATTGCCGGTCTTGATATCGTGTCTAACTCTGGTAACCTGGGTGCCGGTACACAGATGCGTCTCCGTGGTGTGACCACCCTGAGTGGTAACGCCAACCCGCTGATTGTCGTCGACGATAAAATCTTTGACAACCCTGACGAGGACTTCGACTTCCTGAATGCCGACGAGGAGCAGTATTCTTCGCTGCTGTCAGTCAATGTCGAGGATATCGCCAGCATCACCGTCCTTAAGGACGCCGCTGCCACGGCCGTTTGGGGCTCGAAGGGTGCCAACGGTGTGATTCAGATTACCACCAAGCGCGGTTCGAGAGGTAAACCCCGTGTGAATTTCTCTTACAAATTCACCGGTACCTGGCAGCCCGACGGCTATACCCTGCTGAATGGTGACGACTACACGATGCTGATGAAGGAGGAATTCTACAACCCCACACAGACGTCGACCGCTACCACAAATATTGCTGAGCTCAACTACGACAGGAGCTGGGCCGAGTTTGAAAACTGGAACAACAATACCGACTGGGTGAAGGCCGTGACGCAGTTTGGTCAGATGCACGATTGGAACGTCAACCTGACCGGTGGCGGACAGAAGGCAACCTTCCGTATTTCTGGAGGTTACAAGCATCAGACGGGTTCTATCATCAAGCAGAAGTTCCAGCAGTTCACGACGCGTATGGCTCTCGACTACAACGTGAGTGACCGCATCCGGTTTATCACGAACTTCGCCCTGACCTATACGGACAATGCCAAGAACTATGAGGGCAAGATCAATGGTGTGAGCCATCCCAGTCTGCTGTCGATCGCCCAGAACATTGCTCCTAACATGAGCATCTACCGTCAGGACGTCAATGGCAACGACACGGACGAGTATTACCTGATGAACATGACCGGTGAGCGCGTCAACGGCGTCTATCAGACACCTTACGACGGTCCTTTTTCCAGCTATGAGCTCCGTGAGGTCTACGGCCTGGGCAACCCTGTTGCCATTGCCAATATGGCCTGGGTGCAGGACAAGACCTATCGTCTGACGCCTGACTTTACCATCAAGTACGAGATTCTGGGCACGGAGGCCGAAAAGAGCCGCCTGACTTTCAATGGTCGTGTGGACTTCGATATCTTTGCAGAGAGTAAGCCGACCTACTATCCCGCCGCTCTTTCGAACTCGACCTGGACCGACGGTGACTATAACCTGACGACCAACTACGAGTACAACCGCATGAAGATTGGCGGACGTACCGAACTGGTGTTCACGCCTTATTTCAAGAACCGCGACTGGTCGGCTACGATGCTGCTGCGCTACGAGATGAGCACCCAGAAGAACAACAACCAGACGGTTATCATGGGCCACCTGCCCAATGGCATCACCTCGTCGACCGTCAACGCTTCGGCCGGAACGCCCTCCAGCGGCAACGGACGCTCAAACTCCCAGAACATCCTTTACAACGGTCACGTGTCGTATAAGGACGGCCGCTACAGCCTGGGCTTCTCGCTCCGTGCCGACGGCGACTCAAAGTTCGGCCCGAAGAACAAGTGGGCTTATTTCCCTGGTGTCTCGGTGCGTTATAATATCATCGACGAGCCGTTCATGAAGTGGTCAGAGAAGTGGCTCTCCATGCTGGGCCTGCGTGCATCGTGGGGTATCGTGGGTAAGGCTCCCGATTCCGACTATCTGTTCTATAATACATATAGTGTGTCGGCCGGCAGTTATGGTAAGGGAACCACTGGCCTTTCGAACTACGCCACGCTCGACGGTCTGAAGCTCGACGACCTGCGTTGGGAGAAGACGACGTCTTACAACCTCGGTTTCAACCTCGGTTTCCTAAACGACAAGTATGAGATTGACTTCGACTTCTATCACAAGAATACGACCGACCTGCTGCAGAAGACAGTCAACATTCCCTCGTTCACGGGTTATTCGTCGATTGCCTATTCAAATGTCGGCCGCATGACCAATGACGGTTGGGAACTGAACTTCAACGCCAAGAAATTCGTGAAGGTCGGCAAGTTCTCGGCTGACTTCGGTCTGAACATTGCCCAGAACACCAACCTGCTCAAGGAGATGGACGCCAGTGTGCTCGAGGCTATCAACGGAACCACTTGGGATCCCTCGGCCCGCGGCACCTATCCCATCCGTGTCCAGTTGGGCAACTCGCTGGGCTCCATCTACGGTTTCCGTTACGAGGGCGTCTATCAGTACAGCTATGACTACCTGCAGAACTATCGCAAGGAAAACAACCTGACCAATGCCGAGTATGAGGCTTGGATTAATGATTTCCTGGCCAGCGGCAAGACTGCTCCTGTCGCCGTCGGTGAGGACGGTAAGGTCATCATGCTGAACACGGGTGAGCCCCAGCGCCAGAAGTATGCTTATGGCACCAGTTCTGTCTACAACTTCCAGGGCGGTGATGCCAAGTATCAGGATGTCAACCACGACGGTCAGATCAATGCCCTCGACGTGGTCTATCTGGGCAACTCGCTGCCGAAGGTCAACGGTGGTTTCAACCTGACCCTGCGCTACGGCAACTGGAGCATCAAGGGCCGCTTCAACTATCGTTTCGGCAACAAGGTTGTCAACCTGGCCCGAATGAGTCTTGAGAAGATGTACGGCACGAGCAACCAGAGCGCTACGGTGAACTACCGCTGGCGCAAGGACGGCGACGACACGCCGATGCCCCGAGCCATGTACAATGCAGCCTACAACTGGCAGAACTCCGACCGCTATGTCGAGGACGGCGGCTATGTGCGCTTCCAGAACCTGCAGGTGTCCTACAACTTCCCCAAGAAGATGATCAAGGAGTGGGGACTCAACAATCTGCAGGCCTATGCCTCTCTGAACAACCTCTGGGTGTGGACCAAGTACAGCGGTATCGATCCTGAGGTCTCTGCAAAGGGCTACAGCCCGGCTCTCGACTCGTCGAGAACGCCGCGTTCGAAGCAGTTTACGGTAACACTCAATGTCGGATTCTAAAGAATTAAGAGCTATGAAGAAATATATTTTGATGATTGTTTCCAGTTTGATGCTTGTGTCGTGTCTCGACACCATCATCCTGCCTGACGATAAGACCGTGGACGAGGATTTCTGGAAGACCAAGTCGGATGTGTCGTCTATGGTGAACGCAGCCTACGCCGCGCTGGCTACAAACGATGTCGTCACGCGTTTCATCGTTTGGGGCGACTTCCGTTCCGACGAGCTGGTGTTGGCCACTTCGCCCTCCGGCAGTACCTACGACGCACTGGCCGAGATTGCAGCTGTCAACATGCAGACGACGAACACCTTTGCCTCATGGTCGAGCATCTACGCCGCCATCAACAAGTGCAATATCGTGCTTGAGCGTGCCGAGGAAGTCATGTCGGTCGACCCGAATTACACGTTGGGTGACTATCAGACCGACCGTTCGCAGATGCTGGCCCTCCGCGCCCTCTGCTACTTCTATCTGGTCCGCAATTTCCGTGACGTCCCCTATATCGACGAGGCTTATATGAACAGCAGCCAGAATATGCAGGTGGGCCAGTCTTCGCCCGTCTATGTGCTGGAGCGTTGCATCGAGGACCTGGAAGAAGCTGCCAAGACCCCTCTTAGCGCCAAAGGTTTCACGACGAGCGAGTGGCAGCGCGTTGGCTGGATAACCAACGACGGCATCAATGCCCTGCTGGCCGACATCTATCTCTGGCGTGCCTCGGTGACCCACAATGCAGCCGACTATCAGTTGTGCATCGACTATTGCGACAAGGTGATTGAGTCGAAGCGGGGACAGCACATCCGTGGCCGCAACGAGATTGAGGACAAGCCTTATCCTCTGGCCGAAGGCAACCAGGCCTATCAGGCTTTGTTTGGCGACCAGAACGCAGAGGAGAGCATTCTCGAATTGCAGATTCGCAGCAACCTGGCCGTTTGCCAGTATCTGTTCAAGTATGCCAGCAACAGTTCCGGTGAAGGCTATCTGAAAGCTTCGACGCTGTTTGGCAACGCTGCCTCCACGATAGCCAGTGTCAACGGTGCAAGCCAGGTGTTCTCCCTGAACGACCTCCGCTATTATTCCAGTTGCTTCGGTGTCAGCACCACTGGCGGCAGCGATGCTCCGCTGGATGTGCGCAAGATGATTTCCATCACGCCTATCATGTCCAAGACGCCTCAGTCGCGTGATGCTATCGACTATGGCAGTCTGGATCGTAACTACATCCTCTATCGTCTGACCGACGTCATGCTGATGAAGGCTGAGGCCCTGGTGCAGCAGGTTGACACGACCATGACGACCGACGCACAGGCAGCTCTGTTGCAGGTGCCCTTCACGCTGGTCCAGGCCGTCAATACCCGTTCGCTGCATACTGACAATCTGGGCGATTCGATGAAGTGGGCCTCGTTCAGCAGCTATTCGAAGGACCAGATGGAGCAGCTCGTCATGCAGGAGCGTCTGCGTGAGCTTTGCTTCGAAGGCAAGCGCTGGTACGATCTGCTTCGTTACAACTATCGTCATATTGACTACAGCGCTGACAAGTACAACCAGCTGCTCATCGACCAGAGCGAGGCCAATGCCCTTGCGCCTATCTATGGCGACATGAAGACACTGGTGGCCCGTGCCCGCGGCACCGATGCGACGGCTGTGTCGGCCAAGATGCAGAACGAGGCCTACCTCTACTTGCCTGTTCCCAATGTCGACATCATCGTATGTCCGTTGCTCAGGCAGAATCCGGCCTATAAGAATACAAACGAGTTTGAGAAAACATATTAATGATAAGGAGGAATGACAATGAAGAATAGACTGATGAAACTCTGCAGTTATCTGTTTGCCATCAGCGTGGTTGCCACGAGTGCAACTACTCTCACGAGTTGTAATCCTGAGCCCGACGAGTCGGATCTGTTCACTGCAACCGGTGAGACCGCTATTGACTATATCAAGCGCAAGAGCGAGCTGACCTCGTTTACCTATATTTTGAACCGGGTTGGCCTCGACCGCAACCTGTCGTCTTACGGTGAATACACCTGCTATGCGCCGACCAACGATGCCATCACCGTCTACATCGACAGTCTCTATAACGACACCGAGGCTCCGGTCGAGCACAACGGCATGACCGAGAATTCGCTCGAAGGACTGAGCGACAGCCTCTGTAGCGACATTGCCCGCTATCACCTGGCCAACGGCACCTATAGCACCATCGAAATGGGTGGTGGCGGCATGACTGTCAACACGATGCTTGGCCGTAACATCACGACCGAGGGCTCTACTGACTCTATCGGCCGCGTCACGCTCAACGGCGTATCGGTCATCATCCAGCCCGACAGCGTCGTGACTAATGGCATCGTCCATGTCGTCAACCGCGTGGTGCCCCGTACTACACGTGTCATCCCCGACATGATGGAGCGCATCGATGAGTTCAAGATTTTCACTGAAGCCTTGATCCTGACGGGTCTTGCCGATTCGTTGAAGAAGTTCAAGAAGAACGTGGAATATCCCGATCCCACGACCTACGACCACAACGACACCAACGGCGACGTTCTTTTCGCCCCCACCGAGTGCAAGATTGGCTATACCGTCTTTGTTGAGCCCGATGCCGTGATGCAACAGAATGGCATCAACAACATCGACGATCTCATCAAGTATGCCAATGATGTCTATGGCAATGCCGCCAGCTGGTACACCTATCCAAGTGAAAAGGGTATTTCCATCAGCACGGGCGATGACTACACCAACCGCTTCAATGCCTTAAACATGTTTGTTGCCTATCACATCCTCTATGCCGGCATGCCCGAGAACCAGCTCGTCTACGAGTGGGGCAACGGCAAGGATGGCAGCAATGACTATTGGAACTATGTGAACGGTGCTCAGCCCTACGATTACTATGAGACCATGCTGCCCGGAACGCTGTTGAAGATCTGGCAGCCCGGCGGCGCCATCAAGAGTAACGGCGTCAATGCCAAGGCCCTCTACATTAACCGTTATATCACCTTCAACACCCTGACCGATGAGCTCGGCACCATGGGCAGCGAAGGCATGCACCAGGTGGTGCGCCAGGGCATCCGCATCAACCGCACGATCGAAAACACCGGCATTCCCACCAATCAGGCTGCTTTCAACGGCTATGTTCACAGCATCCGCGGTATGCTTGTCTACGACGAGCAGGTGCCCAAGGGTGTGCTCCACGAGCGTATGCGCTTCGACACGACCACCTTCCTGCCGGAGTTCATCAACAACGACTTCCGCATGTCTAATGCCACGACCGTGAAGGGCTGGAATGGCGGCGGAAGCGGTTCGCGTATCGCCTTCCCGCAGTTCAGCAACGGTACGACCTATTTCGACAATGTCGTCAGCTACACGACGGAGAACCGTCTGCGCTACAATGTCGTCGGTGCTTATAATGCCTGGCAGTCGAACACCTTCCAGGGCTGGGGCAACTATGACCTGGCTGTCAAGATGCCGCCTCTGCCGACGAACACCTATGAGTTCCGCATCTTCTACACCCCGATGAGCCATGGCGGCATGATGCAGTTCTACATGGGCAGCTCCTCCAAGCAGAGCGACATGGTGGCCCTTGACATACCCCTTGACGTGCGCCTTCTGATTGACGACCCGCGCATTGGCTGGACAAACTACAACGAGGAGGAGGACATGGGTGTCTCCACTGATGCCGCATTGCGCAACCGTGGCTATATGCGCGGCCTCTACAGCTATGCCGACCATGCCGAACGTGCTGATGTCGGTGCCGGTTCAATCGGTGATAACAAGGAGCGCAACCAGCGTTACACGAGTACGGGCAACAACAGTCTCCGCAAGATCATGGGCCGCATGACCATCAAGCAGAGCGAGGAGCGCTGGTTCCGCATCAAGAACGTGATTCCCGACGAGACCGACCTAAAGTGGCAGCTCGACTATGTGGAGTTCGTTCCCGTTGACGTCGTCGACAACGACACCTATACTGAGGACTGGTACTAAATTGAATATTGACAATTGAAAATTGAAATGTTTATGAAACGAAATAGATCAATAGGATACGTGATGCTGGCAGCCACGATGCTGACTGCCGCATCCTGCTCCGATTTCAGCGACTATAACGAGGTGCCCGTCGACCAGCTTGCTACGGGCAACCAGACGCTGTGGGAGAATATCTCGCAGCACCCTCAGTTGACTGAGTTCGCGGCTCTCGTGAAGCGCGTAGGCTTCGACAGCGAACTGTCAAAGTCGGGCTTCTACACCGTTTGGGCACCGCTTGACGGTACGTACTCGGCTGCTGACTTTGCAGGTATGAGCGATTCCCTGGTGCTTCAGCAGTTTGTGAAGAACCACGTGGCCGAATATGGTCATGGCGCCAGCGGTCTGATACGTGAGCGCATCCATACGCTCAATGATAAGTCGTACATCTTCGAGGGTAACGGCAGCTACACGTTCGACCGTGTGTCAATCACCGACCCCAACCTGCCCAGCAGCAACGGCGTGCTGCATTTGCTGGGCGGTCAGGCTGTCTTCTATCCCAACCTGTACGAGTATCTGATGTCGGCTGAGGATATCGCTCTGCTTCACGACTTCTTCAAGAAGTACGAGCTGACCTACCTCGACCAGAATGCCAGCGTGAAGGGTCCCATGGTCGACGGTGTCCAGACGTACATCGACTCCGTCATGGTGACATTCAATTCCCTGACCAATTCTCTCAATGCCCTGATTCAGAATGAGGACAGCTCCTACACCTTCATCATGCCGACCGACGAGGCTTATCAGAAGATGTATGATCGCGTGAAGCCGCTCCATAATTATATTGAGTCGACCATTGTGCAGGACGTCGAGAACTTCACCTCGGCCAGTGGCACGCAGACGAAGACCATGACGACCAACGCCGCCTATCTGCAGGACTCGCTGACAAGCCGTGCCGTGGTGCGCAACCTGATCTACAGCAACAATGATGCCTACAACCAGTGGATTCTGGGCAACGGCCCGGAGACCGACACCCTGCGCAGCACGACGCGTACGAAACTGTCGAATCCGGATGACATCCTCAACAAGTACATGGTTGGCAAGCCCATCGAGCTCAGCAACGGCTACGCCCGTCTCGTTGACAGCCTGGCTTTCTATCCTTGGGAGACCTTCAACCGCCAGATTAACGTCAATCCGCGTTTCTATCTCTACGGACTTTTCGATGGAACAGCCCATGGCTATACAGTTGAGGACTCCTTCATACCATTTGTCTTCGGTCCTGATGCCAACATCACTGATTTCCGTTACTACTCTATTGAGCCAAACGGCATCTACAACAAGCCGACGATTATAATCAGTCTGCCCGATGTCCTGTCCACGACCTACAACTTCTACGTCGTCTTCCTGCCATCGGCATGGTCCGTGTTCGGCGGCGAGGAGCGACCCAACAAGCTGAACTTCCAGCTCAGCTATTGCGGGACGAACGGCAAGCTGGCCAACTACATTTTCGACAAGGCCTATGCCGACAGTCTGCTGACTGGTGGCAAGCTGCCTACGCTGCCCACCTCGATTTCCAGTTCGACCGTGGCCATGCGCTCAGCCTTCGAGAACGACCCCTTCAAGACCGACACCGTCTTTATCGGCCGGTTCACGTTCCCCGTGGCCTACAGTGGTCTTGGCGACGACTATCGTCCCAACATTCGTATTACTTCTCCAATCAGTACCTTCAATGCAACCCAGATGGCCCAGTACACGCGCGACGTCCGCATTGCAGCCATCATCATGAAGCCTGTGGAACTTGAAGAATTTGAAAACAACAAATGAAGATGAAGAGCACCATATTTAATCTTTTGCAGACAGCGAGTCGGAGACTTCTGCTCTGCTCATTGGCAATCGGATTCTGCACGATGCCGGCCTTGGCTCAGAGTGAGGATGAAGAGGAAGAAGAAGTAGAAACCAGCCTCAAGCAGCCCACGCGCAAGACTGTGGCCGATAACTATCCGACCGTGACTTTCAAGGGCATCGTGACCGATCAGGCCACCGGCAAGCCCCTGGCCGGTATTCAGTTGCAGGCCCTTGGATATATCCGCTATACCGCCATGACCGAGGAAGACGGAACCTTCGAAATCAAGGTGCCTACGTTTGCCACTGCTCTCTACGTCCACGCCCCAGGCTTCCTGTCGCAGCAGGTGGCCATCAACGCCGGCGATGCTCAGCAGTTTGTTTCCATCAGCATCCTGAAGGACAAGTTCCAGCCGATGTATGGCACTGGCACGAACTATACGGCTTCCGTTGAGGCCCAGATTACCGATTTCGGTGTGACGGTCGACAATGAGATTGGCACCAAGCTCGGTGCTGACATCCACTCCGTCACCCGCTCGGCTGCGCTCGACGGCGGTGCCACGATGTTCATCCGTGGTCTGAACAGCATCACCAGCGATGCCCAGCCGCTCATCGTGATCGACGGCATTGAGCAGGACATGCAGCGCGACCGCTATTCACTGCACGACGGACAGTACTTCAACATGCTGTCGAACATCGCTCCCGATGACATCGAGAAAGTCACCGTGCTGAAGAATGCCACCGCCCTCTACGGTGCGCGCGGCGCCAACGGCGTGGTGCTCATCGAGACCAAGCGCGGTCATTCGATGGCAACCCGCATCGACGCCAACATCTCAGCCGGCGTGACGCTTGTTCCCCGTCTGCCGACGCTGATGAATGCCGCTCAGTATCGTTCCTATGCCACCGAGATGCTCGGCACCATCGACGGCATCATGGACCGCAACATCGACTTCCGTTTCCTGAACGACAAGCCCTATCCTGAGAACTATTACTACTACAATTACCACAACGACACCGACTGGAATGACGTGGTCTATCACAATGCCCTCACTCAGAACTACAGCATCAATGTGCAGGGCGGTGACGATATCGGTATGTACAACCTCTCCGTGGGCTATGTCGACGCTCAGTATGCAGCCAAGAAGAACGGTTTCAACCGCATGAATGTGCGATTCAACACCGACATCTCGATCCTCTGGAACCTCAAGACCAAGTTCGACATCTCGATTGCACGCACCAGCAACAGCCTGTTCGACAATGGCATGCCTGCCGACTTCGCCAGCGGTACGGTCGTGTCGCCCACGGCCTTGGCTATGATCAAGTCGCCGTTGGTGGCCCCCTATCAGATTGTCACGCCCCTGGGTGGTGAGCCTTACTTCTCGACGCTGCTTTCTGGCTACGACGACATCTTCTCGCAGCTGAGCAATGCCTATGCGCTGGCCAATCCCCTGGCCATCCTGGATTATGGTGAAGGCGACAACAAGAACAAGGCCGAGAACACCAACTTCAACGTCCGCGTCGAGCCCACCTTTGATATTAACCGAAGCCTCAAGCTGACGGCCATGCTGAGCTATACGCTCAACCGCAGTGCCCAGCGCTACTTCCGTCCCTACACGGGTGTGCCTTCGTTCAACATCGCCGGTCTGGTCCGTGTCTATGCCAAGACGCAGTCGATGTTCGCCAAGGAGAACAACATCGTCGGCAAGCTGCAGCTCGACTGGCATCATCAGTATGGTGCCCACACGCTGGCAGCCTTTGCCGGTGCCCGCTACAACGCCTTCACCTTCGACAACAACGACGTGGGCGTCGAGGCCACTGGTGAAACCAGCGACAAGAATCCTTCGCTCGGCTGGAGCGGCTATCGCAGCATTGAAGGCTCCAATGATGAGTGGAAGCAGATCCAGTGGTACGGCAATGTCGACTACAACTACATGAACCGCTATTTTGCCACCTTGTCATTGCTGGGCGAGGCTAACAGCCGCTTCGGTGAGAACGCCGATGGTCTGAGCCTCTTCGGCGTGAAGTGGGCCATCTTCCCCAGCCTCCAGCTGGGTTGGGTGCTCACCAATGAGAACTGGTTCCCGAAGCATGCAGGCATCAACTACCTGCGCCTGAATGCCGGTTTCGACATCAGCGGCAACGACGGCATCTCGAACTATGCCGCCCGCACGAGCTACACCACCGTGCGCTATAATCTCGGCGCCACCGGTACGCAGCTGACCAACATCGGTAACGACAAGATCCAGTGGGAGTCGACGAAGAAGTTCAATATCGGTCTTCAGAGCTATCTGCTTAACAACCGTCTGGGCGTGAAGCTCGACTACTTCATCCACAACACCGACAACCTCCTTACCCTGAAGTCGTTCACGACGCCTATTGCCGGTATCAATCGCTACTGGAGCAACGGCGGCTCGCTGCAGAACCAGGGCTATGAGGCCACCATCACGGCCAAGCCCGTCGTCGCAAAGGACTGGAGCGTCGAGATTGGTGCCTCCGTCGGCCACTACAAGAACCGCGTGACCAAGCTGCCCGACGGCAACTACACCTCCTCCGTCTATGGCGACAACAACATCCTGACGGCCGAGGGCAACCCCGTGGGCCTGTTCTATGGCTATAAGACTGTCGGCATCTTCTCGACCGACGCCGAGGCTCAGGCAGCAGGCAATGGCGGCTACCTCTATATGGAGGACAATGCCGGCAACGCCCACAACTTCGTGGCCGGCGACGTCCACTTCATGGACCTCAACAACGACGGCATCATCAACGATGCCGACAAGACCGTCATCGGCGATCCCAATCCCGACATCTACGGCAATATCTTTGCCACCGTCAACTGGAAGGACCTGACGCTCGGCATCGGCTTCAACTATTCGCTGGGCAACGATGTCTACAACTATCAGCGTTCAGTCCTCAATGCCGGCAGCAACTTCTACAACCAGCAGGTGGCCGAGGTGGGCCGCTGGCACTATGAGGGCCAGGATGCCACGCTGCCGCGTGCCAACTATGGCGACCCGCAGGGCAACAACCGCTTCAGCGACCGCTGGATTGAGGATGGCAGCTATCTCCGTCTGAAGACCCTCTCGCTGAGCTATCGCGTGCCCATTCCCGGCACGTGGGACTGGCTGCAGGGCCTGACCATCTGGGCCGACGCCCAGAACCTGCTGACCTTCTCGAAGTATCTTGGCAGCGATCCCGAGTTCTACATCGGCAGTGGTGTGCTCTATCAGGGCATCGACTGCGGCAATCTGGCTCAGGGACGTTCATTCACTTTAGGACTTAAGATTAATTTGTAATCCATTGTTATGAAGAAGATATTTGTTATATTAACGGTTGCTCCTGGCATTCTGTCAACCACAAGTTGCTCCGACCTGCTCGAGGCTGAGAGCTCACGCCAGAACATCGAACCGTATGCAGGCGAAAAGACCGACTCCGTGTTCTATGCCTACGGCATCCTGCAGGCCATGCAGCAGCTGGCCGACCAGTATGTCTTCCAGGGTGAGATGCGCGGCGACCTGGTGAAGACCACGGCCTACACCGACAATAACCTCCGTCAGCTGGCCAACTTCTCGGCCACGACGGCCAACAAGTACGACTCGGCCTACGTCTACTATCGCGTCATCAACAACTGCAATTACTTCATTGCCCATTCCGACACGGCCCTCTACACCGGCTCGACCAACGTCGTCATCGACAAGTACGTCGCTGCCAAGGCCATCCGCGCATGGGCCTATCTGCAGCTGGGCCGCAACTACGGCCGGGTGCCGTTCTTCACGGAGCCCCTGACCAAGATTTCGCAGATTGACAATGGTGGCTTCCCCGAGCTCGACCTGGCCGGCATCGTAGCCGAGCTGGCTCCCGACCTGGAGCAGTACTCCGGCATGCAGCCGCCGCGCTTCCTGCGCTATACAGAAACGCAGGCCACGCTTTTCAGCGTCGGTTCGCCCAACTGGGAGGGTACGGCCAAGTCGATCAGTCCCTACAACCTGTTCGTCCCCGTTGACGTTGTCCTGGGCGACCTCTATCTCGAGACCCAGCAGTTTGCCCGCGCCGCCAGCCACTTTATCACCTATCTGACCAAGGTAGGTACGAGTGCCTTCATTTCCCCGACCCGCTACGGCGCCACGCTGATGTCGAAGTCGCTCAGCACGGGCCGCTTCGGCCAGGTTGCCGACGAGGACATCCCCAACCAGAACGACCGCAACCCGGATCCCGCGATGATGAGCTGGAGCAGCATCTTCTCGCGCAACAGTCTGGATGACATCATCACCTACATCCCGATGGCCGTCAACCGCCAGAATGGTCAGACCACCGACGTGCCTCTGGCTTTTGGCTTCAACTACTATGCCACCTCTGAGGAGAACGAGCGCATCGGTAACCTCCGCGAGCCCTATGTGGAGGAAATCCAGATCCAGCCTTCGGATGCCCTCAACCTGTTGTCCGACTCCACCGAGTATTACTACTACGTCCGTCTCAGCGGCCAGACTCAGGCTACGCTCTACGACAGCATCCGCGTTGCCAAGTGCGGCGACATGCGTCTGCGCAACGTCATCACCCAGGTAATGGTCGAGGACACCGCCGTGCAGTGGATCGACAAGTACAAGTATGCCAACATCATCCTCTACCGCAACAGCACCGTGCTGCTCCATCTGGCTGAGGCCTTCAACCGCCTTGGCATGCCCGATGCAGCCTTTGCCATCTTGAAGGACGGACTCAGCGAGAACCTCATCAGCCGCAACAATGCCGACGTCTACTACTGCCAGTACCTGAGCGACGAGACGCGTCAGGCCCTGCAGACCACGTATCCCGTGCTCTCGGCTGAGAACATCAACCTGTTCCCCGTTGCTTCTTCTTGCGGCATCCACAGCCACGGCGCCGGCAAGGCTGCCGGCGACTGCGCCACGACCAACTACCTGACGGGCAAGTCGCCCTACACCTACGACCGCATGACGGGGCTCAAGATGGACGAGCTGGCCAAGCAGTTCGGCATCACCATCGGCACCACGAAGCAGGACACCATCAATGCCGTCGAGGATCTGCTCTGCGACGAGTATGCACTTGAGCTGGCTTTCGAGGGCAACCGCTTCTACGACCTCTGCCGTCTGGCCCGCCACAAGAATGCCGCCGGGCTCTACGGCTCCAACTTCGGAGGCCAGTGGCTTGCCCGTAAGCTTGACTACAAGCACCCCCAGAAGGACCTCACCATCGAGGCAAACTGGTACTTACCCTTCAAGTAAGCTTTTTATGAAGAAACTGTTTATCATCTGCGCTCTTGCCGCTTCGACCTTGTCGGCGGCAGGGGCGCAGTTTGTTTGGTTCGACGGCCAGCAGCCCGTCGGCTATCAGGTGCAGGGCCGTGTGGCCCCCGTCGTGAGCATCGCCATCGAGATGTTCCGCAGTGACATGCAGCAGGTGACGGGCCGTGAGGCAGTGGCCGCAAAGAATGCCGTCATTCAGGTCTACGAGCTCGACCGCAATGCGGGCGCCGCGTCGAAGCTGCGCAAGCAGGGTGTGCCCGTCGACAGCGTCATCAACCAGATGGATGCCTTCTATGTCGGTGTCAAGAATGGTCATATCCTCGTCGTCGGCCAGAACGGCCGTGGCTGTGCCTATGGTCTGCTTGAGCTGAGCCGCATGGCCGGTGTGTCCCCCTGGGTCTGGTGGGGCGACGTGGTGCCCGAACATCGCGACCGTCTTGTCTTGGACGATTCGTTCTCCACCCTTCAGACCCCCAGCGTGCAGTATCGCGGCATCTTCATCAACGACGAGGACTGGTCGCTGCGCCGCTGGTCAGCCGACGGCATGGGACCACAGACCTACAGGCGCATCTTCGAACTGTTGCTGCGTCTGCGGGCTAACACCGTCTGGCCGGCCATGCACGATGTCAGTCCCGGTTTCTTCACCGTAAAGGGCAACAAGGAGATGGCCGACTCGTGCGGCATCCTCATCGGCACCAGCCACTGCGAGCCCCTTCTGCGCAACAATGTAGCCGAGTGGGATGTCAAGCAGCGCGGCCCCTACAACTACATCACCAACCGCGACCAGGTGCAGCAGTACTGGATTGAGCGCCTGCAGGAGGTGAAGGGCAGCGAGGAGCTCTTTACGATAGGCATGCGCGGCATCCACGACGGTTCGATGGAGGGTGTGCATACCAAGCAGGAGAAACTCGATGGCCTGCAGCAAGTCATTGACGACCAGCGCGAGCTCATCCGCAAGTATTACAGCAAGGACGTGGAGAAGGTGCCGCAGGTGTTCATCCCCTACAAGGAGGTGCTCGAGATCATGGAGAGCGGCCTCCGCGTGCCCGACGACGTCACGCTGATGTGGTGCGACGACAACTACGGCTACATGACCCGTCTCAGCGATGCCGAACAGCAGCGCCGACAGGGTGGGGGCGGCGTCTACTATCACCTCAGCTATTGGGGCCGGCCGCACGACCATCTCTGGCTGACCACCACCCAGCCGGGGCTCATCTACAGTGAGATGCGGGCCGCCTACGACCACAACTGCCGCAAGCTCTGGATTGTCAATGTGCACGACCCGAAGGTGGCTGCCTATGATCTGGAGCTGTTCATGGACATGGCTTGGAATATAAAGAGCCTCACCCCCGACCCCTCTCCCAAGGAGAGGGGAGTATATACACTTGAGCAGCATCTGGAGCGGTGGTTATGCACACAGTTTGGTGAAGAGGCTGGCCACCAGCTGTTCCCTGCTATGAAGGAGTTCTACCGCCTGTGTGCCATTCGTCGGCCGGAGTTCATGGGCTGGACGCAGGTGGAGCTCGACAAGAAAGTCTATCCCCGCGGCCGTTCGCAGGTCATCGACACGGAGTTCTCCGAAAGTGAGTTCGGCAACGAACTGAACCGCTACCAGGCCGCTTACGACCGTATAAGCAAGCAGGTCGAGGAAGCCGGGAAGTACGTGCGGCCGGAGCTGAAGGATGCTTACTTCGCCGCAGTCGCTTATCCCGTCAATGCAGCCAAGGCCATGGCCGACAAGATGCTCTTTGCCCAAAAGGCCCGCTCTAAATACTTAGGTCAGACCGACCGCGCTATGGAGGGCCGTCAGGACTACATGTACGCGATGTCGTGGGCCAGCATGCAGGCCTACCGCTATATACAGGAGGCCACCCAGCGCTACAACACGATGGGCGGTGGCAAGTGGCAGGGCATCATGAACATGATGCCGCGCGACCTACCCGTGTTCTGTCCGCCCACGCTGCCCTATCTGCCCACCGACGAGGAGGTGCGCGACGCCAAGAACATCAACCTCGTCTCGTTGAATTACAAGGACGACTTCCCCCGCACCGACTTCGTGGCCATGAACGCCTGCGACTATGACGTTCAACGTTCAACGTTCAATGTTCAACGTATCCAGATGCTCGGCCATTCCATGCAGGCCGTAGCCATCCCCAAGGGCAGCTCGCTGACCTATGAGTTTGAGACTCCCTCCGGCGGTCAGGGAGAGGCCACGCTCTACACCGCCATGATTCCCACGCAGCCCAACGACAAGGGCGACCTGCGCTACTCCGTCCAGATTGACCAGGAGGAGCCCGTGGTCATCTCGCTCAAGGAGAAATATCGCTCTGAGTTCTGGAAGAAGAGCGTCCTGCGCGGGCAGGCCCTGAAGGAGACGCCCGTCAAGCTGGCCAAGGGCCGCCACACGCTGACCATCCGTGCCCTCGACGACCACATCATCGCCGACCAGTGGATGATTGACTTCAAGCCGGGACGCCGTTTCTACGTCATCCCCGTGGAGCCGCGTCGATAGGAAAGAAGCGGTACTTCATTCATCAAGAAGCGGCACTTCTTTCATCGAGAAGCGGCACTTCTTTCATCAAGAAGCGGCACTTTGATTGAACAATAAAAACACTATGTAAATACTATTGGCAATGCAAATGAAACGGATTCTAATCTTCTGGCTGGCCATCACCGCCAGCGTCTCGACGATGACGGCCGAGGTGGGCGACGCCCTCAAGGGCATGTGGCCCGTCACTGACAGTGCCATGAAGCGCAGCCTGAACGGACAGTGGGCACTGAAGGTCGTCAGTGGCATCAGCGAAGACCGCACCGTGCCACAGCGCGACGACTCGTGGGGCCAGATTCCCGTGCCCGGTTGCTGGGAGGCCTATGGCTTCTGTGAGCCGCGCTATTCTTTCCCCGACTCGCTGACGGGCTACTTCCGCCAAGAGTTTCAGGTGCCCGCCGAGTGGCGCGGACAGCGCATCGGCATCCGCCTGGACGGCGTGCTGCGCGGCTACGACCTCTGGGTCAATGGCCATTTGGTCGGCTCGTGGGAGCAGGCCTACAACACCTGTCAGTTCGACCTGACGCCCTATCTGATCAAAGGGGCCTTCCGCGGTGAGCCACAGCAGCTGGCCATGCGCGTCTATTCGCGCTTCAAGGGCCATGAGTTCGACAACTTCGACGACTGGGCTCCGATGGGCATCTTCCGCGACGTGACGCTCTTTGCCGTGCCGACGGTCCACCTGAGCGACCTGACCGTGACCACCCACACCGACGGGCGGGTGGACGTCGTCACACAGGTGGCCAATGCCACCCGGACGACGACCACCGACTACGAGATACGCGATGCCCAAGGCCGGGTCGTCTCCACAGGCGGCCCCATCACGCAGCCGCAGCTATGGACGGCCGAGACTCCTTATCTCTACACCCTGAACGTCTATGTCAGGGAGAAGGGGCGCACGCTGCAGACCTTCACGCAGAAGATCGGTCTGCGCGAGGTCAGCATCGACGGCAATATCCTGAAGGTGAACGGCCAGCCAGTGAAACTGCGTGGCGTCACCAGCCACTCGACCGACCCGCAGACCGTGAAGGTCATTTCCGATGACCTTACGCTGAAGGACATGCGGCTGATGAAGGAAGCCTCCATCAACTACATCCGTACGAGCCATTACCCGCGCGAGCCCCGCTTCTTCGAGCTGTGCGACTCGCTGGGCTTCTACGTCGTCTGCGAGGCACCCTTCGGTTCGCGGGGGGAGAAACACCTGTCGAAGCCCGACTACTACGACATCCTGCAGACGCGCGTAAAAGCCACCATCGACCGCCACAAGAACTATCCGTCGGTCATCGTCTGGAGCCTTGGCAACGAGAACCCGCTGCCCAAGAGCTGTCAGCGCATCGGCGAGTATGCCGCCCAGCTCGACCCCTCGCGGCCCTACTGCTTCCCGGAGAAGGGCAGCACTTTCCGCAACATCGGTTTCGAGAAGTTCCCCAAGCAGGTGCCCCTCTATGCGCCGCACTATCCCACCACCAGTCAGTTGCGCGACTTCTACACCAAGACCGACCGGCCCCTCATCTTCACTGAGTACTGCCACACGCTGGGCATCTCCTTCGAGGATCACGACCGCCAGTGGGACATCATCGAGCGCACGCCCGCCATTGCCGGCGGCTCCGTCTGGGAGTGGGTCGACCAGGGCATGCCGTTCAAAAGTGAAAAGGGAA
>JAFTGI010000119.1 GCA_017458195.1 Prevotella sp.
CGCCCGACGAGATGAGGACGGCCTTCTTGGGCAGCCGGTAGCCGGTGGCGATGAGGGCATTGAGCAGCGCCTCGTTGAGGTCGTCGCCAAGACAGCCCACCTCGCCCGTCGAGGACATGTCGACGCCCAGCACAGGGTCGGCGTTCTGCAGGCGAGCAAACGAGAACTGCGAGGCCTTGACGCCGATGCGGTCGATGTCGAACTCCGACTTGTCGGCGCGCTCGTATGGAGCATCGAGCATGATGCGCGTGGCCGTCTCGATGAAGTTGCGCTTCAGGATTTTCGAGACGAAGGGGAAGGAGCGCGAGGCACGCAGGTTGCACTCGATGACCTTCACCTCGCGGTTCTTGGCCAAGAACTGGATGTTGAAGGGTCCCGAGATGTTCAGCTCCCTGGCAATCTTGCGCGAGATGTGCTTGATCTGGCGGATGGTGCTGTAGTAGATGTGCTGGGCGGGGAAGATCATCGTGGCGTCGCCCGAGTGCACACCGGCATACTCGATGTGCTCAGAGATGGCATATTCCACCACCTCGCCCTTGTCGGCGACGGCATCGAACTCAATCTCCTTGGTCTCGGTCATGAACTTCGAGACGACCACGGGGAACTCCTTCGACACCTCGGTGGCCATCGAGAGGAAGCGGTGCAGCTCCTCCTCGTCGTAGCAGACGTTCATGGCAGCGCCGGAGAGCACGTAGCTGGGGCGCACCAGCACGGGATAGCCCACCTCCTCGACGAACTCCTTGATGTCGTCGAACGAGGTCAGGGCCCGCCATGCCGGCTGGTCGATGCCGAGCTTGTCGAGCATGGCCGAGAACTTGTCGCGGTTCTCAGCACGGTCGATCTCGACGGGGCTGGTGCCGAGCACGGGCACGCCCTGTCGATAAAGCTTCATGGCCAGGTTGTTGGGAATCTGTCCGCCCACCGAGACCACGACGCCGCGGGGCTGCTCCAGGTCGATGACGTCGAGCACGCGCTCCAGTGACAGCTCGTCGAAATAGAGGCGGTCGCACATGTCATAGTCCGTCGACACGGTCTCGGGGTTATAGTTGATCATGATCGACTTGTAGCCCAGCTTGCGGGCCGTCTGGATGGCGTTGACCGAGCACCAGTCGAACTCGACGCTCGAACCGATGCGATAGGCGCCCGAGCCCAGCACGACGACCGACTTGTCGTTGTGGTAGTAGTTGATGTCGTGGCGCGTGGCATACTGCTCACCCTCGGGATTACTGAACGCAGGCACGTGGGTGTAAGTCATGTACAGGTAGTTCGTCAGCTCAGGATGCTCGGAGGCCACGGTGGGAATGCGCTTCACTGAGGGCAGGATGCCGCGCTCCTTGCGGTAACGGCGCACGTCGAGGTTCTCGCGCTCCATGTTGCCGCCCTCGGGCTTCAGCACGAAGCGGGCAATCTGGAAATCGCTGAATCCAGCCTGCTTTACCTCCAAAAGGAAAGCGTCGGGAATGTCCTCCAACCTGTTGAATGATTGCAGTTTATGCTTCAGGTCGACGATACGCTTCAGACGCTCCAGGAACCACACGTCAATCTTCGTCAGCTGCTCGATGCGCTCCACGCTGTAGCCCTCCTCCAGAGCCTGGGCGATGGCGAAGATGCGCAGGTCGGTGGGGTTCTCCAGCGCGTCGTCAAGATCCTCGAAGCGCGTATGGTCGTTGCCCACGAAGCCGTGCATGCCCTGTCCGATCATGCGGAGGCCCTTCTGGATCATCTCCTCGAACGAGCGTCCGATGGACATGATCTCGCCCACCGACTTCATCGACGAGCCGATCTGACGGCTCACACCGGCAAACTTCGTCAGGTCCCAGCGCGGAATCTTGCAGATCATGTAGTCCAGCTGCGGAGCCACGTAGGCTGAGCTGGTCGTGCCCATCTCGCCAATCTGGTCGAGCGTATAGCCGAGGGCAATCTTGGCGGCAACGAAGGCCAGCGGGTAACCCGTTGCCTTTGAGGCCAGTGCGCTGGAGCGGCTCAAGCGAGCATTTATCTCAATGATGCGGTAGTCGTTGGTCTGGGCGTTGAATGCAAACTGGATGTTGCACTCGCCGACGATGTTCAGGTGGCGCACGCAGCGGATGGTCAGCTCCTGCAACATCTTCACCTGCTCCTCAGTCAGCGAGCAGGTGGGCGCCACGACGATTGACTCACCCGTGTGGATGCCCAGCGGGTCGAAGTTCTCCATCGAGGCGACGGTGAAGCAATGGTCGTTCTTGTCGCGGATGCACTCGAACTCAATCTCCTTCCATCCCTTGAGGCTTTCCTCCACGAGAATCTGGGGGGCAAAGGTGAAAGCACTCTCGGCCAGCTCGCGGAAGGCCTTCTCGTCAGGACAGATGCCCGAGCCCAGGCCGCCGAGGGCATAGGCCGAGCGGATCATGATGGGGAATCCGATTTCGCGGGCAGCGCGCAGGGCGTCATCCATCGACTCGACGGCATGACTGACCGGCGTCTTCAGCTCTATCTCGTCCAGCTTTCGCACGAAGAGGTCGCGGTCCTCAGTGTTCATGATTGCCTCGACGCTCGTTCCCAGCACCTCGACGCCATATTCGCGGAGCGTGCCGTTCTGGTAGAGCTCAGTGCCGCAGTTCAGCGCCGTCTGTCCGCCAAAGGCCAGCAGGATGCCGTCGGGGCGCTCCTTGCGGATGATCTCAGTGACGAAGTGGGGAGTGACCGGTTGGAAGTACACTGTGTCGGCGATGCCCTCCGAAGTCTGAATCGTGGCGATGTTGGGGTTCACCAGCACGCTCTTGATGCCTTCCTCACGCAGGGCCTTCAAAGCCTGCGAGCCCGAATAGTCGAACTCACCAGCCTGACCGATCTTCAAGGCGCCGCTGCCCAGCACGAGCACCTTTGTCAGTTTCTTGTCGTTCATTGCTTTTACCTTAAATAATAAATTAAAGTGGTTCTGATTCGGGTTGCAAAGATACGCAATTTTTTTCAGTCCTGCAAAACTTCGATACACAAATCTTCATGTGCAGATAAAAAAAAGGCCTCCCAAGTGAGGCTTTTTCACAAAAAAAGGGCGCTTCTCAAAAGTAATATAGGGGTATATTACCTTCGAGAAGCGCCGTTTTCGACTTGATCTTCTTATTTAATGGACTTGCGAACGCTGCCATCCCGATGGCGTTCGATGACAAGACCATGATAGTCAGTGCCGACGGGCAGTCCGTCGAGTGCATGGCGCGCAATGACCGGAGATGATGGAGACTCCGTTGCGATGATCCTCGACTCACGGTCCAAGACGGTCAGCACGGCCGATGGCCCGAAGGTGAACTGATAGTTTTGGACAGCCTGTCCTCCCTTCAGGACAATGGGGTATTTGCCTGGTCGACTGTCTTGGTCAGCGGTGGTTTCGGCCCAGGGGCGTTCCAGGACGACACTTTCCTCAGTGTCGTCGAGCTTCCACTCGGCTGTCAGCTTGACCTCGAAGTCCGGATTGGGTTCATCCTCATAGCGTGTATAGTTGCCTACGGTCGCCAATATCTCAGCTGGACGAATGGTCAGCAGACCGTCAACCAGAAAGATGCCCTCCTCCACACTGCCTTGCTCCAGGTGTATGGGATAGACACCGGCTGGACTTTCCTTTGTAGCCTCACATACGACGACGGGCTTACCGACCGAACTGTCGGCATTGACGTAGCTCCACTTCAGACGCGGGTTTTCGTCGCCATACTCCCTGTAGGCTGCACGGGCCACAACAGCACGTCCGAATATTTCAATTGTCTTGAAAATCCCCCAGACGGGATGTTGCTTGAAGGTGTTGCTCATTCCCGCCGGCACCACCAGTATGCAGGAGCCGGTGAACATGCCGTCGAGGGCATCGTCAGCCACATCAGGTACGCCGACGCGGTTCAGCTTGAGCTCTTTCAGACCGTCAGTATTGGCAAAGGCACCGCTGCCGATAAATTCTATGGTTTTAGGCAATTCAATGGCTTCAATCATCGTGCTGCCGGAGAAAGCGTCTTGACCGAGGTGAGTGAGGCTTTCCGGCACCACAACCCGGCCAGTCTTGGTTGGCAGACAGCAGATGATGTCCGTCCGGTGCTCATCAGAATAGATAATGCCGTCCTCAACATATTGCCCTTCGAGGGCCGTGAGGTCGAGCGTCAGTTCTGTCAGTCGCTCGCAACGGGCAAAAGCGCCCCTGCCAATATGCTTGATACCGGTTGGCAAGATGAGGCTCCTAAGATTGCGGCAGCCGGCTAATGCCCTGGCTGCCAGTGAGTCGCCGGGCAGCTGAGCCCCGCTCAAGTCCAGATGGTGCACCCGTCCGTTCACGCCGTTCCATCCTGTCATCATCCGCAGGCAGTCGAGGTCGTCGCTGTTCAGAATGCCGGTCACCGTCAGTGTCTCATAGCGGTTCAGATTGTCCTCGCCAACCATGCCAATCAGGTCGCCGGGTTTCTCCACACAGAAGGAGCCGCTGAGCAGTCCTAAATCAACGGGGCGATACTTCACCCCAACGACCATGTCCTGCTGGTAGGTGAATGAATAGGGCTCAGGATTGAGCAGCGCTATGTCGTAGAAGCCGTCCTGCTTGCCGCCCCATCCCCAGTTTACGTGTACAAGACCGTCCTCGCGGTAGCCGTCGAGCACGAAGCAGTGGCCACCGCCATCAGGTGAGCGGTCGGCACCGCCATAGATGACCGGGCCGTTCTCGGTCAGTTCCTGATAGACCATCGACATCCATTTCCCAACGGTGTAGCGTTCTATCTCAACGCCCGACAGCGGCATCAGGTCTGCCCGGTCAATATAGGTGGCACCGGGGAATCCCAGATAGCGCTGCAGTCCATTGGCCGCTTCGCTGATATAGGTACCGCTGCCCATGATGCCATAGCGCATGTTGGAGGCCACGCCACAGTCGCGCATCAGGAGGGCGACGGCTCGGGCTTGTTCCTCACTGTAGTCCTCCTTGTAGGAGTCAATCATCAGGTCGTAGTCGTAGGCCGTTTCGGAATAGTCCACCTCACCGACGTGACCATTGTCATTGTAGGTTTTGCGCCCCTGTCCTTTTCCAGGCTTGGAATGGAACTTCATGACCTGAGCCATAGCCGTGGCGACACAGCCCGTCAGACAGCGGACAGTGTCGTTGCCCAACGGACAGAGGTCGTTGAACGGTTCGTCCTGCGACCACATCGTGGTCATCATGGGAGAGACAGCATCGGGAAAGTTCAGCTCGTTGGGAGTCGGGCTGTACATCGGCTTTCCTTTCTGCACAGCCCGCCTGACGCTGGCGTCCATAGCATTGAGCCACCAGGTAACCCCGGGGTTCACCTCTGTGAAGGAACCGTCGGAACAGCCTACGACGGCAGGGGCTACGTCGTCGGCCGCAACAACCACGAAGCCACTCTCGCCCTGCTCATAGCCATAGACGGCCAGCATGTCCGTCCGTTTCAGCCTTGTCAGCCTAAGCTCCCGTCCTTGCTGCTGCTGACGGGATGCATTTCTGCTAAGGGCAACGCGTGCGACTTCCTTCATCTGAGTCTCAGAACGAGGCGTAGCCATTGCCGACATATTGCCGACAATGGCTACGAGTAGAAAAACGAGCATGTGTTTATTCATCGAATTAGACTTTTTACGATTTGACCGTCGGATCGGCGAATGATGTTCAGTCCTCGCTGAGGCGCCGCCAGCCGGCGTCCGTCAGCAGCTTAGATTGCGACGACAGTCTCCGCGTTGGAGGACGCGGTCTCCCAGCAGGGGTCGATGCCGGTATCTTTCTCCATGACAGTCAGTGTGGCTGCAGGGCCCAGCTCCAGTGTGTAGTTGCTACTGGTCAATCCGCCACTCAGCACAATAGGGTAGGTGCCGGCCGGACTGTCCTCCACAGCTGTTGTCGTGGCTACGGGCATCTCGAGCATCACCGTCTCGGGCGTATCGTCCAGTTTCCAGTCCGACGTCAGCCGCACCTCGAATTCCGGATTCGGCTCACCGACAACGCGCACATAGTTGCCCACGGTAGCCACAACGCCAACGGGACGCACAAGCAGCGAACCGTCGATCAGTTCAACCTCGTCGTCGGTAATCGTGCCCCGCTCCACCTTCACCCTGTAGCTGCCCACGGGACTTGAGGCCGTGGCTTCACAGGTCAGGACGGGCGTGCCCACCGAACGGTCAACATTATTATATGTCCATTTCAGTCGGGGATTCTCGTCGCCATACTCACGCATGTGCATGCGGGCCATCACCGACTTGCCGTACTCCTGCATGGTCTTGGTCTCGCTGAAAGCACGCCAGGGGCGGTTCTGGCTGAAGGCATTCGACATGCCGGCGAGCACCTCCAGTGTGGTCTCGGCGGGGTCTATGCCGTCGAAGATGTCGTCAGGAGCCTTAGGCACATCGTGAGATGCCATGTGGATGCTGACAAGGTTAGTACAGTTGGCGAATGCCTTTGAGCCTATGGATTCCACGCTCTGCGGCACATTGATGCGGGTCAGCAGATGACAGCCGTCGAAAGCATGGTCGCCAATCCGCTTCGTTCCGTCAGCAACTTCAGCTGACAGCCAGACGGAGGGCAGACACATCACCAGTTCTTCGCCATCGGTCGTGTAGTATAGACCGTCGTGCTCCACGAGCCCTTCAAGTTCCTTGCTGATGCCGACACTGTCGAGCACAGGGCAATTGCCAAACACGCCACGTCCCACCTTGGTCAAACTCTCAGGCAGGAGCAGCGTGCGGAGCCACTCGCAACCATAGAAGGCGCGGTCACTCAGACTGTTGGCCACGACACTTGCACCTGTCAAGTCGATACGGTCCAGACGGCCCAGGCGGCTACTGTCAGCCTGCAGTTGTCCGGCCAGGGTGGCCAGGGTCGTGATGTCTGCCGCATTGAGTCGGCCCGTCACTGTCAGCTCGTCCACCTTTGTCGCCTGCTCGCCGAGCAAGCGCGCGAGCTGTCCCGGTTCGGTGCAGTCAATAGTCAGCTTCAGCGGGTTGGTGCAGGGCGCAATGCCGCAGATGATGTCCTGACGATGGTCGAACTTGAAGCTCTGCGGATCCAGAATCGAGATGTCATAGTAGCCATTGGCGCTGCCCAGCCAGCCCCAGTTCATGTAGACCATACCGTCCTCACGGTAGCCTTCGAGCACGAAGGCATGGCCATAGCCGAGTGAGACGTCGGCCCCGCTGTAGGTGGTTGCCCCGTTCACATTCAGCTCATTGTAGACAATCCGCATCCACTCGCGCTCGTCAATGTAGCGACGGTCGTAGAGCACCACGTCCTTGTAGCCGAAGTAGCGGCGAAGGCCCTCCAGCTGGTTGATTGAGAGCGCACCGCTACCCTTCACACCGTAGGTCATCTTGGCAGCAAAGCCACAAGTGCGCATCAGCAGAGCTACGGCCTCGGCATTCTCCTGGGTGTATTCGCCGCTCTTGTAAACATCGATCATGTTGTCCCAATCGAACCTCACTTCGCTGAAGTCGTTCACCCAGGGCGTGCCCTCGACGTAGATACGACGCAGGCCACGGGTAGCTGCAGGCCATTTGCGCATGTAGAGCACCTGAGCCATGGCAGTGGCCACACAGCCCGTCATGCAGTTGTCACCGCCCACGTCGGGACAGCGGTCGCTGAATGGCGTGCCCTGTCCCCATTTGCAGGTGGTCAGTGGACCGACCTGTGGCGGGAAACCGAGCTCTTCGGGCTTTGTCGTGTTGATCGGAGTGTCGTCTTGGGCAGCCTGAACAACAGCCTCGGTGGCAGCCCTTAGCCACCAGCCCAGCCCTTCATTGCCAGGATCGTACGTTCCCTCAGCGACGCCGATGACGGCCGGGGCCACATCGTCGGCAGCAACCACGGCAAAGCCTCCTTCAGGGTAGCCGATGACGCTCAGTCCTGCGGTGGCGTACAGCTCCTGCAGATCACCTTTGCGCTCTGTCCGAAAGCCTCTTGCGTCAGCGGCCAGCGCCTGGCGGGCGGCCGTGCTCATGTCCGCCTTGGAGCGGGGCTTGGCTGAAGCAGTGAGCGTCATGCCCGCTGCAATCAGAGTTGTCAACAGTATCTTGTTCATACTTCTTTCATGCTTTCTATCGTGAGTATATCAGCTTCGTAACCTTGCCGCCGCTTCGTCTCACTACCATCTGGCCCGGCCGGGGATTGTCCTGCCGGCGACCGTTCAGGTCATAGTAGGAAGTCGTGGAAATGCCGCCTGTCTGACTTGAGACCGTAGGCTTGATGCCCATCGTCTCGTCAGTCATGGGTTCCGACAGGGTCAGCGTGCCGTCTTCGCTGCGCGTCAGCAGGAAATACTGCGCCCCAAGCTGACTGCGCACCGGCCAGAAACCGTCTTCATCATCGCGCCTCGAAGCTATATAGGCCTTATACTTTGCAGCTGGCAACTCGTTGAGAACGGCAAACGACTCCATGCCCATGCCTTCCATCGGATAATAGGCGTCATTCTTTGACAGTTGCACCCAGGCAAAGGCATAGTTCTCAGGAACGTCGAGCCGCTCCAGGCAGAGGGCAATCGTTCCTGAGAACGGCTGATAGTGATAGTTGTAAAGGTTCTGGGCAACGCCCACCGTGTCCTTCACGCCGATTTTCAGGTTATATTGACTTTCGCTTGACGGGAGTCCCCAGAGCGAACGGCCATGGAGTGGCACGGCAGCCTTCTCCTCGGGCGTGATGCCGCACACCATCTGCTGTTGGGCTGTGTAGTGCATGACCCCATTGTTGCCCAGGATGCCGCTGACGCTGAGGTCGGCCAGGTCGAAGAAACCGTCTGACTGCCCCTTCCATCCCCAGTTTACGTATACCAGACCTTCAACGTCGATGCCCGTCAGCACAAAGGCATGTCCGGCACGCAGGCTGTTGTCAACGCCCGTGTAGATGACCGGTCGGCGCTGCATCAGTTCGTTGTAGATGGTCTGCACCCACTCATACTGAGTGTAAAGTCGCCGCTGCATGAAACAGATGTTGTCTACCGGAAAGCGCATGTTGGCTGTCAGACCAGCAGCAGCGCAATAGTTGTAGGTGCCGCTGCCGCTGACGCTGTACTGCATGTGGGCAGCATAGCCGCAGTCGCGCAGCAGTTCAGCCAGGGGCTCCTTCAGTTCGGGGCGGTAGAACGGCCGCGGATAACTGTCCTCCATCTCGTCGTAACGGAAGGTCGTGTTCAGCTGGACCTCGTGGTGAGGCTTCTCGTTCAGGTACGTCCAGTAGCTTTCGCCCTCGCTCGATTCGGGGTAGCGGAGATACTTCAGGCATTGGGCCATGGCCGTGGCAATGCAGCCTGTCAGCGACGACTGCCCATCCTGTTCCGGGCAGAGGAAGTTGTAGGGTGAATCCTGACTCCATTTGGTGGTCATGAAGTTTTCCACTGGCTTGAACACTAAGACTGGCTCATCCTGATCGTTTTCTTCTGCACGCCGCTGAGCGAGGGCCTCCTCCATGGCGCTGAGCCACCACCCCAAGGCTGGATTGGCCACAGGGTCAAACGTGCTGTCCGAGTAGCCCAGTATCGCCCGCTGGCTGTCGTCTCTGGCTACGACGGCAAAGCCTCCTTCTGTGTAGCCATAGATGCTCAATTGATCCTGACGTTTCAGTTCACGAAGGCTGGCCGTCGGCGTGCCGGGTGCCTTGCGGAGGGCTGTCCGCCTGCTGAGCACCTGACGGGCAGCGTCGCGCATCTGACTGTCCGTACGGGGGAAAGCACTGGCGGGCTCTGCAAGAGCCACCGCCAGTGCTATAAAGGCAAAACGACACAATCTGTTCATTCTTCTCACTTAACTAATAACTTCTGCGTCTTGCCGTCCTCAGTGCGAATGATGTTGATGCCCTTACGGAGCGTCTGCTGACGACGGCCGTCAAGCGTGAAGATGCTTGTCTTGGACTCGCTCATACCTACATTCTGGATGCCGACCGTCGTGGCGTCAACGAGGCTGACGCTGATATCCCAGCCGTCGCAGGTCAGCCAGGAGTCTTCAGCCTGACTACCGTCGAACTTCACCGTCAGTTTTCCATCGGCTGAAGTGGATACAATCCCCTCGTTGGTGAAGCGCACATCGTCGCTTTCTTCGGTCTCATAGGTCTCAATAAGGTTAGCGTCGTTCACCTCACCACCATTGTAGATGTAGAACTTCGTGTACTTGTTCATCGACACATAGTTGACCACGAATTTAACAGCGTATCCTTCTTTCTCAGGCACAAATGTTGCGGTTGAGACGAACTTTTTCTTTGCATCGTTGTTAGAACCGCCATCATCGAAGAATGAGAGCGTCATGTCAGCAGGGACGACAATCTCGCCGTTGTCACCATTCTTCATCAGATACTGATAGACAATGAGGCGACCGCCGTCGGGGTCGGCTGTACCCTCGTCGGGCAGGTAGGGATCTTCAAAATCATCAATCAGAAGCGTAAACGACTTCAGCAGCACGTCAATTTCGTCGCCGAGGGTGGCATTGCTTTTCACGTCGACCGTGAACCAGAACTGCTGGGTGCCCGACACGAGGTCCAAGGGCTCAGCCAGCGTAAAGGTCACCTCGTTGGTCGTAGGTACTACTTCGGCCAGCACGTTTCCCACAGCCGTCACTGTTCCGGAGTGGAAATACACCTTTTCGATATTGTTGATCGTGTTGCCTTTCAGTTCAATGGTGGCACCGAGAAGTTTCGAGCCCTCGAGGATATCGGTGTCCTCCATTTTTACATAAGCGCGCATGATGGGGGCGGCCTTGTCACCGGCATTGACGGCGTTCAGGCAATCCTTCTGCTGGAATCCCCTTACGATGACGGCCTCACTCTTCATGGGTACTGTTGCCATTCCAAGCACGACGGCTGCAATAGCGAAACAACGGGTAATGTTTTTCTTAATCATAGCTTTCAGTTGTTTAAGTTAATAAAATTGTTTTGTAATAAATGCTCTCTTATCTTGATATTTTCTTAGCGCTGCCGTCAGCCTTGCGTATGATGTTGACGCCGCGCTGAGGAGCAGCCATTCGGCGTCCGTCCAGACTGTAATAGACAGCACCTTGCTGCTCATCTGCGGCTTTGGCGTCGCTGATGGCAGTCTCCGTGCTGATGGTCAGCACGCCGGAAGTGCCATAGACCAGGTTGTAGTTGCCGTTAGTACGGCCACCCTGTACGTAGATGGGATAGTTGCCCACTGGACTGCCCTTGGTGGCGGTGGTATAGGCATTAGGCCACTCCAGCACCACGCTCTCCACGGTGTCGTCAAGCTTCCAGTCAGCCGTCAGCCGCACCTCGAAGTCAGGAATGTCGTCGCCCAGGCCAATCTTGTAGTTGCCCACAGTTGCCATCACCTCCACGGGGTTCACGGTCAAGCGCGCCCCCACCAGGTTCACGTCATCGTCTGTAATTGTGCCAGGGAGCACACGGATCTCATAGCTGCCGGCAGGGCTCTCTTGCGTGGCATCGCATACCAGCTCGGGCACTCCGATGCTTCGGTCCGTATTGATGAACGAGTACTTGAGTCGGGGATTCTGCTCGCCATATTCGCGGAAGGCCGGGCGGGCAATGATGCCTTTACCTTCTTCATCCACATTGTCGCCAAAGATGTCGCGCCAGGGCGATGTCTGCCTGTAGTCGGTCTTGCGGCCTGCAGCCACATAGAGACGGCATTTCAGACCGTCAATGTCAGTAAGGAGCTCCTGCGGGGCCTCTGGCAGATTGAAGGCACCTACGTGCAGTTCACGCAGCCTGTACATATAAGCGAGAGACTGCTGTCCCAGTTTTACGACGGAGCGCGGCAAGCGCAACTTCTCGAGACTGGCGCAGCCGGTGAAGGCTTCGTCGGCCACCTCCGTGATGCCCATGGGCACTTCCACTTCAGTCTCGCTGCCGGGGATGCACAACTGCACGATGGTCTTCTCACGGTTGAGCACCAATGGCCCTTCCACAACCTGTTCGTCGATAAGCTCCGGCATTTCAACGTGGTCGAGGCGGACGCACTGTGCAAAGGCTCCGATGCCTATTTTCGACAGGTGCTTAGGCAATATGACCTCCTGCAGGAACCGATAGCCTTCCAGTGCATGGGCCGGCAGACAGCGGTCGGTGAGGGTGGCTTCGCTCAGGTCCAGACGGGCCAGCCGTCCGGGGGTCAGCCTGCCTTGCGGGTCGATGCCGCCCATACGGCGCAGAAACTCCCAGTCGCTCTCGCCGACGACGCCGGTGATCTTCAGTGCATTGTAGTTTGCATAGCCGTTGCCTACGGCAGTGGCCAGTTGCCCTTCGGCACTTTCCACGGTGAGTTCGGTTAGGTTGCTGTCGGGCACCCGCTGGTTTAGCGGGTCAATGCCGCAGATCATCTCCTGCTTGGAGCTGAAGGAATAGGTCATGGGGTTGAGGACGTCGATGTCGTAGTAGCCGTTGTAGGCCCCCGTCCAACCCCAGTTGACGTGCATCAGACCTTTCTCGTTGTAGCCGTCGAGGACGAAGCAGTGGCCTCCGAAGACGTTGTCCTGACCACAGTAGATGACGGGCAGTCCCTGGTTGAGATTGTCGTAGACTAATTGCATCCAGGTCTCGTTGTCGTAGTCCGAACGGTCGCAGTATCTGACGGTCTTAGTAAACCTGAAGTTGCGGCGCAGGGCTTTCGCGCAGTCGGTGGCCACGGCAGCGCTGTATTCGGTGGTATAGAGCATGCCGACGCTCATGCCGCAAGCCAGCATGAGGGTTGCCACGGCGTCGACGTTCTCCTGCGTGTAGCCGTAAAACTGGCTGTAGTAGGTGAGCATCTTGTCCCAGGCAATCTCAATGCCGTTCATGTCGAGCGTGAAGGGCTCACCTGTTGAGTTGTTGGTGATGACGTTGCCCTCGGTCGTGGCAGGATAGACGTGAGCCGACATGACCTGAGCCATGGCCGTGGCCACGCAGCCCGTGATGCAATGCTGTCCGGAAAACATGGGGCAACGGGCGTTGAAAGGATCGTCCTGCGACCAGCGCGTCGCTACGAGGGGGCTCACCTTGGCTGCGTAGTGCACCGTGTCCGGTGTCTGGGCAGCGCGGGCCTGCCGGGTGCGGCGTGCTTCGGCCAGGGTGGCGTCGAGGGCACGCAGATACCAGCCAAAGGGGCTCTGCTCGATGGCTTCGTCGGAATAGTCGTCGCCATAGCCGAGTACGGCTGGCAGCAAATCGTCAGTCGACACCACGGCAAAGGCGCCTCCGCCGGCAACCACCGCATAGGCATCACCCTGGCGGAGCGTGCGGAGCTGCATGGGGGCCTTGGCGGCTGACCCCATCCTACCGCCGAGCACGCTCAGGGCTGCCTGCTGCATCGCTTGTGGCGAGCGCGGAGCCGCCTGTCCGGACAGGACGGCTCCAGCGCATAGCACGGTTAACAGTATTGATTTTAAGGTCATGATTCCCTAAGTCTTTACTTTTTCACAATCTTCCTCGTGGCGCCGGTCGTGTTGGAACGCACCACGTAGACACCCTCCTTAAGCAGGCTGACCACGCTCTTGCCGCGGGCCACAAGCTTGCCGTCGACCGTGTAGACGGAGTTGTCGTCGTTCAGGTCGACAATCTCAGGCGTGCGCACACCAGCAGCGTCGGCCAGCTCCTTGTTGTCGACAATCTGGATGTTGTCGAGGAAGGCACCCGTTCCGTTCAGGTTGCCGGCAATCACGTCGATGTAGATGATGATGTATTCCTCATCCTTGTAGGGACGGAGGTCGAAGATGCACTGCTTCCATTCGTCCTGTCCGGTCTCGGTCTCCCAGTCAAAGAGGTTGTCGTAGACTTCCTGGGCCGTGGTGTTCTTCTGTCCGCGGTTAACCTCGATTCCCATCTTGATGGGGTCGCCGGGGTAAGCGTAGTGCCAGAAGCTGATGACCGGGTTCTCCCAGTCCTTGACGCTGATCTTCCAGGTGTTCAGAGATGCAATGTCGTTGCCCTTGTTGAATGCCACGGCGAGCGAGTGGCCGCGATCATCCTGCGAGAACTCCTCGTAGATGCTCCACTCACCGTCGTTGGGCGAGTACATCCACCAGTTGTCCTCGACGTCGAACGTGGGATACCAGACGCCGTCACCGGAATCAAAGTAGGTGCCGCCGAAGCTCTCGGTGATAGCCTCTGTGGTGGGCTTGCCCACGGTGTAGTAGGGCGAGCCGTAGTATTTGCTGTGGCCTACGGCGTTGCGGCGGCCAAAGAGGTGGCTGCCATGACGGTTGGCGCCGTTGGTCTTGACGTTGACGCTGATCTGGTCCTTGCCCATGACAGAGTTGCCGGCAATCATCGTGCTCTGCAGCACATTGTAGGTGTAGAGCACCAGCTCGGTCGTGGCGGGGTCAACATAGCCGCCGTTCTCGCCGACCTCCGGACACGGGTCGACCTGCAGGATGAGCGTTTCGCCGTCGTAGGGATCGATCCACCAGGCGTGTGCAGAGCCCTGCGGGACGTCGAGGCCCACGTAGATCTCCTGGAAGTCGAGCAGACCGGCTCCGTATTCATTGTAGGCGCGGGCTCCATAGCGGTGCAGACCGTTCGTGGGATTCTCGTCGGTGAAGGTGTACTCGCGTCCGGTCTCGGGAGCCTCGATGTTGCCGATCACCTCGCCGTCGCGGGTGAACTCAACCTTCGACAGACCGTTGAGGTCGAAGCCGCCGTAGGTCTTCGTGGGCGTCGTGAAGGTGATGTCGGCCTTGAGGGCACCCTTCTCGCCGGGCTTCATTGTGACGTTCTCGAGGGCTGCAGGCGTGTTGCGCGAAGCCTCGACGTCGATGGTGATGTCGGTGATGGTGATGGCACCGGTGCCGGCGTTGAACGTCTTGTGCCAGCCGATGTAGTAGAGGCCGTCCTCATCGACGGTGAACTGCTTGTAGTAGAACTTGTCGTAGCGGCCCTTCAGCTTCTGCATCTCGGTCAGGTTCTCATAGAGGTCGGCGAAGTCGGGGTCGGGGTCGTCGAGTAGCACGCACTCGTAGTCCTGCTCATACTGGCACTGCACCCATCCGTTCTGTGAATTCCAGTAGCCCGTCACCAGGCGGTAGTCGAGCGAGTAGAGATAGCCCTTGCGGAGCATGATGGGCGAGGTGATGACCCAGTCGTCGTTCTCGGTGTTCTGCGTGCCGATGCAGGGGCCCCAGTAGGCAATGTGGCCCTTGTTCTGATAGAACCAAGTCTTCTCGTCCTTGTTCAGGTTGAGCACGCTGAAGAGCGTCCAGTCGTCCTCCGTGTCGAAGGTGTACTTCACCGGGGGCACCACATACTCGCCCAGCTTGATCTTGTTCGAGCTGCCGGCGGGGCCTTCCATCTGGCGGTCGCCGTAGAGAGTGTAGTCCATGTCGGTCTTGGTGTTGATGGGGTTCACGGCGATGACGTCGTAGTAGCAGTAGCGCAGGCTCTGCATGTCGATGTTCTCCTCAAACTTGTTGGTCTGCAGGTTGTCGGCCACGACGATGCCCTCAGGCTGGCGCACCACCCGGTAGTAGCGGCGTGCGACGGCATCCTCGCCGCCCACGGTGCCGCCGTGAGCGCCCTTGGTGGGCTGGCGCCACTTCAGCGAAGCCTTGCCGTCGTCGCTGATCTTCAGCGTGACGTCAGTGGGAGCGGCCCAAGAGTCCTTGCCCATCCAGACGAAGATGCTGGTCGAGGGACCGCGGCCGGCCTCATTCTCAGCGTAGGCCGTGATCTTGTGGTAGCCCTCGTAGCCCACGGGCTCATAGTCCCACATGGTGCCGTGGCCGGTGCTCTGGCTGTAGACCTGGATGGAGTCGTCCATGACCACCTTGACGGTCATGGTGTAGACGATTTCCATCTTCTCCGGATCCCAGCCGCCGCCGGCGGACTGGCCGTTGAGCAGCGTGTCAGGAGCCAGGAAGCGGATGTCGCCCTTGTTGTAGATCTCGGGGTAGTTCGTGTAGGTGAGGTCCTGCACGGGTCCAGGGGCAGCCAGGTCGCTGCCGCCCATGCTCTTGATGTAGAGCATGTCGAAGATTTCGTTGTCGGGATAGATGCAGAGGCGGTCGGCAGCGCCGGTCTTGAGGTCGATGTCCCAGAGACCGGAGCACTTCGTTGAGCCAACGATGTTGGGGTTGGGCTCGTTGGTCACCACAGACCAGTACATGTGCTCGGTGAACGGGTCGTAGGCGCTGGCCGAATTAAAGAACTGGCGGTTGCCGTCAACGAAGTCAATGCCGGTGGGGCCTACGAGCTCCACTTCGCCCGTCAGCTTGTCAATCTTGTAGAGACTGCCGTCGTCGCAAATGCCGTAGAGCTGGCCTTTCTTGTCGAACGAGATGGTGACAAAGAGACGATCCATGAGGATGCCCTGGTCGCGGCGTGTGGGAAAGTAGTTATACGCCCTGTTGTTCATGTTCTTGGGCATGTTGATGACGTCGAGCGTGCCGTGAGGGCTGTTCTCATCGTCGAAGATGCCCCACACGAGCTGCGTCGTCGGGTCGAGGGCCAGGTTAGGGATACTGTAGAGCAGCGGGTCGCTGTTGGGCAGACAGTCCTGCGACGAGATAAGCTGTCCGGTGAGGAAGTTACCGACGTCGTAGGTGCTGTGCATCATCAGCAGGCGGTCGATGGGCTTGCCCGTCAGGTGGTCGCCGAGCATGCACTCGATGTTGCGCCAGATGAGGGTGCCCGATCCTGCGGGCTCCTCGTAGACGATGCCACGGTTGAACTCGGCAATGCTCGGAGTGATCTCAGCCACGGTGCTCGAGTTCCAGATGATGTCGACGTTGCCCGTGTTCGCCGTGATGAGGGCCACGCTGTGCTTGCTCAGGTCAGAGTAGCTGTAGGAGTTGCTCTGCACCAGTGTGCCGTAGATCTGGGCATCGGTGTTGAAGCCCAGCAGGCGCTGTCCGTTCTCCTTGGTGTAAGGAGTGAAGATGCGGGTGGCGCCGTCGGCCCCTTGGCGCACCATCGATCGCACGGGGCCTTTGGGCTGTGCCTCGCTGGCCTGCTTGATGCGGCTCAGGTTGGGGAACGCCTGGCTGTAGGAGTCCTGAAGCGTCTGGCGCTCGGCAGCTTTCTGATGCAGTGTGCTGATGAAAGTCCTGCCTTTCGCCATGTCCTTCCTCTGTGCTTGCGCGGTGTTCACGATGCCCGTAAGGGCTATGGCCACCGAGAGAATGTAAAGGTTAGTCTTCTTCATACGGTTCGTTTTGATTAAAGAGTTAATAATAGGGTTTATTTACTTGAGATATTTCCTGACCTGACCGTCACGCTTAACGATGGTGAGGCCGCGGCCGGAGGTGCTGACCTGACGTCCCTGCAGGTCATAGGAGCGCCCGTCGCCTAGGGGCGCTGCCGATGCGTCGGCGATGGCGCTGGTGCCGGTGCTCACCGCCACGCGGCGGGCGTTGGCCACGTTGCCGTCAGCACTGAAGACGATGGCCACCACCGAGACGAGGTCGTCCTTGATGGCGGCTCTCACCGGAGTGCTGGCTGCGGGCATGCTGAGCTTGTGGGTCAGGCTGACCGGCTCGCCGTCGTTGAATTGCGTGCTGTTGGGGAATCGTGCCGTGTTCATGCCCACGCCGTTGTAGCTGCTGGCGATGAGCACGTCGTTGAACACAATGTTGGCATACGACTGGCCATAGACGCCGTCGGTGCAGAACTGGTCGAGGAACGGGTCGCCGACGGGTGAATGGCTGGCGTAGGTGTTGTACTGAGTCCAGCTGCTGTCGTAGAGGCTGTCGGCTGTCAGGGCGAAGGCTATGGTGAAGCGCTCGCCGCTGATGAGCGGTTCGATGGTGGCAGTAGCCTCGACGGCCGTGTGGGTGTCGTCGGTGTAGGCAGCCTTCAGGTCGACGTCTACCGTAGCAGGCTCAGCGTTGGCATATTTGAAGACGGAGCCCATGCCGAAGGTCAGCTGGTCGGTGCTGTTGCCCATGTAGGGGTCGACGGGGCCCTGGCGGTCGACCATGGCCTGCGGTGCGCCCTGGAAGTTGAGCTTGGCATAAGTCTTGAAGTACATGGGGTCGCTCTCGTTATAGCGGTGGATGGCGATGCCGATGAACCGGTCGCCATATTCACTGCGCAGGCGAGCCATGCCGGCATGCCCGCGGGTGCAGTAGCCACAGCGGTTGCCGGTGAATTCCTCGACCACGGTGGAGCGCATGACCTCGCGGCTGGGTGTCTGAGCCTTGGCGCCCAGGGTGGCTGTGAGAGCCAGAACGATGATGGTTGTCGCTTTCATTGTCTCTTTGTTTTATATATTCAAGTTTTGTATGTTCCACATCCTCTGTTTTCGGTGGTACGGGGGGGCGGGGGTCAGCCTCTTCGAGGCCGAGGGTGCGAGGTCAGTTTTGCTTTTGGACGTTCTATGGCTATCCTCGTACCTCCGTACCTCCGTACCTCCGCACCTTCGCACCTCCGCACCTCCGTACCTTCGCACCTCCGCACCTCCGAAACTATCCTCGTACCCCCGTACCCCCGTACCTCCGCACCTTCGCACCTTCGCACCTCCGAAAACATCAATTATATATTATTAATAAGGTGTAAATTCCTACTTAGCCAGCATCTTGCGCGTGCTGCCGTCGCTCTGGCGGACGATGGTGAGGCCGCGGCGCGGGCTGCTGAGCCGACGGCCGTCGAGTGAATAGAATGCGGGCTCAGCCGTCTCTGCCTCGACCGTCGTCACAGCCATCGGGCTTGTGGGCGAAGCATACTTCTTCAGCGCGTTGACCACCTTGCCGTCCTTGTCGGTCACGATGATGGCGACGGCGACATTGTCGTCCTTCATCTTGCGGCCCAGCTCACCTGAAGGATAGCGCAGCGTGTAGCTCAGCGTTGCCACCTCACCGGCGGCGAGCGTGCCGGGCTGTGTGGCTTGGTTGACGCCCTCCTCATAGGACGAGCCCACCGCCACGTCGTTGAACTTCAGCGGCACCATGACCTCACCCCACTTGCCACCCTTGCAGAAGACGTCCATGTTGGGGTCGCTCATGTAGTGGTCGTAGCCTATGTAGCTGTTCTGCTGCTCCCACTGGCTGCCGGTGCCCGAGAGGCTGTCGGCCAGCAGGACATACTCGATGCGGTAGTCGCCGTCCTCGATGCTTTCGAGCGTGGCGGTCACCTCGACGGAGCGTGCGCCGAAGCGGTTGATGATCTTGGTTGCGGCACTGATGCCCACGGCGGGCGGCGTGTTGGCGAGCGTCTCGATCATGAACGGCATGTCGCTGTGGCCGTTGGTGGAATAGCCGTAGAGCGGGTCGCAGACATATTCGCGGTCGATCTGACAGACCGGGGCACCCGAGAGCGTGTGGGGCGCATATTGGTCGTAGGGCAGCCACATGGCGTCCTGGTCGCTGTATTGATGGAGGGCGATGCCCACAAAGCGCGGCCCGTAGGTCTGGCGCCAGAGCTCCATGCCCACATAGCCACGCGGGCACCAGCTGCACGTGACGCCCGTCAGCTCCTCGACGAGCACGCCGCGGGGGAACAGCTTGCTGACCACCGTGACCGTGCCCTTGGCCGTGGCCACCGGGGCCTCGTTCTTCATCGCGCCTACGCGAGTGATGGTGATCGTCTTCTCGGTCGTGCCCACCTGAGCCTCGGCGGGGAAGGGCAGCAGCAGGGTAGTGTCAGCATAAAGCTCCGTGAAGGGCTGCTCCAGTTCGTAGCGCAGCGGCTCCGACTCGACGCTGTCGGTCGTGACGGTGTATTCGATGGCGCGCACGCCACGGGAGCCCATGTTGGTGATCGTCACGGGCACCGTGTATGCCCGTCCTGCTTCGGCAGCCTGCTGGCCGAAGTCCTTGGGCTGAGCGGCAAACGTGTACTCCTCGCCCTTCAGCAGCACGCGGTAGCAGAGGTTGCCCCATCCGCGGTCGTGCCCCACCTGCCATTCGTTGCGCATCTCCTTGTCGGTGCGCAGGAACATGCCGTTTTCCACCGACTCGGAGGCCGGCGTGACGACGACGGGATATTTGCCGCTGCTGACCGAAATGTCCTTGACGGTGAAGGAGTAGCCGCAATAAATGCCCTCCGGCGGCATGACGAAGCCCTCCTCGAAGCGCAGGCGCCAGCCGATGCCGGCCGTGTTGCGCCCCTCGTCGCCGCTCTCGGCGTCGAGCTCGTGAATGTCGTCGAAGAGCTCACAGCCGTAGTCCGCCTCGTCGACGTTGGCGGGCAGCGTCGAGCTGAACCAGATCTTGAAATCGTCGAAGACGTCGGTCTTGCGCAGGTAGAGCTCCACGCCCGCAATCTCCTTGTTCACGGCTATGCCGCGGTCGCCGGGTATGAAGATGCACACGTCGTAAGTCTCGGCTATGCCGGTGCCCAGGATGGTCCGGTTCTCGCTTTCTCCGTCATAGTAGCCCCACCAAGTCTGCTTGATAGCCTTCTTTATGGCATTCTGTTTCAGGTTCTGGGCTTGGAGTCCTAAGCATCCTCCTAAAGCCAAACAAATAAAGACAAGTAAATTTTTCTTCATGAGCAAGTCCACTTTTAATTAACCGATTTAACTATTCTGGTTGCAAATATACAAACTTTTTGGATATTTAGACTAAAAAACTCACAAAAAAACAAAAATAGCGTTAATTTGTGTTTTGCGGCTGTTATGGTAGCCTCGCAGCAAGCAACTAATCAAAAAATGGGACAATGGGACAATGGGACAATGGGACATTTAGCTTAAATTTTACGGGTACCATATTATATATATAATTTATTCTATTATTTCTATATAATATAAATGTCGTTTTGTCCCATTGTCCCATTTTTTGGCGTTTCCCCAGTGTATATGCGTGTTTCCGACGATTTCATGGGACATTTAGTGCGGGGTACGTGGATGGTTTCGGGGTACGAGGGTACGGTGGTGCGGAGGTTCGAGGATAGTTTCGGGGGTACGCCGGGACGGAGGTGCGGAGGTTCGAGGATAGCCCCAAAACACCCCCAACAGCAAACTGACCTCGCACCATCGGCCTCGCAGAGGCTGCCCCCCCGCACCCCCGTACCACCGAAAACAGGATGCGGGCCTTTCTTGTTGCATGAAATCGCGCACTTTACGCATATATCCGCGTAAACCGCGAGAAATGGGACAATAGGACAAAACGACATTTTCATTTGCATAACTTAGAATGAAACATCAGCGCCTTACGTAAATAATTCCCTAATTTTTTGTTCAATCTGTCATTTTTTCGTAACTTTGCAGCCGAAAGTGTCTCGGAGGACACTTCTTGTGAGGTATTATGTATATTTATGTTTAAGGTAAAATGGGATTTTGGAAAGCTTTGTTCGGCGGGCCTGAGAAAGAGCCCGGGGAAGTGAAGGACGACGACGCAGAACGCAAGTTCGACCTCTATAAGTACGACGGCATCAAGGCCCTGCAGATGCGCCAGACGGAGTATGCCGTGAAGTGCTTCGGCGAGGCCCTGAAGATCAGGCCCGACGTGGAGACGCTCGACTATATGTCGCAGGCGCTCGTCAGGATGGGACGCTTCGAGGAGGCGCTCGCCAGCCTGGAGGTCGTCCGCAAGCTCCTTCCGAGGTCGGAGCAGGTGCTGCGCCGCATGGGCCACATCGCCTATATGGCGGAGGACTACGACCGGCTGGCGCTGCTGGCCAGCCAGGCCGTCGAGCTGAATGAGCAGGACGGCTATGCCTGTCTGATGGCGGCGCAGGCTGCCCAGGGGCAGGGCCGGCCGGAGGAGGCCGCGGGATGGCTCGACCGTGCGCTCGCACTCGACGACAGTCTGCGCGATGCGCGGCTGCTCAGGGCGCGGCTGCTGACGGCGCAGGGCGACCTGAGGGCTGCCGAGGCCGATGTGCAGCAGCTGCTGGACGCTCAGGGCGACGATGAGGACGCGCTGCTGCTCAGGGCGCGGCTGTGTGCCCGGCAGGGCAGGGTGGAGGAGGCGAGGGCTGCCTATGTGGCCCTCACCGAGGCTAACCCGTTCTGCGAGGAGGCTATCCAGGAGCTTGAACGGCTTAACTTATTGAACATTGAACATTGAACGTTGAACATTGAACATTGAACATTGAACATTGAACATTGAACATTGAACATTGAACATTGAACGTTGAACATTGAACGTTGAACATTGAACATTGAACGTTGAACATTGAACGTCGAACATTGAACATTGAACGTTGAACATTGAA
>JAFTGI010000120.1 GCA_017458195.1 Prevotella sp.
CAAATACGGCGACGTGGTGGCACCGCAGGCTCTGGACTACGTTACGGCCACGGCCAGCAAGGACCTGAACATCGGCACGTACAAAGATATTCTGTACCTGACCGACGAGGAGGGCATCACCGAGCCGTTCTACCTCAACCTGACGGTGGAGGGCGACCAGCCTGAGTGGGCCGACCACGTGAACAGCGAGTTCCTGGCGAACTCGATGAACATCAGCGGACAGGTGTACCTCTATGGTGAACTGGACAGCGATGCCCGCGACATCGTGGGTGTGTTCGACGACCAGAACCAGTGCCACGGCTTCGCTAACATCACCCACGACGTGCAGTCGACGGAGACGGGCCTGTACCTGACCGTCTACGACAGCCAGGCCAATGGCCGCCCGCTGAACTTCCGCCTGTGGCAGTACAGCACCGGTCGCGAGATTGTGCTGACACCAAAGGATAGCATCAAGTTCGCCAAGGACGCGATGCTCGGCACCGACACGCCAGTGCGCTTCGACGGCGGCGAGGACTTCGTCCAGAACTTCAAGTTGCAGAAGGGCTGGAACTGGGTATCGTTCAACCTGAAGAGCGACCAACTGAGCGACGTGAACAAACTGCTGGGCAGCATGAAGTGGAGCGACGGCGACATCCTGACCGATATGAGCAGCGACACGACGCTGACCTACAAGAAAAAGGAATGGCTGGCTACGGGAAGCCTGAAGGACATTGTCCTCTCGCCGAAGAAGTCGTATGCCATCAAGGTGGCTGAACCAAGCGTCTTCTACATCGGTGGCACCGTCATCAAGGCTGAGGCCGACCGCACCATCGACGTGAAGAAGGGCTGGAACGCCATTGGCTACACGCCGATGACCACCCTGACCGTCGAGACCGCCTTGAGCGACTACTACGACCAGGCCGAACAGGGCGACGTGGTGAAGAGCCACACCGAGTTTGCCTACTTCACCAAGACGGGCAACACGGGTCGCTGGCGCGGCAGCCTGCAGTATATGAAGCCCGGCGAGGGTTACATGATGCTGCGCAAGGGCGACGGCCAAGCCTCGTTCACCTATCCGTTCTACGCTCTGGAAAGCAACTTCAGCGAAAGTTGGAGTGCACCGGCAAGGCGCCGCACCGCTACAGAGACGCTGAACCCGGCTACGCAGTGGCCTAACACGATGATCGTCTCGGCCACCGTGGAGGGATTCGAACTTGAGGAGGGCGACCGCCTGTTGGCCTACAACGACGGTATGCTGTGCGGTGCTACCGCAGCAGTCGACGCCAACGTGGTCAGCGATTCTTCCGCTGAGACCCCGGAGCCTCTCTACCTCACCATCGGCGGCGACAAGAAGGCTGACATCTGGTTCGCCATCGAGCGCGACGGTGACATCGTTGCCTCGACCGGCAAGATGATGACCTTCCACGCCAACGACGTGCTGGGTACGCCCGACGAGCCGTTCGCCATCAACTTCAGCGACGCCTTGGGCATCGACCAGATGTACGGCAAATATGAGCCGGGCAAGTGGTACACCGTGAACGGCGTGCAACTGCCTACCCGTCCGACACGGAAGGGTGTGTATATCTACAACTATCGTAAGGTGGTGATTAAGTAAAACCCGTAAAAAAAGTAACAGTTATGAACTATAAGAAAATATTTAGCACTGTTCTCTTGTCGGCAGCCCTGACGTTGCAGGCGGCTGCATACACGGTGACCACTGTGAGCGAAGCACCGCAGTGGCAGATAGACTGGAGCGGCAACGAGGCACGCCCCGACTGGCAGGAGCCCGACGCTTCGGCCTACGCCAACTTCGCGGTGATGATCGTCACCATCGAGGAGGCCCTGCGCCCCTACGTCTCGGAGGATGACCTGCTGGCCATCTTCGTGGGCGACGAACTGCGCGGCCTGGCCAGTCCCTTGGTAAAGGGCGACGGCACGACGGATGCCACACGCTTCCTGCTGAAAGGCTATAGCAACGAAAGCGCCGGCGACCAGGTGGTCGTCACGATGAAGTACTACAACGCCCAGTTGAAGCAAGTGTTCTCACTCTCTGAAAGCATGACGCTCGACGAGGATTCCGACCTGGGCATCTACGACGACTTCGTACCGCCCTTCACCCTCGGCTCGCCGAACTACCCTGTGACGACGACCCTCGACGTGGCAGCCATTCTCGCTGAGGAGGGCATCACGCTTGCCAAGGGCGACATCGTCGCTGCCTTCGTGGGCAACGAGTGCCGCGGTGTGGGCGATTGGTCATTGAACGGTGACCTCACCGTGTTCCTGCGCGAGGAGGGCGAGACCGTCAGCGTGAAGTACTATGACGCCACAGGTCAGCGTGTCATCACCATCGGCGATTCTACGACTGATGGTGTGACTGGCGATGCGACCAGTGACGGTGTGGTAGATGTGAGCGACTACATCGGTATTGCCAACTACATTCTGGGCAACCCGCCCGCAGGCTTCGACGCGAAAGCAGCCGACGTGAACGGTGACGGTGTCGTCGATGTGAGTGACTATATCGGTGTGGCTAACATCATCCTCTATGGCAACGTCAATGGAAAGTAAATTAAACCTGGAGTAACAATGAAGAAGATTTTGTTCCTATTAGCGGTGTTCTGCCTGACTCAGGCAGACACCGTCCAGGCTGATACCGACCTGACAGCCTATAGCAACGTCATCTATGTGGCGCCTGCAAGTGTCGCCCATAGTGGGAACGGCAGCGAGACGACACTCTACATCTGCATGAACAACACGGCGGCAATCCGCGGCTTCCAGTTCGACATGTACCTCCCCGAGGGCATGACAGCCGTGAAGACGTCAAAAGGTAAGTTCGACGTGTCGCTCAACGCAGCCCGCCTGCCCAATGATGACGAGCACACGCTGACTGTGGCCGAGCAGGGCGACGGAGCCATCCGCTTCCTCTGCGCCTCGCAGTATGATGAGACCTTCACGGGCACGTGGGGCGAGATCGCCACCATCAAGGTGAAAACCGAGGGAATGGCGGGCGGCAACCACCCCATCACGCTGAAGGCCATCAAACTCAGCGAGACGGATATCAGCAAGTACTACGAGATCCCTGAGGTCGTCACCACGTTCACCGTCAGGTCTTCCACTGGCCCCGTGAAGTCAGACACTGACTACAATGCCTATAGCAATGTCATCTATGTGCCGTATACAAGTATCGACTTGGGCGTTCAGGGCAGCGAGACGGCACTCTCCATCTGCATGAACAACACGGCCGCAATCCGTGGCTTCCAGTTCGACTTGTACCTCCCCGAGGGCATGACAGCCGTGAAGACGTCGAAGGGTAAGTTCGACGTGTCGCTCAACGCAGCCCGCCTGCCCAAGGATGACGAGCACACGCTGACTGTGGCCGAGCAGGGCGACGGAGCCATCCGCTTCCTCTGCGCCTCACAGTATGATGAGACCTTCACGGGCTCGTGGGGCGAGATTGCCACCATCAAGGTAAACACTGAGGGAATGGCTGAAGGCGAGTATCCCATCACGCTGAAGGCCATCAAACTCAGCGAGACGGACATCAGCAAGTCCTACGAGGTTTCCGAGATCGTGACCACATTCACTGTTGGTTACACGAAGTACCTGAAGGACGCTTGGATTCAGTCCATCTCCGACCAGACCTACACAGGCGAGGCTCTGGAGCCTACTGTCACCGTGATGGACGGCGAGACTATGCTGGCACAGGGTACCCACTACACCGTAGCCTACAGCGCCAACACGAATGCCGGAACGGCTACCGTAACCGTCATCGCTATGGGAGGCTCTGGCTACACTGGCGAGGCGAGGGCCACCTTTACTATTGCGAAAGCCGACATCACCGTTACGGCTCCCGTCGCTGCAGAGGGTCTGATGTATTCGGGCGAGGCTCAGACGCTCATCACAGCCGGTGTGGCATCGTTCGGCACCGTGCTCTACTCACTGGACGGCGAGACCTATTCCGAGGCTCTGCCCACCGCCACTGAGGCTGGCACATACACCGTATATTATAAGGTGGAGGGCGATGACAACCACAATGCCTATGCTGCTCAGGCGGTAAGCGTGACCATCGCCACCAACAAGACCGCCCTGAACAGTGCGATCAGTGAGGCTGAGGAGTACTATGACACTATCAAGGAGAACAATCCTGACGCTGCCGCCACGTTGCTGGCTGCCATCGACGCTGCCAAGACAGTGCAGGCCAATAGCGACGCTACGCAGCAGGAGATTGAGACCGCCGCAACTAACTTGAAAGAAGTCATAGAAGTGGCCAGGAGCACGAAGGCCGACATCACCATGACTACGGCTCCCGTCGCTGTCGAGGGCCTGGTCTATACAGGCGAGGCCCAGACGCTCATCACGGCCGGTGTGGCATCGTTCGGCACCGTGCTCTACTCACTGGACGGCGAGACCTATTCCGAGGCTCTGCCCACCGCCACCGAGGCTGGCACGTACACCATATATTATAAGGTGGAGGGTGACGACAACCACAATGCCTATGCTGCTCAGGCCGTAAGCGTGACCATCGCCACCAACAAGACAGCCCTGAACAGTGCGATCAGTGAGGCTGAGGAGTACTATGACACTATCAAGGAGAGCAATCCTGACGCTGCCGCCACGTTGCTGGCTGCCATCGACGCTGCCAAGACAGTGCAGGCCAATAGCGACGCTACGCAGCAGGAGATTGAGACCGCTGCAACTAACTTGAAAGAAGCCATAGAAGTAGCCAGGAGCACGAAGGCCGACATCACCATGACTACGGCTCCCGTCGCTGTCGAGGGCCTGGTCTATACAGGCGAGGCCCAGACGCTCATCACGGCAGGTGTGGCATCGTTCGGCACCGTGCTCTACTCACTGGACGGCGAGACCTATTCCGAGGCTCTGCCCACCGCCACCGAGGCTGGCACGTACACC
>JAFTGI010000011.1 GCA_017458195.1 Prevotella sp.
TCCACCAGCCGGTGGTGATCTTCATATCAATCCAGTCACTTCCCTGGAAGGTCATGTAGAACGTGCCCGACTTCATCTTCTCCCAGATGTCCTGCGGAATGGTGTAGATTTCCTCACCGGTCGAGTTGCTCTCGGGAGCAAAGCGGTAGGTGCCGCTCCAGCCGGTCTCGCCATTGCCGGCGGGATCAGGATTCTCCCAGATGACGGTCTTGACGGTCTCCCAGTGTCCGCCATCGGAAGCGGGCACGTAGGCCAGCTCCGGCAGCAGGAATTCCTGACCGTCGTAGGTATGGATCTTGCCCACCCAGGTGCCTTCGTAGATATTCTTCGGCGGCACGTTGAAGATGAGGTTATCGGTACCCTTACGATAGAAATCCTTGTGGTCAATCAGCTGGGGCACGGAGTCGGCATCGAGCAGTTCGATGGCATTGATAAACTCGAGGTCGGTGCCGAAGATAGTAATCTGGTCGCCGCCATTGACCTCCTCACCAGGTTGCTTCGAGAATCCCGTCACGTTGGTATGACCAAGTGTCAGCGGCAGGCGCGATTCGGCTTCGTCGTTGGCAGTGCGCACGACGATCTTGCCACCATCAGCTGCAATGCCGGCGGGTGCGTCGAGGCGGAGCATATTGTCGCTGACGACCTCGAAGTTGGTCACCTTCGAACCACCGGGGAACTCTATTTCCTTGACATTATTGAAACCGGAACCATTGATGGTCATCGGCTGGTTAGCGACTACCTTCGTCGGGAAGAACGTCTTGATGCCGAGTCCGACATTAGCCGAACCGTTGTCGTCGTCTTCCGTACAGGCCGTGAACGTGGCTCCGATGAGAACCACAGCAATCAGCGCGCTTAAATAATTGATTATATGCTTCATAATCTTCAATTTTCAATTAGGTTTTCAACATCTTCCAGAGAATTGCCCCATCCAGGATTCTGGGTCAGGTTGGGGTTCTTTTTCAATTCCGACTGCGGAATGGGATAAAGGTTGAACTTGTCATCCCACTGGCGGGTCACGGTAGAGCGAGTGAGCATCAGTTCGGGACTGATGGTGGCTGTCTGAATGGTACTGAAGTATTCAGCACCCTTCTTCCAGCGGCGGACATCCCAGAAGCGATGGTTCTCGAAAGCCAGCTCCACCAGACGCTCGCGCTCGTAGCGCTTCACCCATTCGTCACCATCCTCGGTGAAGGGCGGCATCTGGATGTCAGAGCGGTTGCGCAGCACGTTGACGGCTTCGTTGGCGGTCATGCCATAGGTAGCATCGTTGGCGCTGCCCGTAGCATTGAACACAGCCTCGGCATAGTCGAGATAGAACTCGGCCAGGCGGAAGACGATCCACGTGTGGCGACGCTGGGTCTGGTTGTCGGCTGTGGTGACACACGAGCCGTCGACAAGCTTGCGGAGATAGTAGCCCGTGGTCGTAGCGCCATACTTCGGAGCGGCGTTGAAGCCTCCGATGAACGTTTCTATCGCCTTCTTCTGGGCGCCGTTGGAGGGCCATTCGTCGCCGTTCTTCACCACGGTGAGTGCAAAGCGCGGGTCAAGGCCCTCGTAGGGATCAACCTGAGTGAGGTCGATGCTGCCGGGATAGCGCTGGGCAAAGGTCTCACCGGTCTCCTGATATTCATACTGGTCAACCAGGCTCTGGGTGGGGCAGTTGCCCGACGAGCCGTTCTCGACGCCGACAGGATAGTTGGCCATCTCGAAGGTATTGCTCTCACCACGGCCGATACCGAAGATCAGCTCCTGATTGAAGAAGGCATCATGTCCCCAAAGCGTTGCGTAGGTGCTGAGCTTCAGGCCCCACGTTTGGGCGTTGTCAAGGATATACTTGCAAGCCTCGGCAGCCTTGGCCCACTTAGTCTTGTCGCCCGTCGGATTGTGAAGCGGCGAGGCAGCATAGAGCAGCGTGCGGGCCTTCAGGGCAAACGCTGCGACGCGCGTGGCACGGCCCAGCTCGGCGCCGATCTCAGTGGCATAGGTGACGGGCAGGTAAGGTGCGATGGCGTCACACTCGTCAACAATGAACTTGACGATCTGGTCGGCGGGCGTGCGCTTCTCGTTGTTAGCCTGGGCATTGGTAAGCGTAGTGGTCACCAGGGGCACGTCACCATACGTACGGAACAGCTCATAGTAGTAGTATGCCCTGAGGAAACGTACTTCGTAGGGGTACATCTCTTTCTGGGCAACCCAGTTCTTGTAGTTGCTGTTGTATTCCCAATCAGAGATGTCGGTCTGATCCAGTTTCTCAAGAAACATGTTGGCATCTGCGATGGCGGTGTAGCACTTCGTCCAGGTCCTGTCGTAGGGGTTTGCAGGACTCCAACCGCCGTTCACGTAGCTGTTGATCTCTCCCGTCTCAAGCGCATACTGGGCCTCGTCGGTGGCGCCGGCCAGGAAGTAGGCGCTGTTTGACTCAAACTCATTATTGTACACCTGAGCATAGATGCCTGAAACAAGGCCCTTGATACCTTCGTTAAAGTATTCGAAGGTCCATGCCTCGTCGCGGGTCGTCTCCTCTGTGTAGCTGAGGTCGGCACAGGCAGTCAGCAGCATGGCTGCTGTTGCAATGTAAAAATTATATAATCTAAAAGCTTTCATAATCTCCTTATTTATATTGTCATAGTATTCAATTTTTACATTTTGTCAAAACTGAACAGAGAGACCAAGATTCACGCTCTTCATCACGGGATAGCCCGTGTTGAGGTTCTCAGCATCCATGGCGGGGATGTTGTCGAAGCCAAGGAGGTTCTGTCCCTGCACGAAAAGCCTTGCGCCCGAAATCTTCAGCGGCTCGATGACCGATGCGGGCAGCTTGTAGTAGACCTCGCAGTCGCGCAGCTTCAGCCACCTGACGCAGCGATACCAGAGCGTCGAGTTCTGGGCGTTGTTGGCGACATTGGTTGTCGAGAGGCGCGGATACTGTGCCTCCTCGCCTGCGATGTCGTAGCAGTGATCGTAGTATTCCTGAGAGAGATTGCGGTTGTCGGAGAGGGCTCCCCAGACGCCGTCGACGTACATGAGGTTCTTGATCTGGTTGTCGGCGCCCTGCAGGACGGCATTGATACCGAATCCCTTGTACTCGGCTCCAAGCTGGAAGGCATAGTTGAAGCTGGGGAACGACGTGCCGTAGTCCTTGGCCACGAAGTCATTCTGGTTGATGACGCCGTCGCCGTTGACGTCCTGATACTTGATGTCGCCCACCTTCACCTGACCGAACTGCTGCACAGGGCTGTTGTCGATTTCCTCCTGGCTCTCAAAGAAGCCGATGGCGACGAGGCCGCGTGCTGCATCGGCATAGTCGCCGACAACAGAGAGGTTGGGATAAGCAGGATTCTCAATCCATTCGAGGATTTCGCTCTTCACGTCGGAGACGCTCAGGCCGAAGTTGAGGTTCAGACCGTTGCGGAAGGTCTTGGCATAGCGCAGCCCGACCTCAGCACCCCAGCTGGCCACGCGTCCCTTGTCGTCGTAGGACGACTGGATGCCGACGACGGCCGAGTTGAGCGAACCGGCGCTGACCAAGATGTTGCGGCGCTGCTGATAGAAAGCGTCGACGGTGAGGTCAAGGCAGTTCAGGATTCTCAGGTCAGTACCGATGTTAGCCTTGTAGGCCGTCTCCTGAGCGAAGTCGTCGGTGGGGAACTGAGTCAGGAAGGCGCCCCAGGAGCTGGCGAAGTTCTGACCATACCACCAGTTGCCGTGGCCATTGTTCCAGGCTGAGAGCCAGAGACCGGCCTGCGGCACGTAGTCCGTGTGCTGGATACCGCCCGAGAGGCGTACCTTGCCATAGGTAAAGAAGCCGTCGGGGTTGTTGGCATAGATATAGCCCAAGCCGGCCGTGGGCGAGAAGGCCCACTTGGCGGGATAGCTGCGGTTGGAGCCGTTGGCAGCCAGCACGACGTCGGCCATCAGGCGGTTGGCATGGTCATAGTGCATGGCCAGCTGCCAGTTGGCGCGATAGAACGTGTTGCTCTGCCCGTCGCGGATCTCGCTCTTCATATTGTAGTTGGCATTGGCAGCCACGTTGTCGCCGTTCTTCAGCTGCGTAGCATACTTGAAGCCGGCGTTGAAGGTGGCGATGCGCCACTGCGTGTCAACCCAGTGGTTGAACACGAGCTTGTCCTCGATCGTACCCATCACGGCTTCCTGCATGACGCCGCTGCCGTCATAGTAGTTCCAGCCATACTGATAGCCCTTGGTGCGGTTCTCGATGGTGTTCGACGAGTTGTCGTAGGAAGCGCCCACATAGAACTTCAGGCCCTTTGTGATGACGTCAAGATCCTGCTCCAGGGTCATGTTAGCCCAAATCTGGCGCTGGTGGCTCTTCGTGAAGCCCGTACCCTCGGCCTTGGCCAGCAGGTTGAAGTCGCCATAGGTCTGGCTGCCGCCCCAGACGCCGCCGGCAGTCTGCACGGGGAAGGCCAGTGCGGGCACCTTGTAGAGATGCCACCAGGCGTCGTTCGAGTTCACGTTGGGCACACCGTTGGTCTCCATCAGGATGCCGAGGATGTTGGCGCTGACGCGAGTGGTCTTGCTCACCTCGAAGTCGACGTTGGCACGGATGTTAGCCTTCGAATACTTCAGCTGTGAGTTCCAGTCACCCTGGTCGGGGTGCTTGTAGAGGCCGCGGGCATCGGTATAGTCGAGCTGGGTGTAATACTGCACCTTGTCAGTGCCGCCGAAGAACGACACGTAGGCGTTCGACTCGTGGGCCGTGTTCTTAAACACCTCGTCCTTCCAGTTGACGCTGGGATAGACCAGCGGGTCGCTGCCGTCGCGGAACTTCTGCAGCTCAGCGGCGGTGTAGGCAGCGGCGATGCCGTCGTTCAGACGGGCCTGGTTCAGGGCGTTGGCATAGTCATAGGCACTCACCATGTCGGCCATCTCGGGGTCGAACTGGAACTTGTGCGAAAGACCCACCTTGAAGCTGTTCTTCTGGTTCTTCTGGCCGTGCTTGGTCTTCACCAGCAGCACGCCGTTGATGGCCTCATGACCATAGAGGGCCACGGCAGCGGCGTCCTTCAGGACGGTGACGCTCTCCACCTCCTCGACGGTGAGGCGGTCGATGGGCCGCTCCACGCCGTCGACAAGAATGAGGATGTCCTTCTCGCCGGTGGTCTGCACGCCACGGATGTTAAACGAAGCGCCTCGTCCCTCCTCGCCCTTGAAGCCGGTGTTCTGGTAGGCATTCAGACCCAGGAGCTTTCCGTAGAGGGCATCAGCCAGGCTGATGGCCGACGTGCGGCGGAGTTCTTCAGCAGTGATGGTGGTTACGGCTGCCGTCGTGAGAAATTCCGACTGCTCGACGCCGTAGCCCAAATCTACCTTCTGCGACTCTTTGTCGCTCAGCGTCACCTGTGCACTGACCGCCATTGGGGCAACGCAGAGTCCCGCCAAGGTATATATAAATAAGTTTCTTATTTTCATAATCTTCAATATTCAATGTTCAATATTCAATGTTCAATGAATTACCATCCAGGATTCTGCGTAAGTCCATAGCCCTTCTGGATCTCAAGACGTGAGACGGGATCAAGATACCACTTGTTGGTCCAGTAGCCAGCGTCCCACCAGCGGCGGGCACCGTTCTGAATCTGAGGCTTCTCATATTCGAACTTCGGCCAGGGCGTACTGGGGTTCCAGCGCTGATCGCCCTCGGTCAGGCGGTTGCCTGCGTCGTCAAGGCGATAGATGCGGATTTCATGCAGGGGCTTGGTGAAGAGGTCCTGACGCATGCGACGGATCATGTCGTAGACGCGGTCGCCACACTCGGCACCGATTTCGCAGTTGCGCTCGCGGAGAATCTCGTTGATCAGGTTCTCCTTGTTCGAGGTCAGGTTGAGCTCGGGGTTCATCGTCTCCAGGCGGCCCAGGCCCACGCGTGAGCGGACCACATGCAGGTCGTCGAGAGCGCCGCGGAGGTCGCCGGTCTCAGCCTTGGCCTCAGCGCGGATCAGATAGACCTCAGCCAGGCGGATGTAGGCCACGCCGATGTACTCATCCTCCATCTTTGAGTTCGAGTAGTCGAGCAGCCACTTGAACTTGCGGTAGCCAGAGGCCACTTCGTCAGCATTGCTGGCAGCGAAGGTGGCGGCATCGTAGTCATAGGCAGCGCTGTACCACGTGTCGATGTAGCTGTAGCCCTGGTAGTCGCCGACGACAGCCGAGGGGAACGACTGGCGGGGCACCACCATCGTCTCGTAGAGGCGCGGGTCGCGGTCGGCGAACATGTCGATGCCGTTCGGGTTGTTGCCTGCACCGTAGATGTTCTCGTAGGGGAAGTTGCGGCCGTCCTGCATGCCGAAGCACTCCATCAGCTCGTTGGTCGGCACGGCACCGCCCTGACGCAGACCGTCGATGCAGAAGCCTGCCCATCCCCAGCCCCAGTTGTTCACGCGGGAGCCGTTCACGAAGTCGTCGGTCATGTAGATAGAGGGCTGTGCGTCGAAGATCTTCTCATGATGAGTCTCGTCGTTGCGATAGCGATAGGCGCGACGGAAGGCCATGCGATAGCCGCCCTCGTCCTGCGTCTGGGGCTGAACCAGCTGGTAGTAGTTGCCGTTGGCCTCGTTGTCGCTGAAGAAGTCGTTGCAGTACTGCAGGCAGCGGTTCCACAGCGTGGGATCCTTCTTGCCGAACCAGACGTGCTCCTCAGTCTCCAGGCCGGTCGGGCGCTTGTCGTACGTGATGTAGGGCTGGTCGTTGTTGAACAGCGGCGAGGCTGCAAACATCCAGACCTTGGCGCGCAGGGCGCGGGCTGAGGCACGCGTCAGACGGCCCGACCACTGACCGATGTCGGCGTTGGGCACATTCCAGCGGTAGCCGGGCTCATTGATGGCGCACTGGATGAGCGAGTCGATGAACTCAACGGTCTGCCAGGCGGTGGCACGTCCTTCGGTGAAGCCCTCGCCCACCTCGAATGCCTTCTTCACCAGACAGAGTCCGCCGAAGTTGCGGAAAGCGTCGAAGTAGCGGCTGGCCATGATGGTGTAGGCCTCGCCCTTCAGGCAGCTTTTCTCCGTCCCGCTCATGTCGGGCACGCGGTCGA
>JAFTGI010000121.1 GCA_017458195.1 Prevotella sp.
AAAGCCAGCAGCATGAAGTCGCTGTTCTTGGCCAACATGAGTCATGAGATTCGCACACCACTTAATGCCATCGAGGGTTTCTCGCGCATCATGGCCGAGACCGACTCCACCGAAGAACGCATGAAGTACATGGAGATTATTGAGGGCAACAACAGCCGTCTGCTGTCGCTCATCAATGAGATTCTGGACCTCTCCCGTGTAGAGGCTGGCGAGCTGTCTATCAAGCGCAGCATGACCGACCTCAACGAGATATGCCGCAACATGCGGCTCATCTTCAAGTTCCGCTGCCCCGAGACCATCGATTTCGTGTGGAGCAAGCCGAACATGAACGTGACGCTCAATACCGATGCCAACCGCCTCACGCAGGTGTTCTCCAATCTCATCAGCAATGCGCTGAAGCACACCACCAGGGGCAGCATCTCCTATGGCTACCGGTTGATCAACGACGGTCAGGAGGTCGAATTCTACGTCAGCGATACTGGTTCAGGCATTGCCGATGAAGACCAGAAGCACATCTTCGAAGCCTATATGTCGCGCGACGCGGAGACACAGAACGGCTATGGTCTCGGTCTGGCCCTCTGTAAGATTATCGTCGAGAAGCTCGGAGGCCGCATTTCCGTAGCGTCAAAGCTTGGCGAAGGTTCCACCTTCCGCTTCGTGCTGCCCTTCGAGGGTACCATTGGCGGCATGACGAAGAACAGCCGTATCACCACCAATTCACGCACCATCCGCGTCAGCACCAAGACCGATGTCGCCAATGCTCCGCTCATTCTCGTCGCCGAGGATGAAGACAGCAACTACGAGCTCGTGCGCATCGTGCTCAGCAAGCGTTACCGTCTGATGCGTGCCAAGAACGGCATCGAGGCTGTCACCATGTGCGAAGAGGAGCATCCCGCACTCGTCCTCATGGACATCCGCATGCCCGATATGAACGGACTCGACGCCACACGCATCATCAAGGAGGTGAACAGCGACATCCCCATTGTCGCCCTCAGCGCCTATGCCTTCGAGGAGAATATCCGCGAGGCGCGCGAAGCCGGCTGCGATGAGTTCCTGGCTAAGCCCTTCCGTGTGGAAGACCTGCTCGACACCGTCCATAAATACGTGAAAGAAACAGAATAAGTAATCCCCCTTATATCCTCCAAACACCTATGGGTAAACTCGCTGTATACAAGTACTTTTCCATGATGTTCCTCGTGGCACAGATTATCGCCACCGTCTTCACCATCGTAGCCCTCTACGGAGGCGATGTCAGCCCTATTGGCCATTCGGCTCGAGCCATGCTGGTCTACATCCTGCCCCTGCTCATTGCCATCAATGCCTTGCTGACTGTCTACTGGCTCATCCGCCGTCGCTGGCTCTTCCTGCTCATGCCCATCGTCACCATTGCCTGTTGCATTCCCTATATGGGCACCCTCTATCAGTTCCGCTCGCTCGAGAAAGGAGCCGATGGCAAGGCCGGACTGAAGATAGCCACCTACAACGTCGCCATGTTCAATCGCGAGACCTCAGGATTCATGGCTCAGGACATTCTGGCCGAGATGCGTCGTCAGAAAGTCGACGTGCTGTGCATCCAGGAGTATAGCGACGTCAGCGGCGACAAGCTCAATTCCGTTTCCTACAAGGAGTACTTCCCCTATATGGCTGTGGGTCGCGAGGATATGGTCATCTACAGCCGCTATCCCATCAAGAAGTCCGACAAGATCCTTTTCGACTATACCAACAACAGCGCCATGTGGGCCGACATTGATATCAAGGGCGATGTCATCCGCGTCTATAATGTCCACCTGCAGACTACGGGCATCAACCGCACGCTCCATCAGGCCGGCAAGCTCGCTGCCCAGGACTACGACGTCAGCGGCAGCCGTCTGCTCAACGCCATCTTCGGCAACTACACCATGGGCATGATGTTCCGCGCCTCGCAAGCCAACATCGTAGCCACCGACAAGCGCCAGTCCCCACATCCGGCCATCCTCTGTGGCGACTTCAACGACGTCCCCTACTCTTACGTCTACAACACCATGTTAGGCAATATGGTCGACGGTTTCAAGGAGTGTGGCAGCGGTTGGATGCGCACCTTCCGAGGCAAGAAGGCCGTCCGCATCGACTACATCTTCCACGACGCCTCGCTCAAGGGCCTCACCTACTACATGTCCGAGATGACCTACTCCGACCACTATCCCGTCTTCATGAAAGTGCAATTATAAATTAGCAAATGGGGCCGAGCACATTGCTCAGCCCCATTTTTTTTCGCTACATACACGACGTCACTCCCAGCGTCGTCCCCAGTGCAGTCAGAATCGAAATCAGAATCTGCACTATCAATTTCCAAGTCTCTTTCTTCATACTTCTTACTTCCTACTTCCTACTTCTAAAAGGTTGCGCCCGTAGGCGCTAACCTTTTACTCTCCTCCGGTTTCGAAGCCTGCGCTACCGCCTGAGTTGCCGCCACCGGTATTGGTGCTACCACCCTGGTTTTGGTTTTCACTCCCCTCGCCCGTTGGAGAGGGGTCGGGGGTGAGGCTGTTCTCCGGATCCTCCACCTCAGCGTCGTCGGTCGAGGTCACGCGCTTCACCACGTCGCCATTGCGGTCGATGCAGGTAATCTGGATGGCGGTGTTCTTCAGCTCGTCCTTCAGGTCGACGGTAGGCGTGAAGATGATGCGGCGGGTGGTGATCAGACTCGACTTCACGTCGTTCACGTCCTCGACCGACTTGCCGCGCACTCCGAATCGCATGGTTCCCAGACCAGGCAGTGCCACAGAGTGACCCTCAGTTGCCCATGCCTTGATCACCTCGCCAGCGGCATCCCAGCAGGCCTGCATCACGCCCTTGGCCACGCCCGAGCGCAGAGCCGCCTCCTTGATCACCTTGTCCTGCGTC
>JAFTGI010000122.1 GCA_017458195.1 Prevotella sp.
ACTCGTGCTAGAATGCATATGTCCTTGTGTCGAAAGGCTCCTGAATGATGTTATATTAGAGTAAAATGTATCGGCAGGCACGAGATGAAAACATCATCTACGCGACACTATTGGAAATATTGTTCATAGTGCCCGCGGTGATGATCTACTATCAGTCCGTCAGGTCGCAAGTGGACTTCCGCTGGGGCGAACTGCTGATGATATGGCGGCGCATGTCCATGTTCCTCGCTGTGTTCCTGATTCACAATTTCTTCTTGGCTCCCATCCTTGTCTATCGTCAGCAACGGCTCCGTTACTTTTCGTTCGTAGCCGCCCTGGTCCTGATATTCGCAACCGTTCAATGTATCAGCCGTCCGCCGATGGGTGATCGTCCGCCGATGGACGAGCCAGTTGAGCGGCGTCCGCCGATGGACGAGTTCCGGGGGCCAATGGCAGATTTCCATCGTCCCGCCTTCGGCAAGGAGCCACTCCGCCGGGAGCGCCACGAACCCGCCGTCCTTTTCGGTCAGCACGACTTGATAGCCACCATCATGCTCATCATGATGCTTGGCATGAACATCGGCATCAAACTCTATTTCCGCCAGAAGAGCGATCAACAGAAGCTCATTGACCTGGAGCGCGAGAACTTGGAGCGGCAACTGGAATATCTGAAGTATCAGATTAACCCTCACTTTCTGATGAACACGCTGAACAATATCCATGCGCTGATAGACATTGAACCGGAACAGGCGAAGGAGAGCATCGTGGAGCTTTCAAAGATTATGCGGTTCGTGCTCTACGAAGGTTCAAAGCAGAAGGTGCCCCTGAACCGCGAGATAGGTTTCCTCGAGAACTACATCGAACTGATGCGCATGCGGGTGGCCGACCATGTGAAGATCAGTTTCGAGCTGCCTGAGCGCATGCCCGACTGCGAGATTCCCCCGCTGATATTCATCACCTTTGTTGAAAATGCATTCAAGCACGGCGTCAGCTATCGTCAGGCGTCGTTCATCGACATCAGGATCGACACGACGGCAGACACACTTCACTTCGCCTGCACCAACAGCCGCATACCCCAGAGCGAGGACAAGCACGGGGGCGTAGGACTGCAGAACGTGCGCCGGCGGCTTGACTTGATCTATCCCGACCGGTACACGCTGGATATCCGAGAGAACGAAGAAACATATAATATTGACCTAACCCTGCCACTGAATGATTAGAGTCTTAGCCATCGACGACGAACCGCTTGCCTTGAAGCAGCTGACGTCGTACATCAAGAAAGTTCCTTTCCTGGAGTTGGCGGGCGAATGCCAAAGCGCACTCGAGGCCCGTGAACTGATGGAAAACGAGGTTGTCGATGTAGTCTTCTGCGATATCAACATGCCCGACCTCAGCGGCATGGACTTCATCCGTCAGCTCGCAGCGCCGCCGCTCGTGGTCTTCACTACTGCCTATTCGGAATATGCCGTTGAGGGCTACAAGGTCAACGCTGTCGACTATCTGTTGAAGCCTTACGGCATGAACGACTTCCTCAGGGCGGCCATGAAGGTGCAGGAGCAGTACAACCTGCGACATCATGACACGCCGCGCGAGAGCAGCCCCGTACAGGACGACGGCACGCTGTTCGTGAAGACCGACTATCGCGTGGTTCGCATCAGCATCAATGATATCCGCTACGTCGAGGGCATGAGCGAATATCTGCGCATCTACCTTGAGGGACAGCCGAAGCCGGTCATCACGCTGCTGTCGATGAAAAAGATGGACGACTACCTGCCCGCCGGCCAGTTTATGCGCATCCACCGCTCCTACATTGTCAACCTGCAGAAGATTCAGGAGGTCAACAAGAACCGCGTGATTCTCGACAGCGACACGTATCTGCCCATCGGCGACCTCTACAAAGAGCAATTCAACGACTATCTTGCCCAGAAGTTCCTGGGCAAGTAGTGCTTATCATGCTAACGCCTCCTGCAACAGGCTTTTCTGCCGGTCGGTCAGATTTGTGGGAAGCTGCACGTTCATCGTAATGATGAGGTCCGTGCCGTTCTGACCCTTACCGCGCAGACGCATCTTCTGGCCAGGTTGAGTGCTGGGCTTCAGTTTCAGCTTCAGTTTCTTTCCATCACTTAAGCCGACGACCACCTCGCCGCCGAGCAGAGCTGTGCGCAGGTCGACATTCATCGAAGCCTGTGTCTCTGTCGGAGCCGACTGCCGCCGCTGGCTCTGTGACGACGCAAATCCGCCGCCAAAGAGATCTTGGAAGAACGAACTGAATCCCCCACCCTGCTTGAAACTCGAGAAATCGAACCCCTCGAAGGGTGAGCCGCCACCGCCGGAAGTGCGGAATCCGCCAGCACCAAAGGCTTCTGCATCCTTCCACTGCTCGCCATACTGATCGTACTTACGACGCTTCTCGGGGTCGCCGATGACGTCGTAAGCCTCGTTCAAGGCCTGGAACTTTGCCTTTGCCTTAGGGTCGTCGGGGTGCAGGTCGGGATGAAACTGCTTGGCGCGCTTCAGGTAGGCCTTCTTCACATCCTTTTGGTCGATGTTCTTATCGACACCTAAAATCTTGTAATAGTCAATAAATGCCATAATTCAACATCTCCTTTCTTTTATAAAGAATACAGCAATTATTATGCCGAAACACTTGAGTGGGAGAAAAAATATTTGCTTTCGCTGCATTCATTCGGCGACAATGATCTGCCTTTTCTTGAATGAGCATCTGTTTTCTTGGCAATTCTTTGGCGGAATGAATAATATTTTGTAATTTTGCAGGCAATCCGAAAACATAAAACAACAAAACAATTAATATCTAAAAAAATGACACAAGCAATTCAAAAGACTCTGCGCGACAGTGCCGCCATGCGCTGGACCGCCTTGCTGCTGCTGGCGCTGGCCATGTTCTGCAGCTATGTATTTATGGACATTCTGTCACCCATCAAGGACCTGATGCAGGACACGCGAGGATGGGACAGTGCCTCGTTCGGCCGCATGCAGGGCGCCGAGGTGTTCCTCAACGTCTATGTGTTCTTCCTTATCTTCGCCGGCATCATCCTTGACAAGATGGGCGTTCGCTTCACGGCCGTGCTCTCCGGTGCCGTGATGCTCATCGGAGGTCTCATTAAGTTCTATGCCGTCAGCGAGGGATTCCAGGGCTCGGGCCTCGACCAGTGGTTTACCAACAACCTGAACTGGAATGGCGACCTGCCTATTATCGGACAGATTCTGCCCTTTGCCGACGGCATGCCCGGCTCGGCCAAGCTGGCTGCCTGCGGCTTTATGCTGTTCGGCTGCGGTTGCGAGATGGCCGGCATCACAGTGAGCCGCGGTATCGTGAAATGGTTCAAGGGCCGCGAGACTGCATTGGCCATGGGCAGCGAGATGGCCCTGGCACGTCTGGGCGTGGCCACGTGCATGATTTTCTCGCCCTACTTTGCCAAGATGGGTGGCGAAATCCACGTTGACAATGCCGTCAAGTTTGGCGTCGTGTTGCTCTGCATTGCCCTCATCATGTTCATTGTCTACTTCTTCATGGACCGCAAGCTCGAATCTCAGACCGGTGAGGCCGAGGAGAAGGATGATCCCTTCAAGATCAGCGACCTGGGCAAGATCTTCACGAGCCTGGGCTTCTGGCTGGTGGCTCTGCTCTGCGTGCTCTACTATTCGGCCATCTTCCCCTTCCAGAAGTATGCCGTCAACATGCTGCAGTGCAACCTGACGCTTAACCCTGCCGATCCTTCAAGCTACTGGGGTGGCAGCACAGAGAGTTTCAGCATTCCCGTCACGCTGGTGCAGTATTTCATTATGCTCGTGGTGGCCATCTGCTCGTTCTCCAGTAACTTCTCGAAGAAAAAGGAGCTGAAGTACGGCCTGATGGGCGTAGCCATCATTGCTCTGGTGGTCTATTGCTACATGGGCTACATGCGCGGTACGGCCGAGACCATCTTCGCCGTGTTCCCGCTGCTGGCCGTTGCTATTACGCCGATTCTTGGCAACTACGTTGACCATAAGGGAAAGGCCGCCACGATGCTCATGCTGGGCTCCATCCTGCTGGTGCTCTGCCACCTGACGTTCGCCTTCATTCTGCCCATTTTCAAGGGCGATGCCGTGGGCGGTACGATCGTGGCCTACATAACGATTCTCGTGCTGGGCGCTTCTTTCTCGCTGGTGCCTGCCGCCCTGTGGCCCTCAGTGCCTAAGCTGGTCGATGAGAAGATCATCGGTTCGGCCTATGCTGCTATCTTCTGGATTCAAAATATTGGCCTCGGCCTCTTCCCCACCCTCATTGGCAATGTGCTGCAGAACACCAACCCCGAGGGCACTCCTGCTCATGAGCTTGACTACACCTGGGCACTGGTCATGCTGGCCGTGCTCGGCATTGCAGCCCTGCTTATCTCGGTCTACCTGAAGGCTGTGGACAAGAAGAAGGGCTACGGCTTGGAGGAAGCAAACATTAAAGGTTAAGACACGCACGTATGGCTGAGGCCATTCGACAACGACTCAACGATTCGCCGGCTGCTCGCTGGACAGTGCTCATCATCGTGGCTACGGCCATGATGATGGGCTACTTTGTCAATGATGTCATGTCGCCTCTGGAAGCCATGCTCGAGGCGCCGCGGGCGGAGGGAGGCCTCGGGTGGTCGCCCTCAGACTATGGCGTCTTCTCTGGCGCTGGCAGCTTCATCAACGTCTTCCTGCTGATGCTCTTTTTCTCGGGCATCATCCTCGACAAGATGGGGGTGCGCTTCACCGGTACGTTGGCCTGCTCACTGATGGTGGCGGGTGTGCTCATCAAACTCTATGGTTTGAACGCAGACTTTGGCGACTCCGTCTTATCGCTGTTCAACTATCATCTTCCCAAGTCGGTGGCAGTCATGTCACTGGGCTTCGCCGTCTTCGGCGTGGGCTATGAGATGTGCGGCATCTCGGTGTCGAAGGCCATGGTGCGCTGGTTCACGGGCCATGAGCTTGCCTTGGCTATGGGCATCCAGTTGGCAATGGCCCGTTTCGGGACGGCGGCAGCACTGAGCATGTCAGCCCCCATCGCACAGCGCTACCAGCTCAGCACGCCGCTGCTCGTGGCGCTCGCGTTTCTCATCATCGGTCTGCTCGCGTTCCTCGTCTTCTGCATCATGGACCGCAGGCTCGATCGCGGAAATTCAACACTCAACATTATACAAGCAGAACTCAATGATGAAGATTTCCGCCTAAAGGACATCGGGCTCATTGTCCGTAATCCAGGCTTCTGGCTCATCACGCTCTTCGTCGTACTGTTCTATTCGGCCGTGTCGCCATTCTTGAAGTTTGCCACAAAACTGATGGTGGTGAAGTATGGCGTTGACCCTGACGTGGCAGGGTTCTTTACGTCGATTGCACCCTTCGGCACAATGCTGCTGACCCCACTCTTCGGCTCATTCTACGACCGGCGCGGACATGGCGTGACGCTTGTCATCATTGGTACGGCCATGCTTGCCTTCGTCCACTTTGCCTTCAGTCTGCCCCTGCACAGCAGTGCATTCGCCCTGACCCTTATGGTTATACTGGCTGTCGGCTATTCCTTGGCACCGGCCGCCTTGTGGCCCTGTGTTCCCAAGATTATTCCGCTGAAGTGTCTTGGGACGGCCTACTCCCTCATTTTCTTCATTCAGAATTTCGGCCGAGCCGTCATTCCCATGATGGTTGGCCGCGCCAATGAGCAGGATCCCAGCTACACCAGCGGCATGCTCATCTTTGCTCTCACAGCCCTCGCAGGCGTCGCAGTGGCTATCGGACTGCTATGGACTGACCGCCGGAATGGCTACGGCTTGCAACGACCAAATATTACCCAATCATGAAACGACTCACACTAATCATCCTCACACTGGCCATGCTGACCTCACTGACCATCGGTGCGCGCCCCCGTATCGGACTGGTGCTCGGTGGCGGCGGAGCCAAAGGGGCCGCTGAGGTAGGTGCCCTGAAGGTCATCGAGCGGGCCGGCATTCCTGTTGACTACATTGTCGGCACCAGCATTGGCGCCATCGTGGGTAGCCTTTACGCCGCCGGCTATAGCGCCGCAGAGCTCGACTCACTGTTCTGCCAGCAGGAGTGGCTCGCGCTGCTTACCGACCGCAACATGGAACTGAGCGGCGAGCCTTTCAAGCAGGTCAAGGGCGTCACCTACATCTTCGGGTTCCCCGTGCTCGACCAGAACAGTCCCTCATGGGGCGTGCTGCGCGGCGGACGTGTGGAGCAGGTCATTGACTCAATGCTCGCCGCTAAGAATGCCGTGGAGTTCGAGACGATGCGAATCCCATTCCGCTGTGTTGCCGCAGAGATGAAGACGGCTCAGGAGGTGGTGCTCAGCAGTGGCACCGTGCCCCAGGCCGTCAGGGCCTCTATGGCCATACCGGGGCTGTTCAAGATGGTGGACATCGACGGGCGCAAGCTCATCGACGGCGGCATGATGAACAACCTGCCCGTCGACGTGGCCCGCGACATGGGTGCTGACATCGTCATTGCCATCGACCTGCAGCAAGCCAAGCATGCCACGCGCCAAGAGATGAACGACAACCCCGTGGTGGGTTTTGCCGACCTTTTCGGTTTAGGCAGCCTGGCCAACTGGGTCATCTCACGCCCCGACATCCGCAAATACAATGAAAACCGCGTTAGCGCCGACATCTACATCAACCCTCCCCTGCCCGACTATGAGGCTTCGAGCTTCGGCAACGAGGCCATGCGCCGCATGATCACCATAGGCGAACAGGCCGCGGAAGTGGTTTGGGACAAACTGATGGAACTGAAACAGAACACCAATAACTAATAAAACAAATGATTATGCTTACACAACAAGACCTGAAACAGATTGCTCAGCGCGGCATCAGCGAGGAGCAGATCAACACCCAGTTAAAGCAGTTTGAGACGGGCTTCCCGTTTCTGAAGTTAGAGGCTGCTGCCGCCGTCGGCCGTGGCATCGTTGCCCCCAATGAAGCAGAGCGCCGCCAGTATGTCGATGCCTGGCAGCAGTACAAGGCCGAGGGCCACCGCGTGGTGAAGTTCGTGCCCGCCTCGGGTGCTGCCAGCCGCATGTTCAAGAACATGTTTGCCTTTGTCGATGCCGATTACGACGTGCCCACGACTGACTTCGAGAAGAAATATTTCGCTGAGATTGAGAAGTTTGCCTTCTATGATGCCCTGGACGCCGTTTGCCAGAGAAACGAGGGCAAGGGCATCAAAGCCTTGATTAGTGAAGGGAAGTATAAGGCTGTTGCCGCCAACATGCTGAAGGCCGAAGGACTGAACTACGGCCAGTTGCCTAAGGGTATGCTCCTGTTCCACAAGTATGACGAAGGCGCACGCACCCCGATGGAGGAGCATCTGGTGGAAGGCGCACTCTATGCGGCCTCAAACGGGGAGGCACATGTCCACTTCACCGTTTCCCATGAGCACATGGGCTTCTTCAAGCAGAAGGTGGCTGAGAAGGCCGACGGTTTTGCCAAGAAATACGGCATCAAGTACGACATCTCGTTCTCCGAACAGAAGCCCTCGACAGACACTGTCGCAGCCAATCCGGACAACACGCCCTTCCGCGAGGCCGACGGCTCGCTGCTGTTCCGTCCCGGCGGTCATGGCGCCCTGATTGAAAACCTGAACGAAATCGATGCCGATGTCATCTTCATCAAGAACATCGACAATGTGGTGCCCGACCGCCTGAAGCCTGAGACCACGGAGTGGAAGCAGGTCATCGCTGGCGTATTGGTGACGCTGCAGCAGAAGGCTTTCGGATATCTGCGGTTGCTTGACGAGGGGGCCACCGACGAACAACTGAAGGAGATTGTTCAGTTCGTTGAGCAGTGCCTCTGCACTGACCCGAAGGGCAGCAAGGTCGACGCCGACTACCTGCGTCGCAAGCTGAACCGCCCGATGCGTGTCTGCGGTGTGGTAAAGAATGTCGGTGAGCCCGGCGGCGGTCCGTTCCTGACCTACAATCAGGACGGCACGGTCAGCCTGCAGATCCTGGAGAGCTCGCAGATTGACACGAACAATGCTGAGTATATGAAGATGTTCACCCAGGGCACCCACTTCAACCCCGTCGACCTGGTTTGTGCCGTGCGCGACTATAAAGGCCAGCCCTTCAACCTGCCCGAGTTTGTCGATAAGACCACCGGCTTCATTTCGTCGAAGTCGAAGGGCGGCAAGGAGCTGAAGGCACTCGAGTTGCCCGGCCTCTGGAATGGTGCCATGAGCGACTGGTCGACCGTCTTCGTTGAGGTGCCCCTTGGCACGTTCAATCCCGTGAAGACCGTCAACGACCTGCTCCGCGAGCAGCATCAGTAGGATCAGTCTGATTAAGGAGAAATAATTTCAAACGGGGTGGCTACGAAGGTGGTCGCCCCGTTTTCCGTCAGGAATCCACGGTCACGGAACCCCCACAGTACACTGATGCAGGGCAGTCCTGCATTGCGGGCCGTCAGGAGGTCAACCTCGCTGTCGCCTACATAGACGGCCCCATCCTTGCCGACCCCCAAGCGGCGCAAAGCCTCAAAGACTGTGTCAGGAGCGGGCTTCTTGCGGATTCCGGCCGCTTCGTTCTCACCGATGGCCACTTCTATCAAGTCAGCAAAGAAGTGTCGGCACAATTCCTCTGTCGCCGCACAGAATTTATTGCTAACCACTGCCAGCCTGCAACCGCGGTGCTTCAGGTCGTCAAGCATCTCCATAATGCCGTCATAAGGGCGCGTGGCATCGAGGGAATGTTGCAGATAGTGCTGGCGGAAGGTGGCAAAGGTCGCTTCGAACAGAGGGTTCTGCTCGCCTCCGGGGACGGCACGCCGCATCAGCATGCGCACGCCGTTGCCCACGAAGCGCCGCACATCGTCAATGGAATGCTCTGGCAAACCGTGACTCCGCAGGGCATAGTTTGTCGAGGCCGCCAAGTCCTCAAGCGTGTTGAGCAACGTGCCGTCAAGGTCGAAGATGTATGTCTTATACTCATTCATGTGCGTAATGTACATAAAACAAAGATGGTTGCTTTTGTTCAGCAACCATCTCCCTTGTGATTCCGGCGGGATTCAAACCCACAACCTTCTGATCCGTAGTCAGATGCTCTATTCAATTGAGCTACGGAACCTCCTTGGCTCCTCATTTCTGATTTGCGGTTGCAAAGGTACGCACTTTTTTCGAAACTGCCAAACTTTTAGGCAACTTTTTTCGAAAAAAGTGCGTTTTACCTTCAATTTAGGTTATTTTTCCTCGGGAACGGCATAGCGTTTTCCCATTTTCTTCACTAACTGTCGTGCATATTTCTGTGAGTAGCCAGGGCGCTTCACGGTGCTTCCCAATCCGTAAGGCGTTTTGGTGAACGTGCCGTTTTCTTCTGGCTTGGAGATCATGTCGTTGTATTTGACGATAAGATAGCTTGCCAAGTCAAGCCAGCAATCCAACATCTGATCAGCCTTTTCGCTTGTGTAATCCGTAAGGTATTTCACGCGTGCCTGCTCATTCATTGCCAAAGCGCGGTCTTCAACCTCTTTCTGAAGTCGGGCATAGGAATTGTCGAGCGAATCGCGCACCTCCTGTAACGAGGGGAAAAGCATGGAATAGCGCGGATAAACCATGTTCGACACCCAGTTCTGCACCCAGTAGGCATTGTCCGTTGAGAAGTGCAGGTCGTCGGCACCCGGAGTGTCGTAAGGGCGTGGAGCCTTCGTGATACAGCAGTAGACAGGCGTGAAAGGCACCATATTGCCGTCGTCGTTGGCAAACCAGAAGCAGCCTCCCACCTCGCGGGGTAGCCATGAGCGCATCTGTGATACGTAGACGAAGCCGGCCTGCTGGGTTGAGACAGGACGTTCGTTGAAGTATTTCTTTCCGTCGACTTCGAAATAAAGGGGCGTTGGACGATAAGGCATCTCCCAGATACCACCACCGATGTCTTCAGAATCGTCAAGCGAGAAGGGCGTATTCTCAAAGTGGTCGCGCATCGCAGCCCGCACATCGGCCACAGAGACCGGACGGTTTGGCTTTACCCACAGAGGCAATGGCTCGGCATCTTTCTGAATGCCCTCAGCCCAGGGAATATAGCGCTCCATGCCGTCGGCATAACGGTTGAAGAACTGCCAGACACGGGCGTCGCAGATACGACGACCGGAAAAGTCCGGAGCGGCATACGCGGCATTAAACGAGAATTCCTCGTCCTTACCCGTAAACCAGCCCATCTTTCGGGCATACTTCACCACATTCTTTGAATAGAGCACGTTGCCCGTCTTGTCCTTCATGTCGATGGTGGTGATTCTGCTTTGATTGGCATGGCCGCAGATCATGTCATCAGGCACGCGAAGTGCAACCCAAACGGTGCGCTCCTTGCTCAGCTTGCGATCGCTGGCGCATCCCATCATCTCCATAATCCAGGCTTCGTTGGGATCGCAGATGGTAAAGGTCTCGCCTTCGGAGCAATAGCCATATTGCTCAACGAGCGTCGTCATGATGTTGATTGCCTCGCGGGCCGTGCGAGAGCGCTGCAGGGCGATATAGATGAGCGATCCATAGTCGATGATGCCTGTGGTGTCGACCATCTCCTCGCGCCCGCCAAAGGTCGTCTCGCCAATGGTCACCTGCCATTCGTTGATGTTGCCGATGGTGTTGTAGGTTTCTTCGGCTTCAGGGATTTCACCAAGATACTTGTTCGTGTCCCAGTCGTAGATCTGTCGCATTTCACCTTTGGCATGCTTGCCGGCGGGTTGATGTCGCAGACCGGTGAACATGCCGTAGCTGTCGGCCGAATACGAACAGATGACCGAACCGTCCTTTGAGGCTTTTTTGCCAACGATGAAGTTTGTACATGCCATGGCGCCTCCGGCAACCATGATAAATGCAGAAAGAATGATTTGTCGTTTCATTATCATTAAATTTAGGTTTATGATTCTTTATTGTTGAGTGACGGCGACTCCAGATGGCGTCGCTTCGGGTTCTCCTGGGCACCGTATTTCAGCAGGCGCTGGGCGGCCGTGGTGATGCTTAGGCCTTGAGGCTGAGCAGAACGCTTCAGTTCATCGAATGCTTCTTCGGTACGCCGAAGTTGGTCGTCCACCTTCAGCAGGCGTTCGTAGAAAATCTGTACGCGCTCAACCAGCATGTTCGCTGTATTCATGATTTCCTGCTGATTTTCAACTTGTCTCACCTGGCGCCATGTCATTTCAAGCACTCGGAGCATGATGTAGAGGCTCTGGCTGCCCGCAATGATAACACCTTTATCGTAGGCATCGCGCCATAGCTGAGGGTCGTTGGTGAGGGCCAGCTGGAGTGCGCTCTCGCTGAAGACGTACATCATCACGAAGTCAAGCCGACGGCTCCCGCTACGGATATAGCTGCTGTAATTCTTGCGCGACAACTCACGGACATGCTGACGCATGGAACTGATGTGACGTTGCAGGGCCGACTGACGTTCATCGTCATCCGTCGCGGCATAATAGTCCTGAAAGGCCTTGAACGACATCTTCGAATCGATGACGACATCGCGCTCATCAGGAAAATGAAGAACGACATCGGGCACGAGCCGATGGCCTTCTTGCGGCTCATGCACGGCCCTGCCATCGGCGTCGCGCAGCGTCACCTGTTCTTCAAACTGGACGCCCTCTTCAAGCCCCATCTCCTCAAGCAGTTGCTTCAGCCGGAGCTCGCCGAAGTTGCCCTGCGTCTTGTTTTCTGAGGTCAGGGCCTGTGCCAGTCGGTCAGCCCGTTCGCCAACCTCCTGGGCTTGACGCAGATTCTCCTTGATGGAGGCGTCGAGGCGTTCCATCGTGACCGTCTGCTGGCGGTCGCTTTCGACGACAGCCTCACGCATCCTCCGTATGTTGTCCTGCAGGGGGGTAAGCAGAAGCGACAGTTGCTGCGCGTTGACGGCAGAGAGTTCTGCAGCTCTTTCTTTGAGGATCTTTTCCGAGACGATGTTCATCTCTGATTTAATCAGGCTCATCTGCTGCTCCATCTGTTGGCGCGTCTGTTCCTCGCGTTGCTCGTGGTTTGAGCGCATGTCGGCTAATCGCTGCTCGTACATCGTCGTCAGTTGATCCACCTGCGAGCTCAGCACGTCGCGCTCAGAGTGGAGCCGCAGGTTGTCCTGACGCATGGCGTCGAGTCTCTCGGCCAGCGGACGTGCCATCCTTCGGCCAATCAGGAACCCGGCGATAAGGCCAATGGCCAAGCCAAGCAGGAGCATCAGTATTGTGACTGCATTCATCATTTCATTGCCAAGAGTGGTCATTTCTGTTTTGCCCTGCAAAGTTAGTAAATATTACTGAATTAACCAAATAATTGGCGATTTAACGCTTTATGAAGATGAAGGAAATAATTCAAACTCAAAAATTTGGTAGAGCAAAATGTTTTTCGTAACTTTGCAGCCGTTAAAAGCAGAACCATTTAAAATCAAACCCCATTAACCCTATAAAAAAGAATTGAAACTATGCAAAGAGACAACACTGTGTTTGAACTGATTGAGCGTGAACATCAGCGCCAGCTGAAGGGCATTGAGCTCATCGCTTCAGAGAACTTCGTGAGCGACCAGGTGATGCAGGCCATGGGCTCATGGCTGACCAACAAGTATGCCGAGGGCTATCCCGGCAAGCGCTATTACGGCGGCTGTCAGGTCGTCGACGAGGTGGAGCGTCTGGCCATCGAGCGCGTCTGCAAGCTGTTCGATGCCGAATATGCCAACGTGCAGCCTCACTCTGGCGCACAGGCCAATGCCGCCGTGCTGCTGGCCGTGCTGAAGCCGGGCGACACCTTCATGGGCATGAACCTCGACCACGGCGGCCACCTGAGCCATGGTTCGCGCGTCAACACCAGTGGAATCCTATATCATCCCGTCGGCTATAACCTCAACCGCGAGACTGGTCGCGTTGACTACGACGAGATGGAGCAGCTCGCACTGGAGCACAAGCCCAAGCTGATCATCGGCGGCGGCTCTGCCTACAGCCGCGAGTGGGACTACAAGCGCATGCGTGAGATTGCCGACAAGGTGGGCGCCCTGCTCATGGTCGACATGGCCCACCCCGCCGGCCTCATCGCCGCCGGACTGCTCGACAACCCCGTGAAGTATGCCCACATCGTCACCTCGACCACCCACAAGACCCTGCGCGGCCCGCGTGGCGGCATCATCCTGATGGGTAAGGACTTCGACAACCCGTGGGGCCTGACCACCCCGAAGGGTGAGGTGAAGAAGATGTCGGCCCTGCTCAACTCGGCCGTCTTCCCCGGACAGCAAGGTGGCCCGCTGGAGCATGTCATCGCAGCCAAGGCCGTGGCCTTCGGCGAGGCTCTGCAGCCCGAGTTCAAGGAGTGGGCTGTGCAGGTGCAGAAGAACGCCAAGGTGCTGGCCGAGGAGCTCATCAAGCGCGGCTTCCATATCGTCAGCGGCGGCACCGACAACCACTCGATGCTGGTCGACCTGCGCACGAAGTATCCCGAACTGACGGGCAAGGTGGCTGAGAACGCCCTGGTGGCTGCTGACATCACGGTGAACAAGAACATGGTGCCCTTCGACACGCGCTCGGCCTTCCAGACCAGCGGTCTGCGCCTTGGCACGCCCGCCATCACCACGCGCGGCGCTAAGGAGGACATGATGGTCGTCATTGCCGAACTCATCGAGGAGGTGCTCAACGACCCGACCAATGAGGAGGTCATCGCCTCGGTTCGCCATCGCGTCAACGAGATGATGAAGGACTATCCCCTGTTTGCCTACTAATCAGGCACTTAGAATGACTTATGGACAGATGACGGTTTATTCTTCATGAAGAATGCTGTCATCTGTCTTTTTTTATATAATAATGGCCCATGGAGAAAAGCGGTACTTTTCTGCCAGAAAAGCGGTACTTTTCTCCTGGAAAAGCGGTACTTCTCTACCGGAAAAGCGGTACTTTTCTGGCAATGAAGTACTGCAAAGAAAAAAATACAACGAATGAAACGACTGACTTTAACATTCATCCTCACAGTTACGCTCATTGCCGTCAGCGCCACGGCACAGCGGCCAACCATGCGCTTTAAGAAACTGGCTTACCAGATGCCCACGAAGTGGTTTGCCACGGCTGAGGCTCAGGCCATTGCCGACACGGTTGTGAAATATCAGTTCCCATCGGGCGGATGGGCCAAGAACAACGACTGGAACCTGCCGGCCGATGAGGGCGGGAGGCTGAAGGCCCGTCAGGAAGTGTGGCAGCAGATCCACAGTGCCGACGGCGTGGGTGCCACCATCGACAACGGCGCCACGACGAGCGAAATGCTCCTGCTGGCCAAGGTCTACGAAGCAACGGGGAAGAAAAAGTATCGCGAAGCCTTCATCCGCGGGCTCAACTATCTGCTCGAGGCGCAGTACGACAATGGCGGCTGGCCGCAATACTACCCCTTCAAACCGCTCAACAGCGAGGGGCATGCCTTCTATTCCAACCACATCACGTTCAACGACAATGCCATGGTCAATGTGCTCACGATGATGCGCGAGGTCTATGAGGAGCGGACGTCATACTATAAAGCCCTCCGCATCCCCGACAAGCTGAAGCAGCGTCTGCATGAGTCGTTCGACCGCGGCATCGAGTGCATCCTCAATTGTCAGATTCGCAAGGACGGACGGCTTACCGTCTGGTGCCAGCAGCACGACGAGAAGACCTTCGCCCCTGCTCCCGCCAGGAGCTATGAGCTGGCTTCGTTCACCGGCAGCCACGAGACGCCCAACATTCTCGAGCTGCTTATGTCGCTGCCCAATCCGAGCGACCGCGTGGTCGAGGCTGTCACGGCGGCCGTGGAATGGCTCAAGGCACATGCCCTGAAGGATGTCCGTCTGGAGTCGTTCGTCAATGCCGAAGGACAGCGCGACCGTCGGCTGGTACATCATTTCGGAGCGACAACCTGGGCCCGCTACTATGACCTTGACACGGAGGAACCCTACGTCTGCGACCGCGACGGACGGCCGCAGCCCTCGCTGGAATATATCGGCCATGAGCGCCGCAACGGCTACGGATGGTATGGTGAGACGCCCCGTGAAATAATTGAGGCCTTCCCCGCTTGGCTCAGTCAGGTAAGGCCTCAATAATCAATCGCTCACCGGAGCGTCACTTGCAGCGGATGCTGCACCGAGCGTAGGGTCCACCCTACCCGCTCGCGCCATTCCGCCATCGTCCTGACATCGTATTTCGACCAGGCCGACCCGAACAGATAGCTGTAGGGTTGGCCTTTATAATTGTCTACGATGCCGAGCGCATGGCCTTCGTTGCCGTCGCGGGGCTGGTCGAACAGTTTCTTTGTTGTCGATGTGACACCGTCGGGATAGAGCGTCGCCACGTAGAGCTGGCAGTTGTTCACGGCCACGTTGTCGGTCGGGTCGGCATAGACGACGTAGTTGCTCCCCAGCTCCACGCTCTCCTTGTCCTCAGAATGGAGCACGACGCCCGAAGCAAGCTGCTGCGGGGCCGTCAAGCCGTCGTACCAGACGGTCATGCGGTTGAAGTTGGAGCCCTTGTCAAGCTGGATGATACGGTGCTCGGTGACGCTGTCGCCCTTGACGGCCGTCGTGTTATAATCCAGCCGGACGCTGACACGCATAGGACCGAGGTCTAAGGTCTCATAGCTTTTAAAGCAATAGGGATACATCAGCTCGCCGTCGGTCATCAGCGCGGGTGTGCCGCAGCCCAGTGTGGCCCCCACCTTGTAGAGGTCCATGCCGCGCCCGTGATCGTTGTGATACGACGATTCGCGATAGAGCAGGTCGCCGGCGCGGCGGTCGGTCTTGCGCAGTTCGCGTGACCGCGGAATGTTAATGTCCTCGGTATGGTACCGATAGTCTATGACCAGCTCGGGCGTGTTCTTCGACCAGACGTCGAGACCGTAGCTGCGCTCGCCCGTCCGCTGCAGGGCTGGGCCATAGACGCGATAGGCGCCGCGGTCGTTCTCCCAGGCAAAGTCGTCCTTGCGCTCCGGCACGATGCGGCCATAGCACACAAAGGGGAACGTCTGGGGCGTGCCCTTGCGGAAGGTGAACGTGAGCTGACCGTTGGGGCGCACGCCTGCATCGAGCAGCACGTGACCGTCGTGGCTCAGCTGATAGGGCACCTCAAGACCGGCGCGGTCGAACACCTGGAACTGGCGGCCTCCCTGGATGCCAAGCTTCTGGAAGATGGCCTCTGCGTCGACCTCCACGACTTGCTGGCGGAATTCATTGCTCGGGTTACTCACTACTACTTCAACACCAGGCTCCTGCGAGGCGCCGTCGGCCTTCTCAGTCGAGGCGTCCTCATAGCGCAGATGTTCGCAGGCAGCCAGAAGGAACGCGCCCACACCGAAGTTGGCCTCGTTCTTGGCCGACAGCTGCTGACCAGGTATGGCGCGCTCGCCGATGGGCTGCACATAGCCCACGGCGCCGTCGGGCTGCAGGGCCGTCAGGGTCAGGTAGCGCCAGGCGCGCTGCATAGCAGGTTCGTAATCCTCGCGTGAGAGCAGACCGTGGTTAATGCCCCACAGCAGACCGTAGCAGAAGAAGGCGGTGCCGCTGGTTTCGGGGCCCTCGGCGTGGTCCTTGTCGAGCATCGAACGCGTCCAGTAGCCCTCGGGCTGCTGACAGCGGGCCACGGCTTCGGCCAGATGCTTGAAGCGTTGCTCAAAGAACGGGCGGTGCTCGTAGTCCTCGGGCATGTCGCTGAGCACCTTGGCCAGACCGGCCAGCACCCATCCGTCGCCGCGCGCCCAGAAGTCCTTGCCGCCGTTCTGCGTCTTGGCCTTGGGGTAGATGTACTTGGCATCGCGGAAATAGAGATGTTCCTCGGGGTCGAACATCAGCGAATCGGCAAAGCTGAAGTTCTGGTAAAGCTTATCCAGATACTTCACCTCGCCCGTCGTCTTATAGAGCTTGGCAAAGACGGGCATCACCATATAGAGTGCATCGGCCCACCACCAGAAGTCGGTCTCCGGCCGGCGCACCTCGTAGTCCATCACCTCCAGTGCCCGCTCAATCTTATACTTGTCGGGCGTCAGCTCGTAGAGGTCGAGGTAGGTCTGGAAGCAGATCTGCCAGTCGCCGAACAGCACGTAGTCCTGTCCCTCGCCGTAGCTCTTGTACTTCCATTTGGCAGGGTCTTGCTCCTGTGCGCCCATCCAGCGGTTGTGGCGGGCCCAGGCATCGCTGTAGGCGTGCCAGCGGGCATGGCCCAGCAGACGGTAGGCCTCCATGTTGCCCGTGTGGTAGGCGGCTTCGTCCCAGAACGAGCGCACTTGCGGGGAATGGGTCTGCTGCCAGTGGTCGTTCACCTTAGTGATAATCTCGATGGTCGGTGGCGCCACCGGCTCGGGACGTTTCTTGCGGGCACGTGCATCAACCGCAGTGCTTAGCGCCATGAGGAAGGCAGCCAGTAATACAAAACGTTTCTTACTCATATTACTTCAGGTTATCATTCAAGAAATTCAGGCACTGGCGGAACAGATGGTTGCGAGTGTTGCCGCCGTAGATGCTGTGGTTGCGGTTGGTGTAGACGAGCTGACGGAAGTCCTTGTCGGCATCGACGAGCGCGGTGACGTAGTCGGCCGTGTTCTGATAGTGCACATTGTCGTCAGCCAGACCATGGCAGAGCAACAGCTTGCCATGAAGCTTCGGCGCGCGGGCGATAGGACAGACGTCGTCGTAGCCCGAGGCGTTCTCCTGCGGGGTGCGCATGTAGCGCTCCGTGTAGACGGAGTCATAGTAGCGCCAGTTGGTGGGCGGCGCAATGGCGATGCCGCAGCAGAAGACGTCGCGACCCTCAGACATCGACATCAGCGTGTTGAAGCCGCCATACGACCAGCCCCAAATGGCGATGCGGTCCTTGTCGACATAGGATTGCTTGGCCAGCCAGAGGGCAGTCTCCACCTGATCCTTCGACTCCAGGTCGCCCAGGCGCAAATAGACGGCCTTCTCAAACGCAGCACCGCGACCACCGGTGCCACGGCCGTCGACACAAACGACCACGTAGCCCTGCTGAGCCATCAACTGCTCATGGATGGCGCCCTGGCCGTTCATGCCCACGCCCCAGGCGTTCTTCACCTGCTGATTGCCGGGACCGCCGTACTGATACATCACGACAGGATATTTCTTCGAGGCGTCGAATCCCACAGGACGTACAATCCAGCCGTTCAGCTGGATGCCCTCGCTGGTGGTGAACTTAAAGAGCTCCTTCTTACCCATGTCGTAGGAGGCATACTTGTCGGCCAGCGCCTTGTTGTCAATCATGGTCTTCACGGCCTTGGCGCCCGCGCCGTAGAGTGTCACGACGGGCGGCGCCTGGAGATCGCTCCAAGTGCCGAGCCACGACTTGAAGTCGCGCGAGAAGACAGCCGTGTTCCAGCCGTCCTTCGGCGTCAGGCAGTCGGTCTTTCCGTTGCGGTGGCTGACGTAGACCTTCTGATTCATCGCGTCGGCTGAAAGGGCGGCAAAGTAGAGGTCACCCGTCGGCTCGTCGAGGCCATAGACGGCCGTGACCACCTGCTGCTTGACGGTGCGCTGCAGGGTGCCGTTGAGCGAATAGACATAGATGCTGTTGAAGCCCGAGCGCTCACTGGTCAGCACGAGGTGCTGGTCGGTGATTAGGACGTCTTGGAAGACTTCTTCCTTGACGTACTTGTCAATCTTGTCCTCCACGACCTGCTGGCAGACGGTGGTCAAGGGGTTGGCCATGTAGATGCGCAGGCAGTCCTGATGGCGGTTCAGCGTGAACACGGCGATGCGCGTCGGGTCGCTGGTCGTCATGATGCGGGGGATGTAGCCGTCCTTGTCAAGCGGCAGCTGCATGGCGCGCGTCTGATGGCTCTTGATGTCGTAGCTCATCAGGCTGACCGTCGCGTTCTTCTCGCCAGGCTTGGGATACTTGTAGGAGTAAGTCCCCTCCATCCTTCCCCATGCGGGCGAGGCTTTCTGTGCGCCGGCCTTCCAGTCGAGCGGCGTCAGGGGCAGATAGCGCTCCAGCACCTCCGACTCGTCGTAGCGCACCCAGACAATCTGCTTCGAGTCGGCCGTGAACACCATGGCTCGGTTGTGCGAAAACTCCTCCTCGCACACCCAGTCGGGCACGCCGTTGAGAACCTTGTTGCGCTCGCCGTCCTTCGTCACCTGGCTTTCGGCGTTGCCATAGAGCAGCTTTACGAGGAAGATGTTATTGTCGCGCACGAAGGCAATCTGCTCACCGTCGGGGCTCCACAGCGGCGTCTGCTGAGGGCCGCCGTCGCTCAGGGGCTCCAGCGTGTTGTTGGCTATCGTATATATATAATAGGTGGCGGTGAATGAACGCCGGTAGATGCCTTTCGAGTCGGTCTGGATGAGCATCCGCTTGCCGTTGGGGCTCATGATGTAGCCCTCCACGCGGCCGACCTTCGGCCCTCGGGCGGTCGCGGCGTCGAACAGGACGCCGAGCTGCTTGCCCGTGCGGAAGGAATAGCGCACCACCTGCTTGCCGTCGCCCGAGATCTGTGCGTAGCTCTCTCCGTCGTCAAGCGGTTGCAGGGCGGCCATCGATTCGCCGCGGAATGCACCACTGGTAATCTCTTTCAAGTCAAGTTTTCCTCCGGCTGTCAGTTGGCCAAACGCCATGAGGCTGACCGCCAGGACTAACAAAATCTTTTTCATATCTATCATTTAGTTAAACTTCCTCATACTCGTCGAACTGGACATTGTCCGGCACATCCGCGCGGTCGACCGTCTGGAAATAGGCCATGCTCTGCTGCAGCTGGCGGTTCAGCCGGTTGGCTCCCTGCTTGAACGTCAGGAACGAGAATCCGCCCGAGATGGCGGCGCCGGCCACAGGAATCAGTTTCGAGGCAATCGTGGCCACCTTCTTCTTCGACAGCTTCACGCCGATGGCCTGGGCCACGCTCTGCACCACCTGGAACCAGGCCGCGCGCTGCAGCGTGTCGTTGGCCATCTTCTGGACGGTCGACTCCACCACCTTGCGGGCCAGCGCATTGATGGCCTCGTTGGCCTTGGCCACGCCCATCATCACGCCGACGAAGATGGTCAGGTTGCGGGCCAGTTCGCCGTCGACGCGCCGCAGGTCGGGATAGCCGTAGAGGTAGGCCAGCTTCTGTGCCAATACGAAACAATGCCAGTAGTATTGCCCCAGGTCAGCAGGCAATGCAACCCAGGCGCCCCACCCTCCCGGCAGTCCGGCTGCGGCGGAGATGGTGGTCACGTTGAGCACATGATGGCTGATGACGCTCTGGGCAATCTCCTGAAGCACATCCTCGCGGATGACGACGTCAGGGCGCTCGCTGATGGCCTGCTCCAGCTGCTCGCGTGTGCAGAAGCGGTGCAGCGTGTCGCGCAGGAAACTGGCCCGGTCGACCTGCACGCCGGGCAGGCGCATGGCCATGTCCATCACGTTGTTCCAAAGGTTCTGTTTCTCCATATTATGCGGCAAAGTTAAGAAAAACTATTGAAAAATTTGCATAACTCAAAAAAAATGTGTTACTTTGCATCGGAAATTCGTAAACATTAACTAATAAACAACAATTGAATTATGAAAAAGATTCTTGTGGGCATCATGGCTGTGCTGTTCTCAGCTCCCTCGTTCGCTCAGTATAGCAGCGGCGGTTTCTCACTCAGTGAGAGCACTCTCTACTACGGTATCCGTCTTGGCGTGAACTTCAGTTCTATTACCGGCGACTACATCGACCTGGGAACCCGCACGGGCATGAACCTTGGTGCCGTCATCGGCGCACGCGTGAGCGACTCCACCCCGATTTTCCTTGAGAGTGGTCTTTACTTCGAGAGCAAGGGCGCTAAGAAAGATAAGCTGTCGATGGGCCTGAACTACCTGGAGCTCCCCATTCTTATCAAGTACGGCGTGCAGGTGAGCGACGACATCGCCCTGCTTCCCTATGTCGGTCCATACTTTGCCTATGGCCTCGGTGGTAAGTATAAGTATAACAGCGACAAGGTCGTTGTCAAGGATAGCTCCTATGACTACATGAAGCACTTCGACATGGGCTTCAAGATCGGCTGCGGTGCTGAGTACAATAAGCTCTATGCCGAGCTGGGCTACGAGTTTGGCGTGGTCAACATTGCCAAGGACAACCCCCAGGATCTCGGTGCCCACAACGGCGCATTCTACTTCAACGTCGGTGTGAACTTCTAAGCAATCAATAGAAAAGCGGTACTTTTCCCTGAGAGAAGTACCGCTTTTCTCTGACTAAAGCGGTGCTTTTCTCCCAGAGAAGTACCGCTTTTCTGTAAGTAAAGTACCGCTTTTCTGTTCAAGAAGTGCCGCTTCTTGATACCAATATAGGGGTATATTGGTCTTGAGAAGTGCCGCTTTTATCAGCGACAAAGCTCGACACACAGTCGGTCGATCAGCTCACGACCCTCGGCGGCCCGCATGACGCCCTGGACGATGACGGCGAAGCAGAGACGATGGCCATCCGAGGCCGTCAGATAGCCAGCCAGCGAGGTGATGCCCGTCAGGGTGCCCGTCTTCGCCTGTACGTTGCTCTCGGCTGGTGTGCCGGTCATGCGCTTCTTCAGTGTACCGTCCTGTCCGGCCACCGGCAGCGTGGGCAGCAGATGGCTGTAGATGCGATTGTCGAACCATGCATAGCGCAGCAACATCGTCAGCGCCTCGGCTGAAAGATAGTTATAGAGCGACAATCCGCTGCCGTCGGCAATGCGATAGTTCTGTGGCAGCAGTCCTGCCCTCGACATCACGCCACGTTCCAGCTTGCGGGCTTCCTTGGCTGTTGCCGGACGCTGTCCAGAACGGATGGCCGTCTGATAAAACATCGACTCGGCGTAGAGGTTGTTGCTCTCCTTCATCATCTCGAGCATCACCTGGTCGATGGTGTGCGTACGGGCACAAACAAATGCGGAGCCGCCCGGCAGGCGCCCCTTGGCGGTTGAAACATTCACCAGCACCGCCCCACCCCTCTGCAGGGCTGCAGCGAACTGCTCGGCAAAGTCGAGTCGGCGCCCGATGCGCAGCGGTGTCAATACGGGGTTGTCGTCGTCCCAACACCATCCCTCACCATAGCGCAGCGTGTCCTTCACCGACAGATCGCTGACAATGCGCCCCCTGATGGTATCGATGCCCAGCCGGCGCACATTGGCCACGAAGGCCTCCATGTCGTCAGCGTCGAACATCGGATCCATGCCGCCGACGACGTAGAGGTCGCCCTGGAGCGTGCGGTTGCTGACAGTGCCCCTATAATATAAAGAGGTGGAAAAGGTGTAGTCAACGCCGAGCTGGTCGAGAGCTGCGACGGCCGTCAGCACCTTCATCGTCGAGGCGGGGCGCAACAGCTGCTGTGCCTGATAATTGAACATGGGCTGGTCGGCCGTGAGGTCCCACACCAGCATGCCTATCTGGGCCGTCTGTGCCAAGGGGGAAGCCGTGAAGACAGAGTCTAACCGATGTCTCACATCCTGAGCCATCAGCGACGCCGCGAAGGCCATCAGCACGAGGAAAACTGATAATTTCTTCATAATTGCCACAAAGGTACAAAAAAATCTTCATTCATAATTCATAATTCATAATTATTTTGTACCTTTGCCACGTAATTAGCTAAAACTATGGTCTATAAATACGACTTCCTTATTATTGGAGCAGGCGTGGCCGGCATGAGCTACGCCCTCAAGGTGGCCCGCGCTAAGAAGGGCTCAGTGTGCATGATTTGCAAGACTTCGCTCGACGAGGCGAACACTTCGTTTGCTCAGGGCGGCGTCGCCTCAGTGACCAATCTAGCCGTCGACAACTTCGACAAGCATATCGAGGACACGATGATAGCCGGCGACTATATCAGTGACCGCCAGGCCGTGGAGCAGGTGGTGCGCAAGGCACCGGAGCAGATCCGCGAGCTGGTGCAGTGGGGCGTCAACTTCGACAAGAAGGACGACGGCACGTTCGACCTTCACCGTGAAGGCGGTCACTCCGAGTTCCGCATCCTGCATCACGCTGACGACACGGGCGCCGAGATTCAGCGCGGCCTGATGGCTGCCGTGCGCGCCTGTCCGGACATCACGGTCAAGGAGCACCACTTTGCCGTCGAGATCATCACCCAGCACCACATGGGCGTCCGCGTCACCCGCCGTTCACCCCACATCAAGTGCTATGGCGCCTATGTGCTTAACCCCGACGAACAGGTCGACACGTATCTGGCCAAGGTCACGGTGATGTGCACCGGCGGCTGCGGCGCCGTCTATCAGACCACGTCGAACCCCGTCATTGCCACCGGCGACGGCATCGCCATGGTCTATCGCGCCAAGGGCACCGTGCAGGACATGGAGTTCGTGCAGTTCCACCCGACCGTGCTGCATAATCCCAATGAGACGCACCCCGCCTACCTTATCACCGAGGCCATGCGCGGCTACGGCGGCATTCTGAAACTGCCCAACGGCGAGGAGTTCATGCAGAAGTACGACGAGCGCCTGTCGCTGGCCCCGCGCGACATCGTGGCCCGCGCCATCGACAAGGAGATGAAGATCCACGGGCTCGACCACGTCTGCCTCGACGTGACGCACAAAGACCCGGCTGAGACGCGCCATCACTTCCCCAACATCTACCAGAAGTGCCTCTCGATGGGCATCGATATCACCCAGGACTATATTCCCGTGCGACCTGCAGCGCACTATATGTGCGGCGGTATCAAGGTCGACCTGAACGGCTGCAGCAGCATCGACCGCCTCTATGCCCTCGGCGAATGCTCCTGCACAGGCCTCCACGGCGGCAACCGACTGGCCTCCAACTCGCTTATCGAAGCCGTGGTCTATGCCGACGCAGCTGCACATCATTCACTGGAGCACGTCGACCTCTACGACTGGAATGAGCAGGTGCCGGAATGGAACGACGAGGGTACGATGTCGAACGAGGAGAAGGTGCTCATCACTCAGTCGGTCAAGGAGGTCGGCCAGATCATGTCGGGCTATGTCGGCATCGTCCGCTCCGACCTGCGCCTCCACCGCGCCTGGGATCGCCTCGACATGCTCTACGAGGAGACCGAGCGCCTGTTTAAGCGCGTAAAGGCCTCGAAGGACATCTGCGAGCTCCGCAACATGATCAACGTCGGCTACCTCATCACCCGCTTCGCCCTCGAGCGCAAGGAGAGCCGCGGCCTCCACTTCACCATCGACTACCCCGTGCATGCCTATGATGTCAAATAACTATCCAAAGGCCCGCTTTTCTTTTAATTCAGAAGAAAAACGAAAGAAAAACTAACAATAATTAAAAAAAGTGAGCGTTTCGAAGTACCCGAAACGCTCACTTTGCGATATAAGGAATATAAGAGCAGACAATTAGGACTCACATTATATTCACTTATTAAACATTCAGCTTATGGATAGACATTTGCAACGATTCGGCTTGTGCCTTGCAGCCCTGCTCTTGCTATGCGCATTGCCAATGGCTGCGCAAAAGCTCGACAAGCAGGTCACCATCAAGGCATCAAGCGAAGCCCTGACGAAGGTATTCCGACAGATTGAGACGAATACCAGCTACAAGGTGCTCTACGTCACTGAAGACGTCAAGAACGCACGCGTGAGCGGTACATTCACGAGCGACGACATCAGCGACCTCATGACAAAGGTGCTGCAGGGGACACGTCTCTACTTCGTCATCGACGGCTCGTTTGTCACCGTCACCAAGACCAAGCCCTCCGACGGCCCGAAGCTCGACAGTTATGACGGAGCTGCCGATGCCTACCTCTTATCGGGAAAGGTGGTCGACGAGAACGGCGTTCCTCTCCCTGGCGTCAGCGTTTTCATAGTTGGCACCAAGATGGGTACGACGACCGATGCCAACGGTCAGTACAGCATCAAGGTGCGCCCTACAGATGTGCTCCGCTTCACCTTTATTGGTTACAAGGAGAACATTGCAAGTGTGAAGGGACAGAAGACGGTCAACGCGTCGATGCGTCCCGACTCACAACAACTGAAGGAAGTGCAAGTCGTGGCCTTCGGTACACAGAAAAAAGAGAGTGTTGTGGGTGCCATTACGACCGTCCGCCCTATGGACCTCAAGACTTCAAACAGCGACTTCACAGCTGGCTTCGCCGGCAAGATTGCAGGTGTCATCGGATGGCAGACTGGCGGTATGCCCGGCGCCCTGACCGAAGGTGAGATGAACACGAAGTTCTACATCCGCGGTATTACCTCGTTCCAGACCAATGCCAACACCGACCCGCTCATCCTGCTCGACGGCGTTGAGACCTCCAAGCTTGAACTCTCGCGCCTCCAGCCTGAGGACATCGAGTCGTTCTCGGTGATGAAGGATGCCTCGGCCACGGCCATGTACGGTGCCCGTGGTGCCAACGGTGTCATCCTCGTCACCACTAAGAAAGGTGAGGAAGGAAGCGTCTACACCGCCACCCGCTACGAGTGCATCGTCTCGTCGCCCACATCAAACATCGATGTGGTTGACCCCATAGACTACATGAAGTATTACAACCAGGCCATCTTCGGCCGCACGGCCTCGGCTACACCTAAATATAGCGTCGAGACCATCCAGCGCACGGCCTCCGGCAAGTATCCCGACTGGGTCTACCCTGCCAACGACTGGTACGACATCCTGTTCAAGAACCAGTCGGTCAACCACCATGCAGGCGTCAACATTCGAGGCGGTTCGGAGAAGGTGCAGTACTATGCTTCGGTCAACTACAACCACGATGAGGGTATGATCAAGACCGACAAGCTGAACGACTTCTCGTGTAACATCGTGAACAACGAGCTTCAGTATCGAGTCAACCTCAACATCGACCTGACCGCCGGCATCAAGCTGGTGCTCAACTCGAGCGCCACCCTCGACAAGAACCACGGTCCCGTGGAGAGCCAGACGGAGGCTTACTCCTATGCCTTCAATGCCTCGCCGGTCGACTTTGCACCGACCTATCCCGGCGACGACACTTACAGCTGGCCTCACTTCCGCTTCGGCACCACCCCGGCTGGCCCGTCGGACACTAACATCAATCCCTACGCCCTTATCCAGCGTGGCTACAAGGATGCCACCCGCTACAACACCATCAACCGTGGTGAGTACATCCAGAACCTGTCGAAACTGGTGAAGGGTCTCGAATTGCGACTCATCGCCTCGCACGTGCAGACGGGTCTCTATCAGACGCCATTCGTCACTGGCCCTTACTACTATTCACTGGCCAAGTACGACTTTGAGACAGGCAAGCACATTCTCCAGCCCTATTCTGAGAATGAATACTATGGCCGCCGCACGCTGGCTGTCGACACTTACAACAAGAAGCATGAGGCCGAAACCCGCGTCACCTACGAAGGCCGCATCTATCACACTGCAGCCTGGGACGATCACCAGACCGCCTTCACCGGCGTCGCACAGTGGTATGAGCGCAGCTTCGTGCCGCAGGAGACCGACGTGCTCGAGTCGATGCAGCAGCGCAACGTCACCTACAGCGCACGTTTCTCCTACGGCTACAAGGACCGCTACTTCGGCGAGGTCAGCGGTGCCTACAACGGCTCGGAGCGCTTCGCCAAGAGCCACCGCATGGGCTTCTTCCCGTCGGTGGGTGCCGGCTGGGTGATCAGCAGCGAGCCGTGGATGAAGAAGCTCTCCGAATACTACATCCCCTTCCTCAAGGTCAGAGCCTCATGGGGTAAGGTTGGTAACGACGGTGTCATCCTGAAACCTAGATATGTCTACCTGCCCAGCATATCCAACATTTTTGATTACAGGGAGTCTGCTCCTGACCTTTATCAGCATGACGTGCGCGCTGACCTGCGCCCGACGGTCAACGGGACGCTCTACAGAAATCTGGTCGTGGCCTATCCCAATGAAGACATTCTCTGGGAGATTGCCGAAGACTATAACCTCGGTTGGGAGGCCAAGTTCCTGGGTGGACTCTTTGAGTTGCAGGCCGATTTCTACAAGAGTTTCCGCCACAACATCCTCTCGCAGCGTGTCAACATACCCGCTTCTATGGGTATTGAGATCGACCCGCTCGACAATGTGGGCAAGACCTACTCGCGTGGTGTCGACCTCTCGGCAAAGCTTCAGCATCAGTTCAACGACGACCTCTGGTTCATCCTCAGCGGTACGCTTACTTATAATAAGGTGACCTACAAGGAGATTGAGGAGGCCACGGGCAAGCCCGTCTGGCAGCGCAAGATTGGACGCGAGATCAGTCAGGCCATGGGCTACATCGCTGAGGGTCTGTTCAAGGATCAGGCTGAGATTGACAACTCTCCTCATCAGGACGGCGACGTGCAGCCTGGCGACATCAAATACCGCGACCTGAACGGCGACGGACTCATCGATGTCAACGATGCCACCTTCATCGGCTATCCCGAGACGCCCCGACTCATCTACGGCTTCTCTGCCTTTGTCAACTGGAAGAACTTCGAGTTCTCTTGCAGCTTCCAGGGCTCAGGCAAGCGTACATTCTTCATTGACCCCATGAAGGTCTCGCCTTTCTATAACAACCACGCCATGCTCAAGGCCATCGCCGACGACCACTGGTCGGAGAACAACCAGGTCGACCACCCCTTCTGGCCCAGGCTGACCCCCTACTCCATTTCATATCACAATCCCTACGAGGACTGGTATAACGACGACAATGCCGAAGTTCGTAAGAGCACCTATTTCATGAATGAGTGCCGCTTCCTGCGCTGCACCCAGTTGGGCATCGCCTATAACCTGCCCCGCAGCCTCATCAACAAGTGGAAGATGAAGAACATCAAGGTGTCGCTGCTCACGAACAACCCCTTCTGCTTCACCAGCTTCAAGCTCTGGGACGTGGAGCTCGGCGAGGACGGATTCAAGTATCCTATCCAGAAGACCTACTCCGTAGCACTGCAAGTTAACTTCTAATTTAGAGAGAAAGGAGACAAGATTATGAACAAGAATCATTTCAGACAATATCTTACAAGTGCAGCCGCTACTGCCTCGCTTTTCTGCTTGCTGACGACGTCGTGCAGCGACGACTATCTCGACGTGGTGCCCGTGAACGACATCACCACCATTGAGAGTATGTTCGAGAAGCGCGTGGATGCCGAGCAGTGGCTGCAGACCTGCTACGTCTTCATGACCATCTATGCTGCTGAGGAGCTGCACAACCCTGCCTACCTTGGAGCCGACGAGTTCTGTGGCGGCGACTATATCCGCAAGAACGAAGAAGAATATGCCGAGGCTCTCGGCATCGGCGACGGTCTGCAGGGCTCCAATGCACCGCTCTGCAACGTGTGGCACAAGAACCGCTACTTCGCTGCCCTGCGTTATTGCAACATCTTCCTCGACAACATCATGAATGTCTATAACATGCAGGACAACGAGAAGAAGCTGTGGCGGGCTGAGGTGCAAGCTGTCAAGGCCTTCTACTATTTCGACATGATGCGCCGTTATGGTCCCATCATCCTTGTGAACCACAACATCGCGACCAACGAGTCGATGGAAGACATGCAGCAGCCGCGCCGGCCGATAACTGAGGTGGTCGACACCATCGTCAGCCTTTGTGATCAGGCTATGCCCTACCTGCCGCACCGCTACGAGAAGTCAGCTGACCGTATCGCCTACTTCAACAAGGAGGCCTGCGCCACGCTGAAGGCCCTCACCCTGCTCTATGCCGCCTCGCCCCTGTTCAATGGAGCCCAGGCATTTGCCAAGATGACCAACAAGAACGGCGAACTGCTCTTCCCCACCTACGACAAGGAGCGCTGGCATCGCGCTGCCATTGCTGCCGACGAGGCCATCCAGATTGCCCGCGAAGGCGGCATCGATATCTACTCCGGCACGCTCGACCAGCCGACGGCACTGCTCAACACCATCTGGGACTGCGAGTACCCCTGGGCTGGCGGTAAGCCCAATGGCTGGAGCAACACCGAGGCCATCATGACGATTCGTCCGTCGTGGAGCGACCGCAAGTCGTCGTGGCCCGGCCAGCCCTTCGACTTCATGACGATGGTCTATTGCCAGACCGGTGAATATACCACACTGAGCCGCGGCTGCTTAGGTGCACCGATGAACATGGTAGAGATGTACTACACTGACCATGGACTGCCAATCGATGATGACAAGGCTTGGATGCCCAACAAGTATGCCATGAGCAAGGAGAACGACCAGCGCTATCGCAACGTGCTGCCCATGAATCAGGATGTGCTCAACCTGCACCGTCATCGCGAGCCCCGCTTCTATGCCAGCATCGGCGGCGACCGCATGATGTGGTACAGGTTCGACGATCAGGTCTATTACATGAACGGCATCCTGATGCAGAACCGCCGTGGCGAATGGGCCGGCACACTGGCACGACGTATCGACGAGAACACGCCGCAGTGCATCACGGGCTATTGGATCATCAAGAACTCACAACCAAAAACTCAGTTGGGCTGGTATTGCTACAACGGAACCGGCATGCCGCATATCACCATGCGATTCCCCGAGCTGCTCCTTGCGTCAGCTGAAGCCTGGAACGAATATCTGGACGAACCCGATGAGCGTGTCTACGGTCCGCTCGACCAGGTGCGCAAGCGTGCCGGCATCCTGCCCGTGCGCGATGCGTGGACCAGCTACTCGAAGACTCCAGACAAGTGTCGTACTCAGGTCGGTATGCGAGAGATTATCCAGCGGGAATGGAACATTGAGTTTGCCTTTGAGGGTCGCCGCTTCTGGAACGTGCGCCGATGGATGACCGCACCGCAGGAACTGAACTCCCCGCAGTACGGCTGGAACATTCTGGCTGACGACCAGGACGGATTCTACTGCAACTACCAGGGACCGCGCGTTGTCTGGAAGAAGCGCAACTTCACGGCTCCACGTGACTACTTCTTCCCCATCCGCGCTGAGGAGATCCTGATCTCAGGCGTGAAGCAGAACCTGGGATGGTAGACTTGACACAGTGAAAAGTGAATAGAGAATAACATAAAAGATTAAGATCATGAAACTAAGATATTTATTGTTCGCACTGATGGCCTGCGCCCTTTGGAGCTGCTCGGACGATGAAGAAACGTTCGAATCGGGCCTCACCCCGAATGCGTTCAGCTTCAAGCCGGTCACGGGTGGTGCCATCATGTACTATCAATTGCCCGATGATCCTGAAGTGACGGGGCTATACGTGCGCTATAACGATGCCTTCGGACAGCCCGTGACGCGCTCGGCCAGTACAGCCAACGACTCGCTCCTCCTGACGGGCTTCAACGAAGCAAAGAGCAACGTACCCGCCCAGGTGTACGTCCAGCGGCGCGACCGCACCGAGTCGACCCCTATCCCCGTCAGCTTCAGCACCGAGGACTCCGGCCCCGTGGCGTTCATGAAGTCAGTACAGGTGCTGAGCAACTGGGAGGGCTTTACCCTGATGTACAGCACGCCTGATTTCAGCGAGGGTCTGGTAAACGTATTCTATCTCGGTGTGGATCCTCAGACGGGTGGCCCCGACACTGTGCTCATCAGCAGCTTCACGCTTGAAGATGCCACCGTTGACGAGACTATCAACTTCAAGGTTAAGCAGCAGGTGGATAAGCCAACCGTCATTCTCCGTACCGAGGACTTCCGCGGTAATCGTATCTCAGAGAAGTCTTTCGAAGGAGTGGAGTTTCTGGAGCAGGCCATGATGCCGTCGTCGGAATTCGATTTCTACTGTGCAGTGGCCATGGAAGAAGAATATGAATATTCCGGAAGCAACTATTATTTTCATCAGCATATCGGTCCTGATGTGCTGTTCGACGGCGACATCCTTGGGGCAAAGGCTATTGAATACAATGGTCTCAGCACGTTTGTTGCTGGCCCCAATGCCTGTGGCCCCGATCCGTTCCCTATGTACATCGATTGTCGCAAAGAACGCACCATTGCAGGCGTGCGCATGTATAACGCCCTCTATGCCGACTGCACTCAGCAGGACTACCAATGGAACGGCTCATGGGGACACGCCGTGATGATGCCCTGCGACGTGACGCTCTATGCGGCCTATGACGACGGCGACACCACGCCGTTGGCGGAAAAGAACATGGAAGCTCTCGACTGGAAGCGCGTCTCATTCTTCTATCAGGATCCCGACCTGGCCAATGCGGCCCGCTGGTGTCCCTGGACCTTCCCCAATGCAGGATGGGAAGCCGGCTTCACCACCGTTGAGGAAATGGAGGCCCATGGGCCTGAGTACATGGAGATGGTGGTCTCGGCTGCCGGTCAGGGCAACGGCTACCGCTATATGAAAATTGTGGTGAATAACACGTTCAATGCAGCTGGCGATCCATGGATTGCCGGGGATTGTCACAACGACGCCCACATGATTACGTTCACCGAACTTGAAGTTTACACCAAAAAAGACTGACGATTATGAAGACAATCTGCAAAATAACGGCAATGCTGGCCGTGGCCCTGCTTATGGTGAGCTGCGGTGAAAGCTTGGAGGACACTTACAAGGACTACTCCGGCGACGGTACTTCCATCCGCTACACCGGCCGCTGTCGTAACATCAGCGTGACAGGTGGCTGGCAGCGCATGGTGCTCAACTGGACCAACAACGTTGATCCGATCATCAAGAATGTGAAGATCGTGTGGAAGTATGAGGATGAAGCTGACTCGGTCTATCTGCCCGCAGGTACCACCGAGTACAGCATCGACCACATCGGCAGCGAGCCTCTGGGCGACCGCAGCTTCGAGATCACTATCTGCTCTGTCAGCGAGCAGGGCGTGGAGTCGCTGTCGAATACGGTGTACGGGCGCCCCTACACCTATACCCATGAGGAGGTGCAGGCTTTCAACCGCCTGGTGTCGTCGGCCTACAAGATCCGCGACCGCGTGATCCTCACCTTCCTTCCCTGGCAGGAGGGCATCAGTGCGGCCCACCTGACCTACACCAAGAAAGATGGTTCGCAGGGCTATCTTGAGCTGACACCCGAGCAGGTGGCCATGAATTATTACATGTTGGAGGATGAGGTTGACAACGACAAGCCCATCGTAGTCCACCGGACGGCCAAGCTCGAAACCTGTGTGGACGAGATCGAATTCCTTCCCTACGAGTTCGACGACACCCGCATCTTCAACTCTGACTTCCTTGAGGACCTGCGCCGTCAGTTTGGTTTTGAAGAAATTCCTGAGGACTGGATTGAAAGGCAGACTGTGCTCTATCTCGATGCCTTGAGCTACAACTCGTTCATCGACCTGCTGAACTTTCCCAACCTTAAGAAGGTGGTGTTAGGTTCACGCCGCTACTTCCCCGAATCGGAGGTCGATGATGAGGAGTATGCCCAGGACATCGTTATGGACGTCGAGGAGAGCAACTTCGCCCTGCAGGTGCTTCACGAGCTGAACGGCCTGACTGTTGAGCGCTACAACAATCATTTCCCGCAGCTGGAGGTGAAAGACTTCTTCACGGAGAAAGGCCAGCCCGTAGAGCCCAAGAAGCGCCTTATCGACCTGACCGGCAAGACGTTCAAAGTTTCGCCCGAGGACGAGATGGGATTCAACTCGCACCTGCCCAACCTGACCGACGGCGACCCAAGCACCTTCTGGCAGCCACGACTGACGGGTGAGGCCTACCAGTATGAGCTCTCCATCGACCTGGGCGAGGTGAAGGCCGTCAGCGGTGTGAAGATTGTGCAGCGCATGTGGGAGAACGAGCAGGAGCACATGGTGGCCCCCAAGTCATGCCGGGTGCTGCTCTCTGAAAACGGAGCCGAATGGGGCTACGCTACCTATCTGGAAAGCTATCCCCTCGGTGCAGCCAACGGCGAGGTGAACTACATCGACTTCCCCTTCACCTTCGGCGCGCGCTACGTCATGGTCGTAGTCCCCTCGGGCTTCTACTTTACTCTGAACTTCACTTCAATTGCAGAAATCTCTCTCTACTAAATTAGCATTGACAGTTTTAACCATTAACAACATTGATGTGAAGCACATGGATTCCCCATCATCTGCAACGTGGGAATCGGGAGGGGGCAGCGGCCTCCTCCCTTTCCTGCATTTATGATGAAACAAAAAAAGTCGGCAAGTAAAGCTGTTATTTGAAAAATAATGATTACTTTTGTCGGCGGAAACGTGACTTAATAAAGAATAACTCCCAAACGCGATGAACAAGAAACAGGACTTCGAGCGGTTCTACCGTGAGCATTACAACGCGCTCTTCTACTACGCCATGCGCTTAGTGGACGACACGGAGGCCTGTCGTGACATCGTTGGGGAGGCACTGGAGCAGACTTGGGCAAGAATTGAGCAGATTGAGCCATCGAAGCTAAAGAACTTCACCTACTCGCTGATCCACCACAAATGCGTCGACCACCTGCGCCACATGGTCGCAGCCAACCGCTACGTTGCGTTCTACATGCAGCTCTATTCCCGGCAGGTCGACGACGACGAATGGCAGGAACATGAGCAACTGATCAGCAGTGTCACGGATCTGCTCACCCGGCTGTCACCGCGCACCCGATACGTGCTGGAGCAATGCTACTTCCACCATAAGCGCTATGCTGAAGTGGCCGAAGATATGGGCATCAGCGTCAGCGGCGTCAAGAAGCACATCGTCACGGCATTGAAACAGCTGAGGGCCGAATTGGCTAAAAAATCCTAATATGTGAAGGACATAAGTATACTAACCAAGATGAAAAACGATATAATTAACAGAATGACAACCAAAGACGATTATCATAAGAACACAGAAGAACAACTGCTCGAACAGTTGGTGGACATCATGGACGAGGGCCATGAGCTCACCGACGACGAGATGGCCCGGCTGGCTGGCAACGAGGAGGCTATCAGAGCCTACCGACAGATGGCTGCGCTGAAGCATGTTGTCGGGACACCCGAGCCGGAATCGTCTGCGCCGAGTGAACATTTAAACGCCAACGGCGTGGAATCGGCTGCGCCGAGTGAACATGAATCGGCTTCACCGAGCGGACGTTTGTTTAATGTTCACGCGCTGCCGGCGCTCTTGGCTATAGCCGCCGCCATCCTGGCCTTGGTCATATTCACACATCCTTGGAGTACGACGATAACAGAAACGGCAGAAGGATCGGGTAGCCTCATGGCATACGAGCATACAGAGAAGCCCGACGGCATCATCCTGAAGACAAGCGAGGAGCGGCCGATTGACCTGACGGCAAAGAGAAGCCGGGTGACGCGAGCCCGACTGACCAACAACAAGGGACAACTGGTGCTCGACTATCAGACTTCCTCCGGAAACAGCTACAGCATCAGCCACCCCGTGCAGACTGACACCATCGACGTGCCCTGCGGCAACGACTTCAAACTCATTCTGGCCGACGGCACCGAGGTGTGGCTATATGCTGACTCCAGGCTTATATATCCGGCACAGTTCGTGGGCGACGAGCGTCGCGTGTTCCTCGAGGGTGAGGCCTATTTCCGGGTCACGAAGGATGCTGACCATCCCTTCATCGTAAGCACCGACCGCATGGAGGCCCGTGTGCTGGGCACAGAGCTTAACGTGAACAGCCGCGAAAACCATGTGGCGCTGATTAACGGCAGCGTTGAGGTGAAGGGTATAGGAATCGACGGCGTCCAGCGCCTTATTCCCGGTCAGGGGGCATCGCTCATCGATGGGCGTCGCCTGCTGGTGGAGCAGGAGAATATGGACACCTACGTCTATTGGCGCAACGGCTACATCTTTTTCGATGACAATTCGGTGAGGGATATTGCCCAGCAGCTCGGCCGGTGGTTCAACGTCAGCGTGGAAATCTCAAGTGAGCGGCTGGCAGCCATGCGCCTGCATTTCCTCTACAAGCGGAGCGACAGTATGAAGCGCATCCTGGCCTTGCTGAACAGTTTTGGAGAGTTCAACGCTGTCATCAAGAATAATACACTCGTCATTCGGGAATAGTTTGAGAAAAGCGGTACTTTTCTCATAGAAAAGCGGTACTTTACTGGCAGAAAAGCGGTACTTTTCTCATAGAAAAGCGGTACTTTACTCCGAGTAAAGCACCGCTTTTCTTTAGTGACTTATAGTTTTGCCAGCTCTACGACCTTGTCGACGGCGGCAGCGAGACCATCTATGCTCTTGCCGCCAGCCTGTGCGTAGTGGGGCTGACCGCCGCCACCACCCTGGATGAGCCTTGCGGCCTCGCGAACCATCTGGCCTGCGTTCAGGCCACGCTCGCTGACCAGGTCGTCGCTCATCATGACGGAGAGCATGGGCTTGCCCTGGAACTTCGAACCGATGACGCAAAGGAAGGGCGCATCGACGGCGGCGCGAAGCTTGAAGACAAGGTCCTTGGCGCCATTGGGTGACATGTCAATGACGCGGGTAATGACGTTGACGCCGTTCACAGTCTGAATCTCGGTGAGCAGATAGTCCTTCGTGCGCTCGATGGCCTGCGCCTGAAACTGCTCAATCTCGCGCTTCATCTGGTCGTGCTCGTCAATATACTTGCGGATGACGCCCTCCAGGTCCTTGGCATTGTTGAAGAATGCCTTGACGGCCTTGAGGTGGTCCTCCATCACATACATCAGGTCTTCGCACTCTCGGCCCGTCTTGGCCTCTATGCGGCGCACGCCTGCGGCCACGCTGCTCTCAGAGATAATCTTAAAGAAGCCGATGCGGCCCGTCGAACTGGCGTGGATACCGCCGCAGAGCTCGCACGAGGGGCCGAAGCGCATCACGCGCACGCTGTCGCCGTACTTCTCGCCAAAGAGGGCGATGGCACCCATCTTCTTGGCCTCCTCCATGGGCACGTCGCGGTGCTCGTCGCGCGGCAGGTCCTGACGGATCAGGTCGTTGACCAAGCGCTCCACCTGGCGCAGTTCCTCGTCGGTAACCTTCTGGAAGTGAGAGAAGTCGAAGCGCAGCGTGTCGGGAGAGACCAGCGAGCCCTTCTGCTCCACATGGTCGCCGAGCACCTGCTTCAAGGCGTAGTCGAGCAGGTGGGTGGCAGTGTGGTTAGCAGCCGAGGCATCGCGCTTGTCGGTGTCGACGCAGGCCATGAACTGAGCCGTCGGGTCCTTGGGCAGCTGGCGCACGATGTGGACAGTCTGCCCGTTCTCGCGCTTCGAGTCGATGACCTCGATGGTCTCGTTCTCGGAGACAAGCACGCCCTGGTCACCCAACTGGCCACCCATCTCGCCGTAGAAGGGCGTGTAGTCGAGCACGAGCTCATAATGCTCGCTCTTCTTCTGCGTGACTTTGCGATATCTTAAGATATGGCAGGTGTATTCGGTGTAGTCGTAGCCGACGAACTGCTGTTCTGATCCGGCGACGGAATCGCCGGACACTGTGACCCAGTCGCTGTTTTCTACGGCGGCGGCGTTGCGGGCGCGCTCCTTCTGCTTCTGCATCTCGACGTTGAACTGTTCCTCGTTGACGGTAAAGCCATTCTCGCGGCAGATAAGCTCCGTCAGGTCAAGGGGGAAACCGTAGGTATCGAACAGACGGAAGGCCTGTTCGCCGTCAAGCTCGGTCTTGCCTTCAGCCTTCAGCGTGGCCATGGCCTTGTCAAGCAGCTGGATGCCCTTGTCGAGGGTGCGCAGGAAGGCATCCTCCTCCTCCTTCATCACGCGGGCGATGAGCTGTTGCTGGGCACGGAGCTCGGGAAAGGCGTCGCCCATCTCCTCGACAAGCGTA
>JAFTGI010000123.1 GCA_017458195.1 Prevotella sp.
ATGCCATGCAACGTAGGTCCAGTAGTCGTTGGTGATGGCCACCTGGTCGTACTGCTTCAGCAGATACTCGCGCACCTTGCTCATCGACGTGGGCTCGGGACCCTTGTCGGCAATCAGCTGCAACTGCTGATAGACGATGGGGTTCAGCTCCTCATAGCGCTCCGGGTCGGCATTGTAGCTGATGCGCAGCACGGCGTTGGGCCGGTCGTCCTTGTCGAGGTCGAATTCTACGCTGACGCCATAGGTGCCGCCCTTCTCCTCGCGCACCGAGTCGGTGTAGGCAATGGAGAGCGTGCGCTTCAGGAAGTCGAGCACAAGGTCGTTCCTTGCCGAGAAGTCGACGTCGGCTGCGTAATAGATGCTGACGTTGGCCAGCGGTGTGGCCATCTTCTTCTTGAACACATGAACGCCTGAAGGAGCGACAATCTGGGGAATAACAGGAGCCCCCCCTACGGCCCCCGAGGGGGCTTCTTTAGACTTGTCGGGGGCTGGCAGGGTTGCTAAATACTTGCTGATCATCGGGCGTAGCTCGTCGAGCGACATGTTGCCGATGATGACCGTCTGGAACTGCGAGGCGTCGCTGGAGCGCTCCTTGTAGATGTCGAGGATGCGGTCGTAGTCGGCGAGGGCCAGGCGCTCCTGCGTCATGGGCTCCAAGCGCGGATGATGGCCGTAGAGGATGGCCGAAATCGAGTCGTTGTAGTCGACGCGAGGCGATGCGTTGCGGTTGGTCAGGAACGAGTGGGTGCGGTTCCTGAGCCCCTCGAAGGCTGCAGTGTCGCGGCGCGGCTGGGTGAAGTAGAGGTAGCAGAGCTGCATCATCGTCTCGGCGTCCTTGATGCTGGCGCCGCCGGTGATGCTGCTTGAGCGAGAGCCCACCTGAGCCTGCACGCGCACGCTCTTGCCCGTCAGTTTCTTGCGCAGCGTCGTGGCGTCCCACTGGCCTACGCCGCCCTCGCTGACGGCGCTCGAGATGAGCGAGAACTGGGGGATGTCCTCATCGCCGTAGACGCTGGTGCCGCCGTCGGCCTTCATCTTCAGCTGGATGGTGTTGGCGCTGTAGTCGGTCTGGCGTACGTAGACGTGCATGCCGTTGCTCAGCACGAGCTCGGTGAAGCCGTGCTTCCAGGGGCGCTCGGACACGATGGCGGAAGCCCCCCCTACGGCCCCCGAAGAATTAGCCCCCCCTACGGCCCCCGAGGGGGCTTCTATAGACAAGAGGCTGTCAACATACTGAGCTATAGTGGCCCCCTCGGGGGCCGAATGGGGGGCCGGCGCGTATTTTTGCGCCTGGGTGGCCAGGATGACGTCCTCGATCTGCTGCTCGGTGGGCAGGGGAACGCTCTCCTTGTCGGGGGCATACATGATGCATACCTGATTGCGGTCGGTGATCAGCTGGTGCACGGCCTCGTTCACCTCCTCGAGCGTCACCTCGCGGTCGAACTTCTGCGTCAGCTGCCATTCGGTGTTAATAGAAATAAGAGGTTCGCACGCGAGGAAGTTCTGCACGCACAGGTTCACCAGCCGCGAGTTGGTGCGGTCGTTGCGCTCGTTCCATTTGCGCTCGTCGTGGTTCAGGCGGAAAGCCTTGGCCCGGTCGAGCTCCTCCTGCGAAAAACCCTGCTGGCGCACCTGCTCGCAGGCGGCCACGGCCGAGATGATGCCGCCGAGAATGCTCTCCTGCTTGCAGCTGATGGACAGCGAGAAAGCCTCCTTGGTGCGGCTGAGGAAGAAGTCGGAGGCGCGCCCCGTAGCGCTCTGGAAGGGCGGCACAGGCTGCTGCCGGAGCTCCGACAGGCGGTCGTTGAGCATATAGCTGATGAGACCGTCTACATAGCCCGAGCGCAGATACTGCTCCGAGTTCTTCTCCTCGTCGGGCGTGGCCGGCCGCTTCATGTAGAGGTGGCAGAGCACGATGGGCTGCTCGGCGTCCTTCTCGATGTCGACGATCATCTTCTCGTTGTCACTCACTTGATAATATTCGCGCTTAGCGGGATTCTTAGGCATGGGGATGGGCGAGAACATCTTCTTGATTTTCTTCTCCACCTTGTCCACATCGACGTCGCCGACGACGATGATGGCCTGCAGGTCGGGCCTATACCACTTATTATAATAGTCGCGCAGGTCCTGATAGGCGAAGTTGTCGACCACGTCCATCGAGCCGATGGGCATGCAGTCCTCATACTTCGTCCCGGCGTAGACCTTCGGCATGGCCTGCTCCATCAGGCGCTGCACGGCCCGGCCGGCACGGCGCGTGCGCCACTCCTCGTGGATGACGCCGCGCTCCTTGTCGATCTCCTCGTCCTCAAGCAGCAGGTAGTGGCTCCAGTCGTGCAGCACCAGCAGGCACGAGTCGATGATGCCCTCGCGTCGGAGCGGGGCGGCGCCGATGTGGTAGACGGTCTGCTCCACCGACGTGTAGGCGTTCAGGTTGGCCCCGAACTTCACGCCGATGGTCTCGCACCAGGGCACAATGCCGAGGCGCTTTCCTTGACCCGGGAAGTTCTTCGTGCCGTTGAAGGCCATGTGCTCCAGGAAGTGGGCCAGTCCCCGCTGGCGCGGCTCCTCCTGGATGGAGCCCACGCGCTGTGCGATGTAGAAGTCGGCCAGGCCGGGCTCCTTGGCATTGTGACGCACGTAGTAGGTCAGTCCGTTTTTCAGCTTGCCCGTGCGGACCTCCGGGTCCTGCGGCAGCGGAGTCTGTGCCGACACCTGCAACGACAGGGCCAGCACGAGGAGTGTCATCATTCTCAGTCTCATCTTCATGCTAAATATAATATGGTGCAAAGGTACGAAAAAAGCCGCACCCTGCCAAGAAATGAACAGGAATTCGGCTCAAACTCATAAGAAATGATGAGTCGCATGGTGAGCGCGGGCGTCCCCGCCCGCAACCATTAGTAAATGCGCACATTGCGGGCGGGGACGCCCGCGCTCCATAATCGTTTACTTGCGGGGATAAGCGCCTTTGGCGTAGCGGGTGATGCCCAGGTAAGAATAGCCCTCGTCGTCTTTTCTGTTCCGATTGTCAGTCGTAATCAACAGCTCTCCATCTTTCAATTCATAAGATGCGAGTCGCACCACGCTGCCATCTTCCGTCAGTGTCATTACGCCGTCAGCGCATTTATAAGTTGCATGCTCGGATTCGCCGTAGCTGTCAAAAGTAGACAATGTCCCGTCGGCATTTACGGTCAGTTCCCCCCACCATTCTTCATGACGCGGGTAGTCCCTATATTCTCCGGTTTCCACACCATTTTCAACTTCATAGTCTCGTTGGGTATTCTCATCGAGATCAGCCCAGTGCGTCACGAGCACGTCATCCTTATACTCCCACAGTTCTTCACCGACGCTGTGCCAGATACCGACAATCCTGCTGTCGACGCCGTCGGCAACGTTGTCGTCATCGTCGCCGCAGGCTACGAATGCGGCACACACTGTCATGGCCATCATCAGGACCATAGCTGCATAACAAATCTTTTTCATAGTTCTTTTTTTTATTATGGAGCGCGGGCGTCCCGCCCGCAACGCGCAAATTGCGGGCGAGGACGCCCGCGCTCCTGGAAATCGGCGCAAAATTATTCCTTTAATTTGAATCTTGCAAGGTTTCACGATTTAATAATACTTAAATATGCAATAAACCCTTCTGTTTCCTGTCGCATCGGTCGGAATAAATCGTCAAAAACGGCACACAAAACTAAAATCTCACTGAGATTTTAATAAACCACACTGAGATTTTATAAAATCACACTGAGATTTTAATAAATCACACTGAGATTTTAGTTTTATGTGACGTTTTTTCGGCAATATTTCCGACGGATGAAATGCCCTTGCGGAGCACACAAGCGTTAATTCCCCACTATTAGGTATTGGTCGTTTGCGGAAAAATTCGTAACTTTGCAGCCTCAAACGGCTTTATGAAAAGTCTTAGAACCTATATATTATTGGTGCTGACCGCTTGCGCCGCCCTCGCCGGACGGGCGCAGACGACCTACAGGCTGGCAGGCCGCGTGGTGGACGACGCCACGGGGCAGGCCGTCGAGTTCGCGTCGCTGCTCGTCGAGGAGAGCGGACAGTGGGCCGTCAGCGACGAGAAGGGCGCGTTCACGATCAAGAGTGTGCCCGCCGGTCGGCTGACCCTGAGCGTGCAATGCCTGGGCTATCAGAAGCGCACGTGGCCGATGACCATCCAGCGCGACGTCGACAACTTGACGCTGCGCATCAGTCAGCAGAACCTGAAGCTGCAGGAGGTGACCGTCGTGGCGCGCCGCAAGCAGGACGAGGCGACGACGAGCTACACCATCGGCCGACAGGCGCTCGACCAGCAGCAGGTGCTCAACCTGAGCGACATCACGACGCTGCTGCCCGGCGGCAAGACGGTGAACCCCACGCTGATGAGCGACCAGCGCATCGCCCTGCGCAGCGCCGCCCAGGAGAAGGGCAACGCGGCCTTCGGCACGGCCATAGAGATCGATGGCATGCGCATGGACAACAACGCCATGATGGGCGAGACGACGGGTGCCTCGACGCGCACCGTCAGTGCCGCCAACATCGAGAGCGTCGAGGTGGTGGCGGGCATCGCGTCGGTGGAATACGGCGACCTGTCGAACGGGGTGGTCAAGGTGAACACGCGCCGCGGCAAGTCGCCCTTCATCGTCGAGGGCAAGCTGAACCAGCACACGCGGCAGGTGGCCCTCAACAAGGGTTTCGAACTGGGGGCCCGCAGCGGGGTGCTGAACGTCTCGATGGAGCACGCCCGCTCGTTCAGCGACGCGGCATCGCCCCACACGGCCTATCAGCGCAACGTCCTGACGGCCAACTACATGAACATCCTTATGAGAGAGTCGACGCCACTGACGCTCAACGTCGGCGTGACGGCCAACGTGGGCGGCTATAACTCGGAGGCCGACCCCGACAACGAGCTCGACGACTATCAGAAGGTGCGCGACAATGCCCTGCGGGCGCACGTTGACCTGCAGTGGCTGCTCAACAAGCCGTGGATCACCAACGCCCAGCTGAGCGCCAGCATCGCCTACAGCGACCGCCGCTCCGAGTCGTACACCCACGCCAACAGCGCCTCCACGCAGCCCTACCTGCACGCCACCGAGGAGGGGTACTATATAGGAGCCCCCCCTTCTGTCCCCGAGGGAGAAGCCCCCCCTTCTGCCCCCGAGGGGGCTACAATAGTATCTTTCCTTGATAGCAAGACTATAGAAGCCCCCTCGGGGGCCGTAGGGGGGGCCACCCCCATTATCCTCGGCCCCACCGGCTACTGGTATGTCCTGGGCTTCAACGACTCGAAGCCGCTGAGCTGGCAGACGAAGCTGAAGGCCGACTGGACGAGGCGGGTGCACAGCATGACCAACCGGCTGATGGTCGGCACGCAATACAGCGGCTCGCGCAACAATGGTCGCGGCACCTACTACGACGACATGAGCGTCGCCCCCACATGGCGCGAATACCGCTACTACCGCCTGCCGACGATGCACAACGTGGCCTTTTATGTGGAAGATAAGATTATCATCCCTGCCAGCATATTCCGCCACAAGTCCGACCAGACGCCCCTCCCTTGGGGAGGGGTTGGGGGTGGGCTCGAACTCACCGCCGGCCTGCGCAACGACCTGACCGTCATCCCGGGCAGCGACTACGGCACGGCCGCCTCGCTGTCGCCGCGCGCCAACGCCCGCTACGTCTTCTGGCGACAGCAGCGCAAGCGCTGGGTCAGCGACCTCGAGGTGCACGCCGGATGGGGCAAGAGCACGAAGCTGCCGTCGTTCCAGGTGCTCTATCCGTCGCCGTCGTACAGCGACCTACAGGTATTCGCCTCGACCTCGACGGCTGACAACCGGGCCTACTATGCCTTCCATGTCTATCCCATGCAGGCACATTATAACCCCGACCTGCAGTGGCAATACACCAACCAGACCGACCTGGGCGTGGAGCTCAGCGTTAAGGGCACGCGCATCTCGCTGTCGGGATTCCATCACAAGACCTGCCGCTCCTATCTCTCGATGCGCACCTATACACCGTTTGCCTACCGCTATACAGGGCAGGCATCCGTGCAGGGCAGCGCCATCCCCGTGGCCGACCGCACGTTCACCATCGACCGCCAGACGGGCATCGTCACCATGCACGACGCCACCGGTCAGCAGCCCAGCCTGGAACTGCCGGGCACCGAGCGCCACACCTGGACCACGCAGCAGCATTTTGCCAACGCGACGCCGCTGGAGCGCTACGGTCTCGAATGGATCATTGACTTTGCTCAGATCAGGGCCCTGCGCACGCAGCTACGCCTCGACGGCAACTACTATCAATACCGCGGCACCGACGACGTGCTCTTTGCCGACGTGCCACTGGGCGTGAACAACATCACGGCCAGCGGACAGCCCTACCAGTACGTGGGCTACTATCGCGGCACCAACGTCACCTCGGCCGGCGCCAGCGCCAATGCCGCGGTGGCCAACGGTTCGCTGGCCCGTCAGGCTAACCTGAACGCGACGCTGACCACCCACCTGCCTCGTGTGCGCATGATCGTGTCGCTGCGTCTGGAGACGTCGCTGCTCAACTACCGTCGCTCGCTCAGTGAGCTGGCCAGCGGACCACGCGGCTACGTACTGCCCGACGACGATCAGAGCGGCTACTTCGGTGAGCCGTACACGGGCGCCGAGCGCGACCGGCTGGTCGTGGTTTATCCGGAATACTACGCCACCTGGGAACACCCCGACGAGCTGCTGCCCTTCGCCGAGCGCTTCGCCTGGGCCCGCGACAACGATCAGGCGCTCTACAGCGACCTGTCGAAGCTGGTGGTGCGCTCGAACTATGCCTACACGATGAACCCCAACCGGATGAGCCGCTACTGCTCGGCCAACCTGAGTGTGACGAAGGAGATCGGCGACCACGTCAGCCTGTCGTTCTATGCCAACAACTTCTTCAACAACATGCGCCGCATCCGCTCCTCGCAGACCGACCTCGAGACGTCGCTCTTCGACAGTGGGTATATTCCGAATTATTATTATGGACTATCTTTAAAACTTATATTATGAACCGGATTCCACTCATCATATTGGCGCTATGCATATTCGCTTCCTGCTCTTACGACGAGTCGCTCGACCTGTGCACGCTCAGCGTGACGCTCGTCTATCCGGAGAACTCCATTGAGCCCTATGAGGGTGCTCCCGTCGAACTGCGCGGACTGGGGCGCGACGTCGTCTTCATCGACTCCACCGACACGCAAGGACAGGTGCACTTCGTCGTCACGCCGGGCGTCTATGAGGCCACCACCACCTCGCAGTTCATCGACTCCACTGGCACGACGTGGTGGCGCTACAACTTCAACGGCGTGCGCAGTATGATCATCGTCGACCCGGACAGCACCAACCAGGCCGACGTCATGCTCAAGATGTCAAGGAAAAGAATCGTCAGATAAAACCGAAATACAATGAAAAGAATCGTCATGGCAATCGCCCTCGCCGCACTGACAACGGGCGCACGGGCACAAGGCTGGAAGATGGTCATCGAGAAGACCGACGGCAGCCGGCAGGAAATACTGACGTCCGACATCCAGGACGTGCGGTTCACGGAGGACGTGATGCCCACGCTCGAGGACAAGAACGTCGACCAGATCATCATCAAGGAGGTCTACAACGGCGGTTGCCCCAAGGACAACGGCACCGAGTATTTCCAAATGGACAAGTGCATCGTGCTCTACAACAACTGTCCGCAGCAGATTGTGGCAAACAACCTGTGCTTCGCCTTCTGCACTCCCTATAACAGTAACTCGAAGAACGAGAACTACACGGCCGACGGTGAACTCATCTACGAGGCCGAGGGCTTCCTGCCCGCGCAGAACGGCATCTGGTACTATCCCGGGTCGCTCGTCATCGAGCCCTACTGCCAGGTGGTCGTCAACGTCTGCGGCGCCATCGACAACACACTGACCTACTCGCAGTCGGTGAACTATGCCAACCCTGACTACTACTGCATGTACGACCCCGAGAGCGGCTACAACCAGCTGAGCTACTACCCCGCCCCGTCGGACGTCATCCCGACATCCCACTACCTCAAGGCCGTGAAGTACGGTCAGGCCACGGCATGGCCCCTCAGCGTCTCGTCGCCCGCCGTGTTCATCTATCAGCCGCAGGGCGTCTCACCGCGTGAGCATGCCGCCAACGCCGACAACCTCTGGTATTCGCCCGGGGTCGCCCAGACGCCGGTCTATGCCTGTGTGAAGGTGCCGGCGGAATGGATCATCGACGGCGTGGAGATCTATAATGCAGCCAAGAAGGAGGACAACATGAAGCGACTGACGGCTGACGTCGACGCCGGCTATGTCTACCTGACCAACCAGCTGGGCCACACCCTCTACCGCAACGTCGACCAGGAGGAGACCGAGGCCCTGCCTGAGAACAAGGGGCTGCTCGTCTATGGCTATTCTCTGGGCGACGACCCCAGCGGCATCGACGCAGAAGCCAGCATGAAGCGCGGCGCCCACATCATCTACCAAGACTGGAACAACTCCAGCATCGACTTCCACGAACGACAGAAATGCTCACTCCGCGACTGACCATCCTGCTGGCGCTGCTGGCCTCTGCCACGGGCATGAGGGCCCAGGACTCGCTGTTGCTTCGCGACTACAGGTTCGTGAAGCGACAGGACGCGTGGCTGACGTCGGCCAACGGGGCCGCACTCGTCAGATTCGCTGCCGACAACATCGCCGAGGCCAACCTCAGCCTCAACCGCGCCAAGGGCGGACTCACCGACTTCAGCGACGCGCCCTCCGCCCTGCAGGCCACGGCCGCCGTAGAATCGTTCATGCGGCTCAACAGCCGCACCGTCGTCTTCGGCTCAATGAGCTATGACAACCACTCCGGCGACGACATGGGCGGCTCAGCCTTCCTGCCCGCCGTCGCTGTCCCGTATGCTGCAATATCATTGCAGCCCCAATCGCAGCCCCACCTCCCCTTCGACATCATCGAGGACTCGCTGACCAACCTCGGCCGCAAGCACCGCGACGTCTACCGCCTCACAGGGGCCGTGGGCACCGACCTCTGGCACGGGCTCTCCGTCGGGCTGAAAGCCGAATACACGGCTGCCAACTATGCCAAATACAAGGATCTGCGCCATCAGAACAAACTCATGGACATGAAGGTGGCGGCCGGCGTCTACGCCCCGCTGGCCTCCTGGCTGCAGGTGGGCATGCACTACCAGTATCACCGCAATACCGAGAGCCTGACCTTCAGCACCTACGGCAAGACCGACCGCGTCTATCAGTCGCTCATCAGCTACGCCGCCTTCATGGGCCCCTTGGAGCAGTTCGGCACCAACGGCTACACCGACCGCAGCCGCTCGATGCCCCTCGTCAGCGACTACCATGGTCTGGGGTTCCAGCTCAACCTCGGCACCGACGTGGTCGCCCTTTACAATGCCTTTGACTATGCCCACCGCCATGGCTACTACGGACGTAAGTCGCCGTACACCATCACTTACGCCACCCACCGCAGCGATACTTACGCTTACAACGCCCGTCTCTCCTTCCTTTCTCGTAAGTCGAGATACCATCTCGACCTCAATCTTCTGGCCGAGAACCTCGAGAACGACGGCGCCAACTACCGCGAGCTCATCAACGACGCGGGCGCCAGCTACTATGACTACCTGGCGCCTACGAAAACGGCCAACAAGCTATGGGTAGAAGGACGCGTCATCTTGACTTCCGACATCAACATCAACGGGGAGACACCAGCATGGACATTTCTGATGGGCCTTGACTGGCTTCATCGTAAGCAGACGGCTTATCTCTATCCATTCTACCGCCGCCAGCGCCTGACAACCCATGAGCCTTTCGTCAGCGCCACACGGCGTATCACGACACAGCGCGGCCAATGGTCGTTCACCGTTGACGGCCGTTTCCGCAAGGGCACAGGTGAGCCCTGCGAAGACCTGACCTTCGCTCAGCCCAGCAGCAAGCAGACAGCTCCGACATCGATGGATGCCTACCTCTGGCGCGAATACCGCTGGCTGACGGCAGCCCAGTATCAGGTGGGCGCCGCCGTGCGCTATGCGTTTATCATGCCCGGCACGCGGATGAAGCTCCACGCCGAGGCCGGCGCATCCCACCGCAAGGCCAACGAGACCTACGAGCAGTGCCTCGGCCGCGACCGCACATCGGTCACGCTGAGCATCGGAGCCACGTTTTGAAAACAACATATCGCTATGAGAAAAGAAATAACAACACTATTGATGGCATGTGCCATCAGCGGACATGCACAGACACAGCACATGCAGGTGACGATGAACGACGGCAGCCTGCTGAGCATCCCGACGGACAGCATTGCTGGCGTGATGTTCGAGCAGATGGCCCCGCCCTCATTGGAAGGGCTCGTCGGCCAATGGCAGTTCATCGCCATGCCCAACGGCTCGTCGTCGGGCGGCATCTATACAGCTACGGCCGACACCATACAGTTCACGGCAACACTCACGGCACCCGGCAGTGATGACTACGGCCGCGTGCTCCGCTGTCATGCCGACCGGTTCTACTGGCGCTCGGGCAACACCTACCCGGCCGACTGGCTCATCGTCGTCGAGCAGAACGAGCAGAACGGCACGCGCCGCATCGGATGGGTGCTCGACGCGGACGCTCCGGCTTCAACCGAGGAGTTTCAGGAGCAGCCGAGCAAATACCTTGAGGACGGTTTCTTCTATTGGGGCAACGCCGACAATACGGGCCACCGCTACATCTATCTGCTCTCGGAGAACATCGCCACGCAGCGCCTCGAGGGCATGACGCTCTGGAGCTCATGGCTGCCGGCCGACCAGACCGTCTTCACCTTCCCCCAGATCCAGGAGGTCTACGGTGTCGTTGCCGAGGCCATCCCCTTCGCCCACAGCGTCGGCTACTTCGAGATCTGGGCCAGCCCGAGATTTGAGAAAAAGTGAAAAAAATAAATAACTGAAGTTTCGGAGGTACGGAGGTGCGAAGGTACGGGGGTACGAGAATAGCCCCAGAACACCCAAACAGCAAAACTGACCTCGCACCCTCGGCCTCGAAGAGGCTGCCCCCGCACCACCGTACCACCGAAAACAGAGGATGTGGAACATCCGAAACTTGAATAAAAAATTTGCTACCGCTGTCCTAAACTAAATGAGGATATGCGGTAGCAAATTTTCAATTATCAATTTTCAATCTTCAATTACCTTTAAACCTTTTTGCCGCCAACGATGTTCAGGCCCTTCTGCAGACGGTTCAGGCGGATGCCCTGCAGGTTGTAGACCTCCACGTCAGCGTCGCTGGCATTGACCGTGGCGATGCCGTCAGCGATGTCCTTCTCGACGATGCTGAGCGGATAGAGACTGTTGCCCTTGGTCGTGCCATAGAGGATACCTACGACCGTTGCGCTCGCATAGCTGACACCGGCAAAGCTGTCGGTGATCACGTATGGCGACATGCCGCTGGAAGGATTGTTCACCGTAATCTCCGTACCCTCACTGTCGGTCAGCGTGGCAGTCGTAGCAGCCGTTCCCAGGAAAACGCCCTCAACCTTCACCACGCGGTTCAGGTTTTCAGCCACGTTCACCTCAGCAAGCATTCCCTCGACAGGCTCCACCGTGCCGTTCTCAGTGACCGTGAAGTCGTCGGTGCTGGTCAGTTCGGTCATGGCCATGCGCGAACCGGCCGTCTGATTGTTCTTCACAACATAGATGAAGCCGTTGAGCACGTCGTTAGCCTTCAATTCGAACGGCATGCAATACATGTGAGCACCGGCCGTAGCATCCTGCACGTAGATAGCCCAGCGGCTGGGACCGAGTGCCGTAGCCGAGACGATGGCATCGCTGAGCTGCAGCTTGGCCAGCGTGCCTGAAGCCAGAGCATTGAACTCAGCAATCGTGGCCACCTCGGTAAAGGTGTCAGCCTCAGACGTCACCGTATTGTCGTCTGCGGGAGCCGTCACGACTATGATGCTGTCAAGATAGGTGGCACCGGTACCCGTAAATCGCACGTTGGTGGCATTGCCGGTCCAGGTCATCTTGTCCGTGCTGAGCGTGCCCTCGCCCTTATCGGCAGTCCAGTTGACGTTAGTGACCGTTGCCCCCGTTGCGGAGTTGGTCGTATAGTTTGGCTTCACCACGATCGACGTGATGGCACGGCCCTCAGCAGCCGTCACGCGCATCTGTCCATTGGCAATCATCTGGAAGTGGTTGCCGCGGGTGTTTGTGTAGTAGCGGGTGGGCATCGTGGGTGAGTTGACAAACGTCAGCGTGACATCGCCCATCGTGACGGCCTTACCAGCCAGATTGCCCAGCTCGCTGTCGGAACCGTTCTGTCCGATGGGCAGCGACATGTTGTTCAGGGCGAAGTCGAAGACGGTCTCCACCTCCTCGGCCACGACGGCCACGATGTCCTCGACTTTAGTCGGAGCCAGCTGCCAACGGGCACCGTTGAAGGTGGCCACGCCGGTCACGCTCTTGGCCTGCTCAGGCCACTCGTAGTCGTAGGGCAGCACCATGTAGGCATCCTTCACCTGCACGCGGTCGTCGCCGCTATAGGCATAGTAGAAGCGACCTTCCTTGCGGATTTCCACATTGTTGACGGTGAGCAGCCGTCCGTGGTTCTTTCCGTCAGCGATGGCCCCCACCTCAATCGCTGTCGACTTCAGTTCACCGGCCTCGGCCTTCACGTTGTCGGCATTGCTGGCAGCCAACTTGATTTCCACGTAGTCGGGATACTCGCCACTCCAGTCGAGCTCGCTGCTGCTCTTGGTGCCGATGATATATCCGTTCAGGCAGTCGCCGGCATTGAACGAAACGCCGGTGAGGCCCGTGGCTCCGGTGGCATCCTCGATGAAATAGAAGTTGAAAATATCATCGAAGACGTTCACCTGTGCATCCTTCAGCGTCAGCTTCACTGTCTTGCCGTCCTCCACGGCATTGAAGGCGGCGATATTCTCAGCCTCCACGTCGAAGGACTCCACCGTGGGTTTCACCGTCTCGTCGTTCTCGGCGTCGGTGGTCACCACCAGTTTCAGCATCATACGGGTGGCAGAGCTCGTGAACAGCACCTCCTGGGCATTGCCCGTCCACACGTTAGCCTCCACGGCACCCGTGCTGGCCGTCAGGTCGAATGATGAGCCCGACTTCATCGTCACCTCCATCTTCGTGATGGCGCGGCCCTCGGCCACGCTCAGCTGGATGGAGCCGTTCTTGTAGACATAGAGGGCACTCACGCCGTCGTTGGCCCTCATAATGCGGGCGGGCTGCGAGGCAACGCCCTGCACATTGGCCAGCGTCACCTCGCCCACGATGAGCGGGCTGGTCAGGTTGCCGTCGGCGAAGTTCACGCCCTCGCCCACGGGCCATCCCTGCGGGTTGTTCTCAAAGTCGAAAGTCGTCTCGGCGGCACCAGCCGTCAGCGGCAGTGCCATCAGTGCTGTCAGCACCAGGAGCAAAGTAGATAATCTTTTCATTTTCAGTGATTTATTGTTGTTAATATTCATAAGCTTCGCAATGTGGCTGCAAAATTACGAATAATCCATGAATTACGCAATCACCATTTTTAGGTATTTTTCCGTTCGGGCCGCAATGAAAAGAGGGTGTTTCAAAACCATTCCCAATTTGGTACACTGCCGATGTACGAATCGTACATTGCCGATGTACGAATGGTACACAGCCGATGTACCAAATTGGAAATAAGTTTTGACACACCCTCTGAGAAGGTATGCGGCGGGGCCGCTATGAGGCCTACATGGCGGCTGCCTGGGCTATCCACTCATAGACGCAGGAGCAGACACCGAACAGGAGGATGCCGGCGGTGCAAAGGGCGAGCGAGAGATTGACGCTCGGGGCATTGCGGAACGTGGGCAGGGGATTGTCCTCCTTGGTGATGTACATAGCCTTGACGATGAGCAGATAGTAGTAGAGTGACACGACAGTGTTGACCAATGCGATGAAGACCACGAAGTAAGGCCAGAAGGGCGCACTCTCGTGACCACCGACGCTGGCCATGAAGACGAAGAACTTCGAGAACATACCAGCGAACGGGGGGATGCCGCCCAGCGAGAACAGGGCGAAGGTCATGAGCAGCGACAGCTTCGGGTTGGTCTTGTAGAAGCCGTTATAGGCTGACATCTGCGTCGAGCCGCCATTGTGCTCCACGGCGCTGATGACGGTGAACACCGACATGTTGGCCACGACATAGACGAGCACATAGAACGTCAGGGCGGCCAGGCCGACACCCGAGTTGCCCACGACGGCCAGCATGATATAGCCGGCCTGCGAGATCGACGAGTAGGCCATGAAGCGCTTGAGCTCGGTCTGACGGATGGCAAAGAGGTTGGCCACGGTGATCGACAGGACAATGACGATGTAGAGCAGCGGCTCCCAATAGTCGACCATGGTGGCGAAGACCTTCATCAGGATGATGGCCAGGGTCAGCGTGGCGGCACCCTTGGAGACAACGCTCAGATAACCCGTGATGGGCGTGGGGGCACCCTGGTAGGTGTCAGCCGTCCAGAAGTGGAAGGGCACGAGCGAAATCTTGAAGCCCAGTCCGCTGAAGAAGAACACCATGCCCATGATGGTGAGGGGCGTGGCGCTGATCTGAGCGGCCATGTCGTCGAAATAGAGCGTGCCGACGGCGCCGTAGAGGAACGAGATGCCATAGAGCATGACGCCCGAGGAGAACGTGGCCGTCAGGATGTACTTGGCGGCGGCCTCGGCCGACTGCTGCTTCAGCTTGTCGAAGGCCACGAGGCATGCCATGGGCACGGAGGCCATCTCGAGTCCGAGGAAGAACAGGAGGAAGTGGCCGGAGGACATCATCATGTACATGCCGAGCAGGGTCGAGATGACCAGCATGTGGAACTCACCCTGATAGCGGATGGTGCGGAGCCACTCCTGCGACATAATGACAACAATGAGCGTACCGGCGGTGAGGATGACCTTCATCACGTTGACGATGGGCGTCGTGACATAGAGGCCACCGAAGGCCGTGGCGGGCTCTGCCAGCAGGCAGGGCACGAGCTGGCATACCAGCAGGGCGCCGGTGAGCACGCTGAGCACAAACTGCTTGCGTTCGCTCTTGTGCAATGCAAAGTCGGCACAGAAAACTATCACCAGGGCCAGCATCAGCGTGGCCTCAGGAACCATATTTAAGAATTGACTGTAATCCATTTCTTTTATTGCTTTATTTACATTACACCAATTGAACTAAGGATATTGCCCGTGGCCGGCGAGATGATGTCGCTGAACAGGAAGGGGCACAGACCGAGGCCTGCCACACAGAAGATGAGGCAGATGACGGCGACGCGCTCGTCCCAAGTGGCATCGGTCAGCTCGAGGAAGTGCTTGTTCTCGACGTTGCCATAGAGAATCTTGCCGACGACGCGAAGGATGTAGACAGCAGTCACGACAATCGACGTACAGGCAATGATGGTAGCCACCATGCGGAACGACGTGTTGGGGTCGCCATAGAGCGGCTCAGCACCGAACGAACCGACGAAGATGGTCATCTCGGCAATGAAGCCTGAGAAGCCCGGCAGACCCAGGTTGGCCAGACCGGCGATGACATAGCCGACAGCCAGGAAAGGCATGATCTTCATCAGACCGGCCAGCTCGCGGATGTCGCGGGTGTGAGTACGGCCGTAGATCATACCGATGAGGGCGAAGAAGAGGGCCGTCATCAGACCGTGAGACAGCATCTGCAGGATGGCACCGGTGCAGGCCGTCTGGCTCATCATGAGCAGGGCGAACAGCACGAGGCCGCAGTGGGACACCGACGAATAGGCATTGATGTACTTCAGGTCGGTCTGCACACAGGCCGACAGGGCACCGTAGACCACCGAGATCGTCGTCAGGATGAGGAAGATCCACGAGAGTTCCTGAGCAGC
>JAFTGI010000124.1 GCA_017458195.1 Prevotella sp.
GCATCGACATTCCGGCCGCCTCGTCCACTACAACAAGTTCAAGATTGACCACACGCTGCCCGAGGATGCCGGCGACCCGGACTATCGCCGCAATCGTCGTCAATACCTCATCAGCCTCGACCGCGCCATACCCAAGGAGCGCCAGCCCAACCACTGCATCCAGTGCGGCCAGTGCATGCCCCACTGCCCGCAGAACATCCGCATCCCACGCGAGCTGGCCCGCATCGACAGACTTATAGAGGAACTGAAACAGGAGGCTTAATAAAAAAGACAAAGACGAGTCACTAAGTACTCGTCTTTGTCTTTAGTGGGCGTTGACGGATTCGAACCGCCGACCCTCTGCTTGTAAGGCAGATGCTCTAAACCAACTGAGCTAAACGCCCTTGCCTTTTTGCGGGTGCAAAGGTACTATTTTTCAGCGAAATGAGCAAATTTTTTCTCAACTTTTTTCCTTTTCTCCACAAAAAACCGACACAGCGACAAAAACAAGAAGACAGATTTGGTAATTCCAAGTTTTTTTTATAGCTTTGCACGATAAAACAAACCAACGAACATTTATGAGTGGGAAGATACTCCTCCTGACAGCCTCCCTGACATTGGCCCTCACGGCCAATGCACAAGACGAAGTGGACGACTTTGTACCTGTATACACATCATTGTTTTTCAACAACTTGGACCTGTCCGTCACCGCAGGCACCAGCGGCGTCGGCGTCGACCTGGCCACACCGCTGGGCGAACGCTTCAGGCTGAGGGGCGGCTTCTCGTTCATGCCCCACATCGGCCGGACGCTCCACTTCGGCGTGCAAGTAGGCCAAAGGGCCGAGGGGCAAAGCGAGGAGGAATTCAGCCAGCAGAGCCAGTCGAGGTTCGACAAATTGTCGGGCCTGCTGACGGGGTTCACGGGCTACGAAGTAGACAATCAGGTCGACATGCGCGCCACGCCGACCTACTACAACTTCAACCTGATGGTCGACTTCTTCCCCCTGCGCAACGATAAGCACTGGCACCTGACGGCTGGCCTGTACCTGGGTAACAGGCAGATAGGCAAGGCGGTCAATACGATTGAGGATATGCCCTCGCTGCTGGCCGTAGGCATCTACAACAACCTCTACGACCGTGCCTCACGGGGCGAGAAGATTGCCACCGTCGGCGACAACGACATCTACCTGCCGAGCGCTCTTGGCGACAAGCTGCTGGATTACGGCAGGATGAGCATTCATCTGGGTGACTACAGCCACGACGTGCTGGCTGAGGAGGACATCTACTATCCCAACGACCAATGGATTACTGACGAGAACGGGGAATGGCAGTGGGTGACCACCGAGGACGTGATGATTCATAAGGGCGATGTGCTCTATCACGAGGGTGAAGCTTACCGCATGGAGCCCGACCAGAACTCGATGGCCAAGGCATGGGCATACGTGAACAGGCTGAAGCCCTACGTCGGATTCGGCTACGACGGACGTCTGGTCAAGAACGACGACCGCTGGCACATCGGCTTCGACGCCGGCGTCCTGTTCTGGGGCGGATCGCCAAGTGTGGTCACTCACGACGGCACTGACCTGACCAAGGACGTGCGCAACGTGCGCGGCCGCGTCGGCGACTATGTCGACATCATCAAAAAGTTTGAGGTCTTCCCCGTGGTCAACCTCCGCATCACGCGGCGGCTGTTCTGAACAGTCTTTATTTCACGATGTATTTGCGGCCCTCGATCAGGTAGATGCCGCTGGGCAGGGCTTCGAGAGAGCTCACCTGAGAGCGGAACTTTCTGCCAGAGAGCGTGAACACGTCAACGGGATGATTCAGCTGCACCGGGCGGATGGAGCTGGGCATCGTGACATTAAGTATGCCGTTCTGATACTCAAAGTAGTAGTTTTCTGCCAAACCGCCTGAGATGGTTATGATATAAATACCAGGCAGCGTATCGATGGTTGCATCGGTAGTGGCTACGGGCTTTTCAATGAGGACGCTCTCCGTATCTCCGTTCCGGAAGCCTTCGTAATTCAACACAAACTCCGGGTTTGGCGTCCCTTGTTCACGGGAATAATCGTCGACAGACACGACAAGAGGTGCCTGACTAATTGTCAGGACCGCATCAACCAATACGATATTAGGATAAGTGATGCTGCCCTCCTCGAGGTGAATGGCATAACTGCCCACAGATGACTGGCTGGTGGCCTCGCAACTGATGACGGGCTCGCCTTCAAGCGTGCCACCGACAACCTCGTAGGTCAGGCTGGGCACTTCGTCGCCATAGACCATGCTGGCGTCGTTGGCCATGATGACAATCTGGTCAGCCTCGGCAATGACCAGGCGACCGGAGTGATAGGTGATCTCATAGTTGGGCGACTCTGCTCCACTGACATTGTCGACATACTAGCAGGGCGTCAGATCGGCGGGCGAATCGGTGGTCAGCTCGGGCAGCTTGGTCAGCGAAGCCTCGGTGTCATCGAGCTTGAACCCGTCGTAGATGGCCTTGAACTCAGGCAGCGGGTCGGTCTGCTTCATCGTATAGCTGCCGGCCGAGATGTTCAGCGGGGCGGGAACGATGGTCAGCGTGGCGTCGACAAAGTGCAGGTTGGGATAGTCGAGCGTGCCCTTGGAGATGGTAATGACATAACTGCCCACACCCGAAGAACGGGTGGCCTCGCAGGTGATGGCAGGCACACCTTCGAGGATGCCCCCCTCAATCGAGTAGGTCAGCTCGGGCAGCTCGTCGCCATAGGTCATCGTGGCATTGACGGCCTTCACCGTGATGGCGTCGGCCTCAAGGATGGTCAGCGTGCCGGCCTCATAGGTCAGCTCATAGTTCGGGGCGGACACACCGCTCACGTTGATGGCGTAGGTTCCGGGCGTCTTGTCTGCCGGGGCCGTCGTCGTGACGACGGGCTGCGCGGTGAGAGCCGACTGGGCGTCGTCGCTCCCGACGAAACCGGCATAATCGACGGCAAACGCTGGCAGCGGTTCATTCTGCTTGATGGTGTAGCTGCGAGCCTTGACGGTCAGCGCGGCCTTGCCGATGGTCAGCGTGCCGTCAACGAGCTTCAGGTTAGGATAGTCGACACTGCCCTTCGCGATCGTGATGGGATAGGTGCCGACGGCGGAATAGCGCGTGGCGGTCGTTGAAAGCTCAGGCGTGCCGCTGACGGCAGCACTGGGCACATAGGTCAGCGTCGGGTTCTCGTCGCCGTAGGTCTTACTCTTGCTGTCGGCCGTCAGGGTAATGGGGTCGGCCTCGAGGATGGTCAGCGTACCGGCGACGTAGCTGATGTCATAATTGGTGGCAGAGGCGCCGCTGACGTTGACTGCATAAGTGCCGGGCGTCTTATCCGCCGGCGCATCCGTGGTCAGGGTGGGCAACGTGGAGAGCGACGCTGCGTCGTCGCCGGCCTTGAAGCCGCTGTAAGAAGCAGCAAACTGGGGCAGCGGTTCGTTCTGCTTGATGGTATAGCTGCCGCCACTGATGGTCAGCGGCGCACGGGTGACGGTCAGTGTACCATTGACAAACGTGGCCTGATTATTTGTCACGCTGCCGCGGCTGACCACAATGTCGTAAGTGCCCACGGGCGACGACGGCGTGGCCGAGCAGGTCAGCTCGGGGGTACCCTTCAGTTCATGACCGGAGGTGGTGTAGTCAAAAGAGGGATTGGGGTCGCCATAGAGGCGGCTATAGCTGTTCGCCGTGACGACAACATCGTCCTTGGCCTTTTCGGTTTCGTATTCAGATTGAGTGACGAGCGTGATCTCGTCAGGTGAGCCGGCAGGCACGACGAGATAAGCACGGTTCTTAGGCAGATAAGTCACGTCGGACTTCACATAGCCAAGGCGGCCTTCGCTCGTGACGCCCAACAGGCGCATCGTATTAGGGTCGTAGGGCGTGCGGTTAAAATGTGATTCGCCAGGATTGCCGTTGGCAAAATAGACGCCACTGAGCACGTTGTTGGACGGCGCCGTGAGCTTCTGGTCAACGATGTCAAGGCGATTACCTGAAGGATCGTCGGCACCGACGGCTATGATGACGGGCGTGCCAGCAGGCACAGTGCCCTGCCATTCCTGCCAGACAGCCATATCACCGTCGACCTTGGTCACGATGTAGGCCTTCATGCCTGACGAATAGAAGTTAAAGGGGAAGGATGCGAACAGAGAGGTGTAGCGCTGCCCACCGGCTGTCAGTTCCGGACGGAGGCCAAAATACTGCTCGTCGTTCTGATTGACAGGCTTAATAAACCAATTGCGATAGGCAGCATCGCCGTTCTGGACGAGCGACAGCGTGTCAGGATCACTCAGCGAGCGACCGTCGGCCAGATAGATATCCATGCCTGAGATCGTGCCGTAAGCCTGATAGGTGGGGCCGTTCTGCTTCAGACTCAGGTATCGGTTGCCCGTGATGGTCTTGGAGTCAGTACCCTGAGCCTTAAGATTATACTGTGAACCGACTTTCTCGATGTAGATGACAGACGCAGGGTCGTTGACCTCCTTGTCGAAACCGCGAATGGTGAGGATGGCCATCATGTCAGCCTTAGTGGACGACAGGTCAATGGATCCACGGTTGTCCTGAAGGGTGATATAGCGCGAGCTGGCCTGGTTGAGCACGCGATAGTAGCCATTACCGTTGAGCTGTGCTGAAGCCGTCAGTGAGGCAGTTACTGAAAACAATAAAAGAAAAAGTCTGTTCATCATCATAACGTTGAAAGTCGAAAAGAAAAAGCCTACCCTTCACCTGCCATTGTTTATAATAGACTCAGGTGTAAGGGTAGGCTCTATGAGTGTTTATCTCAATTAAAGGAGATGGTTCGTGAATTACTCAGCAATGCAGATGCTGACGCGGTTCTTGTCGTTCTCGGCGAAGGGCTGAACGGTGTCACCCTTGCTGTCGGAAACGATGCGCGAAGCGTCGATGCCGTACTTCTGGACGAGCGTGTCGACCACGGTCTTGGCACGGTTCTTACCCAGACGGGCGTTGATCGAAGCATTACCCGTACCCTTGTCGGCGTAGCCAGTGATGCTGACCTTGGCCTCGGGATACTTCTTCAGGTAGGCCACAACCTCCTCGACCTTCTGCATCTCAGCAGGAGTGATCGTGGTGCTGTTGATGGTGAAGAACACGTCGCGGCGCAGAGGCTCCTTAGCTGCAACAACTGCAGGCTCAGCGGGCTTCTCGATGTAGACGGGTTTCTCAACAACCTTCTCAACGACGCGCTCAACAACGCGGGGCTGATCGGTGATGGTGCGGGTGGTGTAGGTGTTGCCAAGGGCAATCTTCACACCTGCATTTACATTGAAGTACCAGTCGGGGTTGCCGGCGGGCTTCGAGTTGTAGTGGTCGTTGGTCATGTTAGCCGAGAACTCCAGACCAGCCGACACGCGGTCGCTCAGGCGGAAGTCGGCAGCAGCACCGGCGCGGCCGGCGATGCGGACCTTGGTGCCCTCCCAATAGAGGCTGAGCTGGGGATTGCCCTCAGCGAAGAGAGGATAAGTCTTAGCCAGCTGCTGCTTGACATCATAAGCCTCGTCGTTGCTGAAACCAATGTTGGCACCGACACCACCGAAGATGCTGAAGTTGAACACACGCTTGGGGTTGAAGCCACAGATGACGTCAGAGAGGTTCAACGTCACGTCGACCATAGGAGCCACATACTTCCACTTCCACTGATAGTCAGTGAGTGTGGGCAGCAGATAGCGCGAACCACCCTTGCTCTGCCATGCATTGACGGCCAGGCGGACGCCGAGGGCGTGATGGAACTGATAGCCGATGGCTGCCTGCACGTTGTAGGACAGCAGATCGCTGAAGTCGATCTCGCCGAGGGTGTACTGGCCACCGACGGGCTGAATCTGCACATACCAATGAGGATTAAAGTCGTAGACGGTCTTTACCTCAGGCTCCTGTGCCGATGCTGAGACGAAGCCCAGCATCAGCAGAGAAGACATTAACAGTTTCTTAATATTCATAATATTTACTTTTCTTTTTTCGTTCTACAATGTTGATTCCACTCTGAATTACTTAGCCTTTACATAGTACTTGCGAGCAGCAATCTGGCCGCTGTAGTCGAGTGCCATGTAGAGAATCTCATAGGTGTAGCCCTTCTCAATGTCGACATTGAAGCTCTGCCACTCACCGTCGATGACGGTGTTGATGTTGCTCTGAGCATTGAAGGTGTTGCGGGCCTCCACGTTGTTGTTGCCGTCGGCGTCGAGCACGCGGGTAGCAACGATGAGCTTCTTATAAGCGGGAGACAGAACCTCGACATTGTAGGTGGTGGGAATCAGCGTGAAGCTGGTCGAGCTGACCTTCGAAGCCTTGCGGCTCGAACGGCTCAGACGCTTGTAACCATCGTTGTTGTGGATGAGCAGCAGGGGCTGGACATACTTGTTGGGGTTGAGCCAGCGGTTGAAGTGGCTGTTCGCGATGTCAACATAGTTGAAGATCTTGTCCAGACCGAAGGTGCTGGTGAGGTTTGAGAGGTCGTCCTCAATGAGGTCGAGGTAGTCACCGACTTCATCTACGAGGCTCTTGATATTTGCAATAACCTTGTCGATGTTGTCCTTAACCTCCTGTTCGCCACCATAGACCGTAATGAGAGTCTGCATGAACTCGTCGAGAGCAGAGAAGCGGATATTGACATTATAGGTACCGTCCTCGTTTATGTACCAGACGGTCTCCTGCTTGGTACCAGAGTCGTTCGTAACAATCTTCACAGTCTCCTTAAATGTGCCCTCGGGCACCTTCACGGTGACGGTCATGGTCTGGGTATCCACATCGTAGCCGACATACTTGACAGCAAGGATGTACTTAGCAATCTGGTCGTACTTCACGTTGGCCAGGTCGACATACTTGAGCAGAACCTCCTGCAGCTTGTCGATGATATCGTTGGCAAACGTCTCGACCTTGAGCAGCTGATTGTTGTAATGATAGTCCTTCATGAAGGAGAAGCTGAGGGGCTTCACGGTGACGGCACCGATGCCATACTGAGAGACAACGCTCATCTCCTCACCCGTGACATCGTCGGTCCAAGTAGCCTTCACGGCGTCAGCCTCGAGCACATTGTGGACATTCTGATAGAACGTGGTGGCGATGTTAGTAGCGCTGATACCATTCTGCCAGCTCTGCACGTCGCGGATGACATCCTTGACACCAGCGAGGTCGAGATCGAGGCGGATGCGCGGGTCGTTGTTGACAGCCTCCTTGGTGATGGTGGCCTTAGTCTCATAGAAGCCGTTGGGGCTCTGCTCGCCTTCCTGGCGTGCACGGTTCCAACCATACTTCAGCACCTTGTCAGACTTCTTCAGTCCGCTCAGCTTGACGTTCGACTCCTGGTTCTGGCTGTTGATCATGGTGAACTCAGTGCCAGTAAAGTCGCGGTTCGTAGGATTGACGGTCAGATAGAGCGTACCGGCATTACCTTCCTTACCATCGGCGGTGACGAGCACCTGGCCGCCAGTCTGGTTGATGGCGCCATTGACCTTCGAGAGGACGTCGTTCCAGTCAGCCGAGGTGATGCGGTTGAAGTCGGCCGAGCTTGCATAGTAAGTCTCGTCAGCAGCGGGGAAGACCACGCCGTTGGCAGCATAGCCGTGATAAGCGGCCAGGATGTTGCTGCGGATGTCAGCGGGCAGGCTGAACTCACCGAAGACGGGATTCTCAGTGCCGTTGAGCGTGATGCTCGAGATAAACTTAGCCATCGAGTTCTCAATCCACTCGAGGCGTGTCTGGATAGACTCGATGTCGCTCTCAACCGTGTCGAGGCGGTCCTCAACTGAGTCGAGGCGATCCTCAACGTCCTTCACGCGGGCGTCGTTGTCCTGAACATACTGCTCATAGGCATCCTTCAGGTCGCCAAGGTTCTCAGCCACGCGGTCGATGCTGTCGTTGGTTGCGTCGATGCGCTCGTTGACTTTGTTGATAGCCTCGGTGAGGAGGTTGCCAACGCTGTCGGCGAGTTCCTCAGCATAGGTGCGAGCGTCTTTGATTTCCTGCTCAAGGGCGGGAACGACTTTGTCGAGGATGCTGTCGATGCGTTCGTTCAGCTTCTGGTCAGCAGCGTCGACATATTCGATGGTTGCATAGTTAGCCAGCGTATCCTTCAGCTGGTTGTAGAGGTCATTGAGATTAGCAATCTTGAGGCTGTCCTCAACCAGGCGGACCTCAGCGTCAGTGACGCGGTTGGTGACGTCGGTCAGACGGCCATTCAGACCCTCGGTGATCTTCTCGAGCGAGTCGATGCGAACGCTGTCGGTCTGGGCCAGGTCGCGCACGTGGTTGATCACGGTGGTCAGCTCGTTGATGCGCTCCACATAGCTCTGGATCTGCTCATTGAAGATGCTCACAACCTTCTCAGAATCAACACCCTCAGTGATGTAGTTGTTGGTGATGTTGTTAACAATGGTGGTGTCACCATAAGTGATGTAGTTGTTCACAATGGTGGTGTCGCCATAGATAATGTTCTGAGCGGGAGGCAGGTTCTTGATGATGCTGTCAATGTCGTTCTTGTCATAGTATTCGGTCAGGGTCTCAGCCATCTCCGAAGCGGTGACATAGTCCTTCAGCGTGTCCATCTTGGCCTCGATCTCGTTGATCATGTCCTGCTTGATAGCAGCAATCAGACTGTCGACCTGAGCCTGTGTGTAGTAGTCGAGGGCAGCGAACTTGTCGTCAATTTCCTGCTTGGTGTAGTAGTCAGCAAGCTTAGCAATGATCTCGTTGATTGTCTCCTGCTTGTTGTAGACTTCGCTCTTGGTGTAGACATTGTCAATCACCCACTGATGGAACTCGTTGTAATTAGTGGTGAGGAGATCAAGATCTTCACGAGTCTTCGTGCACTTGTCGCGGCAGGTCTCAAACTCATTGCGGAGAGTCTGGATACGGTCGCTCAAGGTGCGGTCAAGCTCGTCAATGAGAGCCTTGAGCTTGGCATCCTCATTAGCAAACTGTTCCTGAAGGTTGACGCTCTTTTCATCGTCATAGTCCTTACAAGAAACCAATGAACTCGTGGCACCCACAAACATGGCCACCATGAGTAATCCATTAATAAATTTCTTTTTCATGAACATAAAAATTATAATTAATACTTAAATTGATCAATCTCTTTTATACACACTAATGGCACCCCATAGCTGTCGTTTCAAGGGCGCAAAGCAGTGAAATCACCAAAATTCGCAGCAAAGTTAAGCATTTTTTCAGAATCTGCAAAGGATTTAGTGAATTTTTTCGCAGCCGCCTCTCATTTTTTTAATCTATTTAATTTAAATACGGAATTCGCATTCAGTTTTTCATGTATGGCAGGGCTGCAAAAGTCGTACACCCCGGGTGTACGTTTGGTACACCGGGGATGTACGAATGGTACATACGGGGTGTACGGATTGTGACGGGGGATGGCGGGGTCAGCCGAGAAGCTGTTCGATGTCGTGCTGGGGCAGGATGCAGAGGATAGCCCGCCCGTCGGGGGTATAGTTGACGTTAGAGCAGGCAAAGAGGTCGTTGACGATGCGCTCCATGTCGTCGTTGGAGAGCACCTGTCCGGGCGACAAGGCTGCATGGCGGGCGAGGCTGAGAGCCAGCGTGGCGTTCAGCTCGGCCGGGTCGACCGTCCCCTTGTCGGCGGCGTCGTCAACGATATTGCGCACGAGGCTGACGGGATCGAGACCGTCGAAGCCTGCGGGCACGCCGTTGACGGCATAGCTGCCGCCGCCGAGCTCAGCGATGTCGAAGCCCAGTGCCTGCAGCTCGGGCATACACATCGTCATGACAACCTGTGCGGAGGGTGCGAACTGGATGACCTCGGGGAAGAGAACGCGCTGCGTGCCGGCGGCATTCTGCTGCAGCCGCTCCATCAGTCGCTCATAGCGGATGCGGATGTCGGCCCGCTGCTGGTCGATGATCATGAGGCCCGACTTGACGGCGGTCATGATGTAGCGGCCCTTATATTGATAATGCACCGGTGATTTCTCAGCAATCAGGTTGTCGGAGGCGATCTCCTCGCCTGAAGGCACCTGGTCGTCGAAGATCCGGGCATCCTCCTGCTGCGGGCGCTGGAGGGCAGCCTCGTAGAGCTGCTGCCACTGGTCGGGGGCCGACGACTTCTGTGTGCGGGCCGGGGAGGGCGTGAAGGGGTTGTAATCCGGATTATAGCTGACGCGCGGCATCTGGATGTTGTCGCGCCGAGGGTCGAAGACGGGAATGTCGGGGCGGCCCTCAGTGTCGAAGTCGATCGTGGGCACCTCGCAGAACTTGCCGATGGCATCCTTCACGGCAGCCACCAGGATTTGCCAGATGCTCTGCTCGTTCTCGAATTTGATCTCGGTCTTGGTGGGATGGATATTGACGTCGATGTCGGCCGGACTCACCTCGAAATATATATAATAAGGTATCTGCATGCCGACGGGTATCAAACGGTCGTAGGCCGTAAGGACGGCCTTATGGAAATAGGCATGCTTCATGAAGCGGCCGTTGACAAAGAAATAGTCGCAGCCCCCCTTCTTACGGGCCGACTCAGGCTTGCCGACAAAGCCCGTGATGCGGCAGATGGCCGTGTCGACCTCCACCGGCAGCAATTCCTGGTTCAGCTTCTTGCCGAAGACGTCGGTGATGCGCTGGCGAAGCGAGCCGGCACGGAGATTGATCAGCTCCTGGCCGTTGCTGTGGAGGGTGAAGGCAATCTCAGGATAGACGAGCACGATACGCTCGAAGGCCGTCAGGATGTTGTTGAGCTCGGTGGCATTGGTCTTGAGGAACTTGCGGCGGGCAGGCACGTTGAAGAAAAGATTCTCAACCTTGAAATTGGAACCGACGGGGCAGGCTACAGGCTCCTGGCCGACGACTCGCGAGCCCTGAAGGGTCAGGTGAGTGCCCAGGTCGTCGCCCTGCATGCGGGTGGTCAGCTCCACCTGCGCCACGGCGGCAATGGAGGGAAGGGCCTCGCCGCGGAAGCCCATAGTGTGGAGGGAAAAGAGGTCGTCAGCGCGGCGGATCTTCGAGGTGGCATGGCGCTCAAAGGCCAGGCGGGCATCGGTCTCCGACATGCCGCAACCGTCGTCGATGACCTGTATGGAGGTGCGCCCTGCGTCGACCACCAGGACGCGAATGGTCCTTGCGCCGGCGTCAACGGCGTTCTCGACCAGCTCCTTGATGACGGAAGCAGGTCGCTGGATGACTTCGCCCGCGGCAATCTGGTTAGCTACGGAATCAGGCAGGAGTTGAATGATATCGCTCATCGGATCCGTGGTTTTAGTTCAGTGCCTTCGCGCTTGCCGCGCCAGATGAAGATGTCGTCCTTCGACGTCGGGCGGATATAGTCGAACCAAGCGAAGCCGTCGAGATAGCGCTTGGCAGGGGGGATCTGGGTCATGGGATACATCACGCCCTCGCTCTTGGGGGCCCAGATGCGCTGCAGTTTCCGCTCGGCCAGAAACATACGCAACTCGCTGGTCTCCATGCAGACCAGTCCGACGTAGGAACTGTCGGAATCGTCCACAGGATAGTAGGCCACGAGCACGTTGTCCTTGGCGCGCGCCTCATGGATTTCGCCGTTGAGGAAGAATGCGAACATCTCCTTTGACGAGACCTGGTTGTAGAGATCTTCGTCAGGGAGTTGCTCAATGGAAAAAGCCTGGTCAATGACATGAGCATGGTCGACGACGGAGTCTTTCATGAACACCTCGATGCGCTCGCCCAGCAGCTGCTGATTGACATTCCAGACGATAGGATCCTTGTACATCGTCATACAGGAGTCGAGCGAGCTGTAGACCAGGGAGTCGCAGACAGCCTGAACGTCGACCCGATACGCGCGTACCTTATTAAACGCGTGAATGACCCTGTAGACGGAGTCGGTGTGGTTGTTGAAGGTGAAGACCTTGAAGGTGTCGGCATGCATGTAGAGCGTGTCGCGCTGCGAGAAGTCGATGGCGACGGCACTGTCAGTGCAGAGGGCATAGCCGGTGCTGTCCTCATAATGGCCGTAGTTGCAAAGGAGGCGGTTGTGATTGACCGTGTCGGTATAGACCACATTGCGGAAGGCTTCGCTGACGCCCGACTGCCCGTCGTGCCAGAGGCTGTCACCGGTCAGCGTGCGCCCCTCATTCTCCAGCCACGAGCGGTTGAGCAGGATGCCCTCATCGGTCTGTGTGTTGTAGAATCCCAGCTCCGAATAGATATGGCTGCGGCCCGATGTGATGTCCGAGGGGCCGATGATGTGGGCCTGCTTGGTCTGAGTGTTGTAATAGAGGGAGTCGGTCGTCAGGAAGAACTGCTTGTCGATCATCTCGACGTTGTAGAAGAATTCGGCCATCTTGGTGTCGGTGTGGTATTCGCCCCAGTCGCTGGTCAGCGTGGTGCCATTGTCGACCAGCTTTCCGCCTTCCTCAAAATGGCCTTGGTTCCAGATGCGGTCGTAGAACAGGGAGTCGGTGTAGAGCGTCGTTCCGCGATGGCGGAGCACAACATTGCGCAGGGCCTCCATCATCTGGTCGTTGCCGTCATAATAGCCATATTCGCTGACCAGCGAGAGGGTGTCGCCCTGCACCATGCGCACGTGGCCGAAAGCCTCGAACGAGTTGCTGGCCTCGAAGAAATTGGCACTGTCGCAATAGAGGCGGGCACCGGCATGCTCAAACTGCACCGAGCCGACGAGCACCTGAGCGTCGTTGTTGCGCCAGCGGTCGTAGCGCAGCTCATCGGCATGAACAAGATAGACGCGCTTGTCCTGGGTCTTCTTGCGGGGACGCTTCGCGGGGCGCGATGCTATCGCACCATACAAGACAGCAGATGCAAGAAACAGAAGCATCAAGACGATGCTTCTGTGTCCGGTATGGAATATGGGCCGCTCAATTCTCAAATCTAAAATCTTAATTCTAAACTCTTAACTCTAAATTCTTAATTCTAAATTCACTTAACCCACCCTTCGTATTCGAAATCGCAGTTGCGGTAGCTGTCGTTGATGCGCACATAGGTGTTCTTGATCTTATCGACCACCCACTGATGCAGTTTGTCGGAGCGGCGCTTTTCAAGCACGACGTCCTTCATCACCTGAAAGTCCTCAGTGATGGTGGCCTTGTGGCCCTCGGTGCGGCTCTTCAGCTTGGCTATCACGCAGACGGTCTTGCCGCGCTCATTGATCATCTCGAAGGGGCGGGAGATCTCACCAACCTTCAGCGTATCAACGGCCTTGGCCACTTCCGGCGGCAGGTCCTGCAACTGGAAGCGGGAGGTCTGACCATTCTCCGAACGGTTAGCCATCAGACCACGGTTCATGCGTGTGTCCTTATCATCTGAAATGACGGAAGCTCCCTCCTCGAAGGTAAACTTACCCTCGCGAATGTCAGCGGCAATGGAGTCAAGACGGGCCAGCGAGGCCTGCACGGCCGAGTCGCTGACGACGGGCTTGCGAAGGATATGGCGCACCTTGATCTTGTCGCCGCGCTTGTCGACCAGCTGAATGATATGGAAGCCGAACTCCGACTCCACAATCTTCGAGATCTTCTTCGGATCGGTCAGGTTGAAGGCCACGGCAGCAAAGGCCGGGTCGAGCACGCCTCGGCCTACGTAGTCCATCTCGCCACCGGTGCGGCGCGAGCCCGGGTCCTCGGAATAGAGTCGTGCCAGCGTCTGGAAACTGGTCTCACCCCTGTTCACACGGTCGGTATAGTCGCGCAGCTCGTCCTTCACGCGGTTGATTTCCTCAACGGCAATCTTGGGGGTCTGGGCGATAATCTGCACCTCCACCTCTGTCGGAACGAAGGGGATGCTGTCCTGAGGCAGGTCCTTGAAATAGCGGCGCACCTCGGCCGGCGTGACCTGAATGTCCTTCACCAGACTCTCCTTCATGCGCTGGATCATGAGCTGGTCGCGCAGGTCGTCGTGCATCGAGGTTCGAATCTGGCTAAGCGTCTGCTTACGATACTCCTCCAACTTTTCGCGAGAGCCGATCTGCTGAACCATATAATCGATGCGTCCTTCTATCTGCGACGAAATCTCGCTCTCAGTCACCTCGATACTGTCGATGGCAGCCTGATGCAGAAAGAGCTTCTGAACGGCCAGCTGCTCAGGAATGGCGCAGTCGGGGTCGCCCTTCCAGCGCTGCCCTTCCATGGCTGCCTGGATGCGCGTCACCTCGACGTCGCTCTTCAGGATGGGCTCATCACCCACCACCCAGATGACCTCGTCGACCACGTTCTGCTGCGCAGAGAGAGGTAAAAAGGTAAAAAGGTAAAAAGGTAAAAAGAACGATGCCTTTACCCGAATTCCTCTTATTATATTTGGTGATAGCTTCATTTTTAATCCCCTCAGAGTTGTTTTTCGCATTTTACTTTTTTACCTTTTTACTTTTTTACCTTTTTACTTTTTTACCTTTTTACTTTTATCAGTGCTTGTTCACTGTGTCGAGCACGTCTTTGTTGACGGTGAAGGCGTAGCGGCGACGAAGCTGTGCCACCCACTCCTTCTCGAGCATCTCCTGATAGTCGGCTACGACCTGGCCGCGCACGTCGGTATAGTCCTCGGGACCTTTCTTCAGGAGCTTGCCGTAGACGGCGTCGATGGGATAGTCCTTCACCTTAGCAACGGTTGTATCTTTCTTAAACACAACGCTGTCAATCAGGGCATTATCGCCTTTCTTGAAGATACCCTTCTCAACGCGGATGCGGATGACGGAGTCGGCATTGAAAGTAGAACGCAGAGCCTCGGCCCACTTGTCGAACGAGAGCTTCTTCACGCAGTCGGCCACGGCCTTGACGTCGCCCTGCTCCTTCACGTGGTAGGCCATGCCCTTATAGCGGGGCTCGTCCCAGGCGTAGTTCTTCTTGTGCTTCTTGAAATACTGGGCTAGACCGGCCTCATCCTTGGCGGCCTTGTCCCACACGAGCCGGTTGCTGATCTCATAGAGCAGCAGACCGTCGTGATACTCGCGGATAAGGTTCTTCAGGTCGGAATCGTTGGCAGAGAACTCGTCGGCCTTCTGGTCCATGATCTGCTCCTTGGTCAGCTGGCCGTCGCTGTTCTTCACCAGGTCGTCAATCTTCTGCGTGGCAATCCGCTCACGGGCGTTGCGCTGCTCGAGCCACTTGAGAATGTTGTCGTGATGGAAGTCGAAGGGCTCCATCTGCTTGCGCTCGTCCATCTTGATGATGTGATAGCCGAAGGGCGACTGGACGACCTCCGACATCTCGCCGGGCTGCAGGGCAAAGGCGGCGTCCTCGAACTCCTTCACAAACTGGCCATGCTGCACGAAGGGCAACTGGCCACCCTGACGGGCCGAGCCGGGATCCTGTGAGAGCTTCGTGGCCAGTTCGGCAAAGTCTGCCCCACCCTTCAGGGCCTTCAGGATGGAGTCGGCACGCAGCTTGGCTGCATCCCAGTCTTCCTGCGGAGCCTGCTGCTCGACGCGGAGCAGGATGTGGGACGTCTTGATCAGACCGTCGGGACCGATGTGCTTCACCGTCTCGTCATAGACCTTGCGGGCCTCGGCCTCCATGTCCTCGTCGGTCACCATCAACGGACGCAGCTGCTGGTCGCGATACTGATGGAACTCGTCGATGAACGACTGCATCGTGTCCATCTTCTCGTCGAGGGCTGCGCAGACCTTCAGCTTATAGTTGATGAACAGGTCGACATACTCGTCAATCGACTTCTTGTCGATGACGCCCTCACTGTTGTTCTTATTATAGGAATATTCAAACTCAGAACGAAGCACGGGCTCGCCGTTGACCGTCATGATGACGGGGTCGTCCGTCTGGGCGCCTGCTGCCAAACTCAGGAGCAGCGATGCGAAAAGAATAAAACTCTTTTTCATTGTCGTATTTGGAATATTAGTCGTTGGGTCTTGAATAGTTCGGGGCCTCACTGGTGATAGTGATGTCGTGAGGATGGCTCTCGTTGACACCGGCATTGGTGATGCGGGTGAACTTGGCATCGTGCAGACGCTCGATGGTTGGGGCACCGCAATAGCCCATGCCTGAGCGCAGACCGCCCACGAGCTGATAGATCACCTCCTGCACCATGCCCTTGTAAGGCACGCGACCGGCGATGCCCTCGGGCACGAGCTTCTTCGTGTCCTTGGTGTCGGCCTGGAAATAGCGGTCCTTCGAGCCGTGCTCCATGGCCTCGAGCGAGCCCATGCCACGGTAGGACTTGAACTTACGGCCGTTGTAGATGATGGTGTCGCCGGGGCTTTCCTCCGTGCCGGCCACGAGCGAGCCGATCATGACGCTCGAGCCGCCGGCGGCCAGAGCCTTCACCACGTCGCCGGAATAGCGCAGTCCGCCGTCGGCGATGAGGGGCACGCCCGTGCCCTTGAGGGCAGAGAACACATCATAGACGGCGCTCAGCTGGGGCACGCCCACGCCGGCCACGACACGCGTCGTGCAGATAGAGCCCGGACCGATGCCCACCTTGATGGCGTCGGCACCGGCCTCAGCCAGCATGCGGGCAGCATCGCCCGTGGCGACGTTGCCGACGACGATGTCGATATTGCTGAAGGCAGCCTTAGCCTCGCGGAGCTTGTCGATGACGCCCTTCGAATGGCCGTGGGCCGTGTCGATGACGATGGCATCGGCACCGGCGTCAACCAGTGCCTGCATGCGCTGGAGCGTGTCGACCGTGACGCCCACGCCGGCAGCCACGCGCAGACGGCCTTTCTCGTCCTTGCAGGCCAGTGGTTTGTCCTTAGCCTTGGTGATGTCCTTATAGGTGATCAGTCCCACGAGGCGGTTGTCCTTGTCGACGACGGGGAGCTTCTCTATCTTGTTGCGCTGCAGGATCTCGGCTGCATCGAAGAGGTTGGTCTGCTGATGGGTGGTCACCAGGTTTTCCTTCGACATAATCTCGTCGACGGGACGGTCGAGGCGGCGCTCAAAGCGCAGGTCGCGGTTGGTGACGATGCCCACGAGATGGTTCTCGTTGTCGACCACGGGAATGCCGCCGATATGGTATTCAGCCATGATGTCAAGGGCCTGTGCCACGGTGCTGCCGAGGGGAATCGTGATGGGGTCGTAGATCATGCCGTTCTCGGCGCGCTTGACGATAGCCACCTGACGAGCCTGCTCCTCAATCGACATGTTCTTATGAATCACGCCGATGCCACCCTCGCGAGCAATGGCAATGGCCATCTGGCTCTCGGTGACGGTGTCCATGGCGGCCGTCACGAAGGGGATGTTCAACTCGATGTTGCGCGAGAAGCGCGTGCGCAGCTCTACCTCTTTGGGCAACACCTCGGAATAAGCGGGAATCAAGAGGACGTCGTCGAAAGTGAGACCGTCCATCACAATCTTATCTGCAATAAATGATGACATAATTATGGTACCTTAATTTTTATTGCGTGCAAAGATACAAAAAAAGATTGAAGATTGAA
>JAFTGI010000125.1 GCA_017458195.1 Prevotella sp.
AACTATAAAGCAAATATCACAAAATATTACATTTTTTAACTGTTAATCAGGGGGTCGTTGGTTCAAGCCCATCCTGAAGCGCCCAAGAAAGAGTCCTGTAAGTCAATGATTTACGGGACTTTTCTTTTTCTCACATTTCAAAGTTGCCCCCAAATTGCACCCGTTATTTTGGCTCAGTCCGAAAAAACTGGTTGCAGAAACTGTGGTTCTTTACAGGCAAATAAACGTCACTTTGATTGCAAAGTGGTGCTTTTTGAAGGTAATATACCCCTATATTACTTTCGAGAAGTACCGCTTCTTGACTTGCGAAGAACCATCTCACCGATAGGGAAGGACCGATATTTTTCAACTGGTTTTTCGGACTGAGCCCAATGTTTTTAAAGGAAGTGGAGTAATTTATTCGTTTTTTCTCTCATTATTAAGCGACTTTTAAGTGTCGGGCTGTATCTTTGCAGCAAAAAAAGACTAAAAAAGGAATGACAATGAAGAAAAAAATGCTTGTTACGCTGCTTCTCCTGATGCTGAGGGCGGCAATGAACGTCTGGGGACAGGCGGTGAAGACTGATGGCGGAGGACGCTACTCACAGCGGTTAGACGGCCGGGGGTGGCGCATGATGCGCGACACGAAGGCCCAATGGCGCGACGACCGGCTCTACCTGCCTGCTGAGATCGGCGATCTGGGACGGCTGCCCGTGAACGCCCCGACGGGCGGCTGGCAGGTGCTGTCGCCGACGGGGGGCATGGCCGTCGGCGTGCCCGGCACGGTGGAGGAATACCTGACGACGTCGGCGCGGCCGCAGCCGCAGGACTTCGAGGGCGTCAGCTGGTGGTGGCGCACGCTGACGGTGCCCGCCGCCATGCGCGGCCAGCGGGTGCTGCTCAGCTTCGAGTCGGTGCGCCAGCGTGCCGAGGTCTATCTCGACGGTCGGCTTGTGGCCTACGACGTGGTGGGTGAGACGCCCTTCGAGGCCGACATCACCGCGGCCGTGACGTTCGGGCAGGCACAGACGCTGGCCGTGCGCGTCACCAACCCGGGCGGCAACTTCCACTGGCAGGACTACGTGCCGCAGCACTGGGGCAAGTATCAGATTCTGCCTGGCCGCTCGTTTGGCGGCATCATTGGCGCCGTTTGCCTGAAGTGCGTGCCCGACGTGCATATCTCTGACGTGTATGTGCAGAACCAGCCCGAGCCTACACGGGTCAACGTCCTCGTCGAGACCTACAACCCGACGGGCCGCCCCTGCCGTCGCGACGTGGAGCTGACGGTGGCGGAGCGCGGAGGCGCCGGTCGGGTGATTTTCACCCAGAAGATCAAGAACGTGGAACTGGCCGCCGACACGGCCGTCAACACCTTCCCCGTCAGTTGCCCTGAGGCAAAGCTGTGGGACATCGGCAAGCCTAACCTCTACACCTGCACCGTCAGGCTCATTGGCAAGAAGCGCGACGCAGACAGCGATCAGCGCACGTTCGGCTTCCGCTGGTTTGAGGCCGACGGCATCGGCCGCGACGCCGTGCTCCGGCTGAACGGCCGCAGGGTGACGCTGCGCTCGGCCATCAGCTGGGGCTACTTCCCCGAGACGGGCCTGGCCGCCACCGACGAGATGGCCGAGCGTCAGGTCAGGACAGCGCAGGCGCTGGGCCTGAACATGCTCAACTTCCACCGCAACATCGGGCGGCCCAACGTCTTGCAGAAGGCCGACTCGCTGGGACTGCTCTACTACGAGGAGCCCGGCGGCTACCAGACGTCGGGCAAGGATGCGTTTGCCCATCCCCTTGGCGTCGAGAAGACGCGCCGGATGATGCGTCGCGACCGCTCGCACCCCTCACTCATTATTTATAACATGATCAATGAATATGGTGGCTCCAACCCCGCCAACCGCGCCCTCGTGGGCACCCGCATGCAGGACATGCGGACGGTACATGCCGTCGACCCCAGCCGCATCCTGACCTTCACCTCAGGATGGGCTACGAGCGAGCAGGCCGAGGAGGACTCGAAGGCCCACATGATGCCGTTCGACACGACGCTCTACCGCCGCGGCTGGTTCGACAACCACCGTGCGGGCGGCCCGGCTACGTATGAGGAGGCTTATTATAAGGGCCCGAAGGACAATTATATGTACACCGGCAACCGCACCGAAATCTTCATGCGGGGTGAGGAGGGCGCAATCTCCACGCCGCCGCGCCTGCAGCTCATCCACGACGAGACGGAGCGCACGGGCCGCAAGGGCTGGGACGGGCCGTTCTGGGAAGACCAGTATCAGGCCTTCAAGCGCTTTTTCGACGCGAAGCAGCTGGCGCCGAGCTTCGCGACGCTCGACTCGCTGTGCTGCGCCATGGGCCGCGTGCAGGTGGAGCATCAGGGCCGCCGCATCCAGGGCATGAGAATGCAGGATCTGGGCGACATTTACGTCGTGAACGGCTGGGAGCAGATGCCCTACGACAACCACTCGGGCATCGTCGACAACTATCGCAACCCGAAGTGCGACCCGCAGGTGATGGCCCGCTACTGCCAGCCGCTCTACGTGGCCGTCTGCACCCGCAACCAGGTGGTGCGCACGCCGGACAAGGCCGTGGTCGACTGCTACATCGTCAATGAGGTGAACGTCAATGGCCCTCACCGGCTCAGCCTCCGTCTGAAGCATCCCGACGGCCACCGCTCAGCCATCGGCCAGTGGCCCGTCAATATTGCGGGCGGCGAGACCTACGGGCAGCTGCTCTTAGAGGGAATAGAGGTCAGTGGATTCAGCGAGGCCGGCATGTACACCATCGAGGCCAGCCTCGACGACGTGGCCACGGGCAGCGACGAGGTGCTGGCCGTGCGATGGGGCAGCGACGAGCTGACCAAGGGCCGCGGCGCCCTCTATGGCCCTGCCGACGGCGATGTGGCCCGTTTCTATCAGCTGACGACGGGACGTGAACTGCCCCTGTTCACACCCACTGCGGACAGGCTCGACTGGCTCGTCGTCGACCGCTCGTCGCTCGACGAGCCGCAGCTCATCCCGGCCAACTGCTTCCAGAACCTGCGCCTGTCGTGGTTCAGCGACAACGACATCCGCATCAAGGTCGGCGAGGAAGCCGCGGCCGACGTCAACCGCTCGTTTGTGGCCGGTGCGCAGCCCTGCGACCAGCTGCCCGCCAACCAGGTGTTCTCGGCCACGTGGGAGGGCGACATCATCCCCCAGGAGTCGGGGCTCCACCTGCTCGGCATCGAGGCCTCGGCCGGCGCTCGCCTATGGATTAACGGCGAGCAGGTGCTCGATAAATACTGGAACCGCGAGCACTTCCAGGAGACGCGCCCCGTGCAGATGGTGGCCGGCCAGGCTGTCCACGTCAAGGTGGGCTACTATCAGCACGGCGCCGACGGCAGCATCCAGCTGAAGTGGTCGCGCCCCGGCGTCATTCAGATTTCGCCGCAGGATGTGCTCGACCGTGCCCGGACTGACGGCACGACGGTGGTTGTCCTTGGCCACACTGAGACGTGGATGGAGGTCATCGCCAAGGCCACCGGCATCCGTGCCGACGGCTACTATACTGTAGGGAAAAACTGGGTGGGCGGCATCCATTTCGTGAAGTCGCATCCACTCTTCGAAGGCCTGCCCACTGCCACCGCCATGAATTGGCCCTATCAGGCGCTTGTCCGCGACGGCGACAACCGCTACGGTTTCCACACTGAGGGCGAGGAGATGGTGGTGGGCAGCTATCGTTCGTGGCCGTTCCACCTGGGCACCGCCGTCGGCATCGTGCCCTACGGCAAGGGGCGCATCATCTTCTCATCGCTCGATATAGCAAGCAACCTCTGCAGCCCGGAGGGGCCGGCAGAGGTTGCGCGCAGGGTGTTTCTCAATATGATAAACTATCAGCCCTTGCAGACATCGGCGAACGAGCGGCCGTAGGGCTCGCCCATGGCCTGTTCGTAGGTCTTGCAGAACTTGTCGTAGAGGTTCTTGGCGATGCCCACCGTCTTGCGCTGGCACAGCACCTGACACTGCATGGCCAGGGCCTCCTCGCTGAAGGGGTCGTGGGCCATGATGGCGTCGGCCAGACGGTAGACCTGCTGGCTGTCGCCTTCGCCCTGCGCCCTTTTGGCCAGTCGGTGCAGCAGCGTGAGGGCGCGGTTGGAGTAGTTGCCCTTCAGGTCGTCGAGCCATTCGAACGACATGGTGGGCAGCAGCGGGCCGCGCAGCAGGAGCTCCAGGATGCGGGCCCTGAGCTGTTCGTCGTTTTCGCCCTCGTCGATGGCCGTCATCAGCCGGCATGCCTCCTCGTAGTCGAAGAGCACGTCGCGTCCGATGGTGGCCTTATAGTTTATCTTGTCATTCGTGATGTCAACATTGCCCACCTCCTCGAGCAGCACGCGCAGTTTGCGCATGTAGACGTTGCGGTTGTTGCGGGCGGCCTCCTCGTTCATGTCGCTCCAGAGGGCCTCGTCCAGCTGTCGGATCTCGATGCCCTTGTCCTTGCTCACGCTGTTCAGCAGCAGCATGACAAGCAGGTTGCGGGTGCGGCGGGTGAACTTGGCCGTGATGTCCTCGCCCTGCCGGTCGATCACCTGCAGCTCGCCGAGCATCCGGATTTCCGAGCTGCCGCGGTCGTAGAATCGGGGCTGTTCCGCCTTTTCCTCGGCCAGTTCCGCCGCGGTTTCTGGCGCAGGAACAGCAGCCATCGGCTTTTCCTCTTTCTTCTTAGGCTGGCGACGGCGCCAGACGATGACGCCGCCGGCAATGGCAGCCACTGCCAGCAGGCCCACGAGCCACATCAGCCATTTGCTTCCGCCCTCTACCTCGTCCGCCTCCGCCAGGTGCTCGGCCGAGAGGATGGGCAGGTCGATGGTGTAGGTCTCCAGATGGTGCTCGGCGTTGCTCATGCGCTTGTCGACGACGAGCAGCAGTTTCTTCAGCGAGGGACTCTTGTAGAGGCTGTAGTTCAGCAGCGTGAAGTCGAGGTTCATGATCACGGTGTCGCCAAGCAGTTCCGCCCGCGGTTCGTTGAGCCACACCTTGGCCGTCTTCTTGCGCGACGTGCCTACATAGAAGCACTGCTCCTGCTCATCGTAGACCATCTGCGAGGTCAGGATGAGCCGCTTTTCCAGTTGCGTCTCCCAGAGCTTGCGGGCCTTCATCGTGGGCAGGTCGATCTCCCACAGGTCGGCATAGTCCACCTGCGGAATCTCCTGCTTGCCCTGCTCGTTGCCCGAGCCGCCGAAGATGTAGAGCTTCTGTCCCACCTGGGCGCCCGCCATGTTGGTGCGCGGCTCCGGCTTGGGGCTGTAGTCCAGCTGTTCAACCTTCCCTTCACCCGTGGTGACGATGCGGTATAGGTCGTTGTTATAGCGATAGAAGCCATAGCCGCCGAAGGTGTAGACCGTGTCGCCGCCGAGCGACATCTGCGAATGGTTCATGTAGGCGGGCTCGTCCTTGATGTCGTCAGGGTTCAGCCATGTCCACGTGGTGGTGTCGAGCCGCGTCAGCATGTGTCGCTTCAGGTTGTAGGAGTAGAGCATGTGGTCGCGCTCGTTCATGTAGAGGTATTTCGACCAGCGCATGGCGCGGTGGCCGCCGCGAATGGCCTGCGAGCGCACGCGGCCGGTGGCCATGTTCCAGACTGTCAAGCTGTCGTTGTCGACCACGTAGAGCTCGTTGTGGCTGGCGCTGAAGGCATGTTGCAGTTCCGACGCGCTGAAGTGCTTGAAGGCCGGCTGCCAGATGGTGTGACTGTCAAGCAGCCAGACGGCGCTGGTGGTCAGGGCCGGCGCATGGTGCAGCCGGTCGTAGCTGATGGAGTCGCGGTGCGAGCGCAACTCCCAGAAATAGAGTTGCTTGTCGTCGCGGATCACCTCGACGTCCCAGATGTCGATGGGGGCCACGTCGAGGCTTCCCAACTGGAACATCTGCCGGCCGAAGTTGAGGATGGCGGAACGCATCGTCGACAGGTCGTAGCTGACGACACGGCTCTTGCCGCCGAACGACAGTTCGATGCGGTTCTTCTCGCGGTCGAGCGTCAGGCTGGCCGTGATATTGCTCAGCGGGTCGTAGGTGAGCAGCGTGTAGTCGATGGAGTAAATATCATTCTCCGTGCGCAGCGACGGGCTGTAGGTCTTCATGTTGTCGTCGAGCGTGATGCGATATTCCAGGCGCCGCTCGTCGTCGCCCGTGACGGTCAGTATGTTGCCGAAGACGGGTGCCGACCGCATGTCGAGCTGGAAGCGCACGGTCAGCCGGTTGCCCAGGTCGATCGGGTCGCCGTTCATGAGCAGCATGCCCGTGCGGTCGCGCCCCTCAAAGTCGTGCGACTTGAGGCGCAGTCCGTAGTTGTTGGCCCATGCGGCATAGCCCATTCCGAGCCAAAGCATGAGTGACAATAACGCTCCGAAATGTTTAGGTTTCATACATTCGTTTGGTTTCCACGTGACAAAAGTACAAATTTTCTTTGAATTACAGAACGAAAAGTAAGAAAAAATGTAGCCGAACGGCATTTTAATCGTAAATTAAGAGCGTGTTAATTACTATTTACCAGCTTTGTTATGCTTGCAGGCGTAACTTTGCACTCGAAACCTAAAAACTCAGTAAAAGAACCGAAATGAAACAATCCAGACTCAGAAGCATTCTTGCTGCAGTCCTGCTGTCGGCGATGCTGTCCGCAGCCCAGGGGCGCGACTACGTAGACTATGTCAACCCGATGATGGGCAACATCAGCCACCTGCTGGTGCCCACGTTCCCGACGGTGCACCTGCCCAACAGCATGCTGCGCGTGGTGCCCGAGCGGGCCGACTACACCGCCGACTTGCTGCACGGCCTGCCCCTCATCACCACCAGCCACCGCGGCCGCTCGGCCTTCAATCTCTTTATTGACGAAGCCACTGACTATCAGTATGATAACGAGGAGATACGTCCCTACGGCTACTCAGTCTGCCTGATAGAGCCGCAGGTGCAGGTGCGCTTTGCCGTCAGCCATCAGTCGGGCATATACGAAGTGAGAAGTGAGAAGGGGGAGGTCGGAAGTATCCGCCTCACCACGCAGAACGGCCACATCGACCACGACGGCGACACCTGGAGCGGCTTTCAGAACCTGGACAACGGCACACGTGTTTACATCTATTTGAAAGTGGATGAGGCAGAGCTGCGCTACGGCGTCTCGTTCATCAGCGTCGAGCAGGCACGGAAGAACATGGAGCGCGAGCTCGCGGGCAAGACCTTCGAGCAGATAGAGCAGGCGGGCCGCGACGCCTGGAACCGCGCCCTCGGCAAGATTGAGGTGGAGGGCGGCACCGACGACGACCGCACCGTATTCTACACGTCGCTCTACCGCTACTACGAGCGCCAGGTGTGCATCAGCGAGGACGGGCGCTACTACAGCGCCTTCGACCATCAGGTGCACAGCGACCACGGCACGCCGTTCTACACCGACGACTGGATCTGGGACACCTATCGCGCTGCCCACCCCCTGCGCCTGCTCATCGATGCCGGGACGGAGCGCGACATCCTGCGCTCCTACATCCTGATGAGCGAGCAGGAGGGCACAGGCTGGATTCCCACCTTCCCCGAGGTGACCGGCGACTCGCGCCGCATGAACTCGAACCACACCGTGGCCATGTATGCCGACGCGCTCAGCAAGGGACTGACCGATTTCGACGTCGAGAAGGCCTACCGCGCCTGCCGCGCCGCCATCGAGGAGAAGACGCTGGCCCCCTGGTCGGCCATGAAGGGTGGTTGGCTGAACCGCTTCTATCGCGACCATGGCTACATCCCCGCCCTGCCCGAGGGCGAAAAGGAGACCCTGCCCGACGTGAATCCCAACGAGAAGCGCCAGCCCGTGGCGGTCACGCTGGGCACGAGCTACGACGAGTGGTGCCTCTCGCGCATCGCATCGTTCCTCTCGAAAAAGAAAGATGCCAACTATTATCAGCAGCGCTCGCAGAACTATCGCAACATCTACAATCCCGCGACGCGCTTCTTCCATCCCAAGGACTCGCTGGGCCAATGGATCGAGCCCTTCGACTATCGCTTCTCCGGCGGCATGGGCGCCCGCGAATTCTACGGTGAGAACAACGGATGGGTCTATCGCTGGGACGTGCAGCACGACATTGCCGGCCTCATCCGGCTGCATGGCGGTCCCGCGCAGTTCTGCGCCGACCTCGACCAGACGTTCCGCGAGCCGCTGGGCCGTTCGAAGTTCGAGTTCTTCGCCCAGCTGCCCGACCACACCGGCAACGTCGGCCAGTTCTCGATGGCCAACGAGCCCTCGCTGCATGTACCTTATTTATATAATTATGCCGGCCAGGCATGGAAGACGCAGAAGCGCATCCGCGAGCTGCTGCGCCAGTGGTTCCGCAACGACCTGATGGGCCTGCCCGGCGACGAGGACGGCGGCGGCATGTCGGCCTTCGTGGTGTTCTCCATGGCGGGGCTCTATCCCGTCACGCCCGGCCGTGCCGAATACGCGGTGGGCTCGCCCGTCTTCACGAAGGTCAGGCTGCATCTGTCGAACGGCCGCACCTTCACCATCGAGGCGCCCGCCGCCAGCGCCCGCGCGAAATATGTCAGCGAGGCCACGCTCGACGGTCAGCAGCTCCCGGCACCCTTTGTCAGTCATGAGGCCGTGGCCCGCGGCGCCACCCTTCGCCTCCAGATGACCGACCGGCCCGCGCCGCTTTGGGGGGAGGACTAATTTATTTCAGTGCCACTGAAATACTATTCAGTGCCTTTGAAATACTATTCAGTGCCTCTGAAATACTATTCAGTGCCACTGAAATAAATATTAAGTGAATTTTAAGCGGCTGTTAATCCCGATAATAGGGCGTTTTTAAGTATCGGACAGTAATTTTGCAGCCAGAAACGATTCAGAACTAAAAACCACAATGATGACAATGAAACCTACGAGACTACTTTTCCTGGCATCGCTCCTCGCTCTGTCGATGGGCTTTGCCGGCTGTGGCGGCGACGATGACGACGAGCCCGTCGACCCGACGCCCGTGAACCCCGTCGACCCGACGCCCGGACAGGAGGAGGACGAGGACGCCAAGTGGAACACCCCGGCGGCCGTACGCTACAAGTCGTTCCGCGGACTGGCCATGGCGGGCTATCAGGCCTGGTACAACGCCGCCGGCGACTGAACCAAGCGCGGATGGGTGCACGTGCAGAACGGCAACGGCGGCGGCTTCAAGACCGGTGCCACGTGTCTGGACTTCTGGCCCGACATGTCGGAATACACCAAGACCTACAACACGCCGCTGAAGCTGAAGGACGGCTCGACGGCCCAGATGTTCTCGAGCGCCGACCCGGAGACCATCGACCTGCACTTCAAGTGGATGAAGCAGTATGGCATCGACGGCGCCATCATCCAGCGCTTCAAGAGTGCCGTCGAGCTGAACCATCCCTCGACGAAGGCCATCATCGGCTATTGCCTCGAGGCCGCCAAGAAGTACGACCGCGCCGTGATGGTGGAATACGACCTGAGCGGACTGTCGGGCGCCGAGAGCGTGCAGAAGATCATCGACGACTGGAACAGCATCGTCGCCGAGTTCCACATCGACGACCCCGAGCAGCAGCCCAACTACCTGTGGACGCACGGCAAGCCCATCGTGGGCTTCTTCGGCATCGACATGAACAACAAGGGCGGCGACCCCGCACAGTATTTCGAGATGTTCGACAAGATGGTGGGCCGCGACGGCAAGCCCGGCGGCTGCTCGTTCCTGGCCGGCTGCGCCTACTACTGGCGCACGGAGGGCAGCGACGCCAAGGTGCTGTCGGAGTGGACGCCCGTGCTGGAGCGCTGCGCCGTCATCTCGCCCTGGGCCGTCGGCCGCTATGGCAGCAAGACCGCCTTCACCGCTAAGTACGACCAGATCAAGGGCGACCTGCAGTGGTGCAACGAGCGCGACATCATCTATGCACCCGTGGCCTTCCCCGGCTTCTCGTGGGCTAACATGCACGTGGTGTGGAATGGCGCCGACAAGGCCACCTTCGACGAGAGTAACCCCTACGACGCCAGCCCGCGCCTGAGGGGCGAGTTCTACTGGACCCAGCTGGCCTGCTACATCCAGTGGAAGTGTCCGGCCGTCTTCCTGGCCATGTTCGACGAGATGGACGAGGGCACCGCCATCTTCAAGTGTGCCCACGAGGCCGACGCGCCCGTCATGACCAGCGAAGCCACGCCCTGGGGCCGCTTCTGCTACATTGACGACGACCTGCCCTCGGGCTACTATCTGCACCTGGCCGGTTCGGCCGGCAAGTGGCTCAAGGGCGAGCCCGGCTACACGCAGAAGCGTCCGGAGTACGTTGAGAATTGACAATTGATAATTGATAATTGACAATTGAAAAATAAAACGGCAATAACAACGTTTAATAATAAACTAAAAAACCTATGAAACAATCCAGAATGAAACATCTTGCCCTGGCCTGCCTGATGATGCTGGCCGGAGGATCCGTCTGGGCACAATCCGAACGGACCGTCACCGGCCGCGTGCTCGACGACCAGGGCGAAGCCGTCATCGGAGCCGTCGTCACCGCCACGGGCGGACAGAAGGCCATCACCGACTTCGACGGCAAATTCTCGTTGAAGGCGCCTGAGAAGGGCACGCTCGAAGTGACGTACATCGGCTACAAGACCCGCCGCCTGACGCTCAGCAGCGGTCAGCAGTCGTACAACGTCGTGATGCAGACCGACGTAGCCAACCTCGAGGAGGTGGTCGTCGTGGGCTACGGCACGCAGAAGCGCATCAACATGACCGGTGCAGTGTCTGCCATTGAGGGTAAGGAGATGGTGAAGACGAAGAACCAGAACATCCAGAACATGCTGACGGGTAAGGTGCCCGGCGTGCGCGTCATCCAGAAGACGTCAGAGCCCGGCGAGTTCACCAACCAGTTCGACATCCGCGGACTGGGCAACCCGCTGGTCGTCGTCGACGGCGTCGTTCGCGACCACATGGTGCGCCTCGATGCCAACGAGATTGAGAGCATCTCGGTACTGAAGGATGCCTCGGCAGCCATCTACGGCGTGCAGGCCGCCAGCGGCGTGGTGCTCATCACGACGAAGAAGGGCGAGGCCGGCAAGCCGAAGATTGAGTACAACATGTACTACGGCATCCAGACGCCCGCTGAGCAGCTGAAGACCGTGGGCAGCTACGACCGCGGCGTCCTGATCAACGAGAAGTATGTGCGCTCGTCCAGCCAGGGCGGCAACCCCACGCCCCGCTACGACGAGGACCAGCTGGAGGCCTTCCGCAACGGCCAGAGCACCGACTGGTACGACGCCGTCCTGCGCAATGCCGCTCCGCAGCAGAACCACAACATCTCGGTCAGCGGCGGCGTGCCCGACAAGGTGAACTATTTCGTCAACTTCGCCTATCAGGATCAGCAGGGCTTCTTCCGCAAGAAGGCCATGGACTACAACCGCTACAACCTGCGCGCCAACATCGAGGCCAACGTGACGAAGAACCTCGTGGCACGCGTCAAGCTGAACGGCATCCTCGACGAGAAGATGCGCCAGAAGATGTCCACATGGGAGGTCTTCGGCTATCTGTGGCGTACCAGCCCTGAGAACCCCGTCTATGCCGACGACGAGGAGACGCGCTACTTCCACATGAGCGACATCAACAACATGGCGGCTGCCATCGACCCCGCACAGAGCGGCTACTACCAGACGCGCAACCGCATCTTCCAGTCGAGCGGCGAGCTGGAGTGGAGCATCCCCCAAGTGCCCGGCCTGAAGCTGAAGTCGATGTTTGCCTACGACTACAACGGCTCGGAGGCTAACACCTTCAACCGCACTTATAACGAATATCTTTATAACGCCACGAACGACACTTACGACACCTACCCGCAGCAGGCTCCCATGTCGCTGCGCCGTTCAATGGGCTACAGCAACAACACCAACTGGCAGACGCAGGCCCTCTATGAGCGCACCTTCGCCGATGCCCACCACCTGACGCTGATGGGTGTCTACGAGGAGCGCCACAGCCTGAGCGACGGCATCTACGCCCAGCGCTACCTGACCCTGCCTCAGCCCTACCTCTATACGGGCAGCACCGAGGACCAGCAGGGCTCGGACAACGGCGTATCGGAGCTGACGCGCAAGTCGTGGATCGGCCGTCTGAACTACGACTACAAGAGCCGCTACATGCTCGAGACCGCCTTCCGCTACGACGCCTCGTCGAAGAACTCGCCCAAGAAGCGCTGGGGCACATTCGTCAGCGTGAGTGCCGGCTGGCGCTTCAGCGAGGAGGCGTTTGTCAAGCAGGCCATTCCCTTCATGGAAAACGGTAAGCTGCGCCTGAGCTATGGCCGCATGGGCGACGACGGCTCGCTGCAGTTCCAGTGGCTCGACGGCTACGACTATCCCGACTCGGCCGGCGGTTCGCTGAACAAGGACTTCCCGCGCGGCTACAGCTTCAACGGCACCTACATCAACTCCATCGGCTTCCGCTCGGTGGTCAATGGCGACATCACCTGGTTCAACTATGACAGCTTCAATGCCGGTCTCGACGTTGACCTCTGGGGCAAGCTGTTCGGACTGTCGTTCGACATCTGGCTGCGCAATGGCAACGGTCTGCTGGCCACCCGTCAGGTGTCGGTGCCCAGCACCTTCGGCTCCACCTTCTCGCAGGAGAACCTGAACTCCGACCGCGCGAAAGGCTTCGAGCTGGAGCTGCGCCATCGCCACCACATCCAGGACTTCTTCTATGAGGTGAAGGGCAACGTGGCCATGACACGCTCCATGTGGCGCCACCGCGAGCAGGGCAAATACACCAACAGCTACACCAACTGGCGCAACAACAATGACGACCGCTACAAGGACATCTGGTGGGGCAAGAACGGCAACGGCCAGTATGAGAGCTGGGATGCCATCCGCTACAGCGACATCCTCGTCGACAACACGACGCTGCCCGGCGACGTGCGCTTCAAGGACTGGAACGGCGACGGCGTCATCGACGACGGCGACATGCACCCCATCGCAACCTCGACGGCTGCCGGCTCGCAGAAGTACAACTACCCGCTGCTCAACTTCGGCCTGTCGCTCTCAGGCTCGTGGAAGGGCATCGACCTCAGCGTGCTGTTCCAGGGTTCGGGCATGAGCTACATCAGCTATGGCGAGAACCTGAACACGCCGCTCAACTGGGACGGCAATGCCATCGAGATGTTCATGGACCGCTGGCATCTGGAAAACTCGGCCGACGACCCATACAATCCCAATGCTAAGTGGTATCCCGGCTACTATCAGTACGGTGCACGCGGTTTCGACCAGAACTCTGACTATGGCATCCAGAAGGGCACCTACATGCGACTGAAGTCGCTCGAGCTGGGCTACACCCTGCCCAAGCACTGGCAGTCGCCGCTCGGCGTGAAGACCCTGCGCATCTACTTCTCTGGCTACAACCTGCTGACCCTGACCGGCGTGCGCGGCATGGACCCCGAGCACCCCTCGGAGCAGTACAGCCAGATCTATCCGCTCAACCGCACGTATAACTTCGGTGCGAACATCTCTTTCTAGAAATTGAGAATTGAAGATTGAAAATTGAAGATTGAAAATTGAAGATTATGACCAACAAGATAAAAAGAACAATGCGTAGCACGCTATTCATTATTCATTGTTCATTGTTCATTAGCGTAGCGCTCACCTCCTGCCAGGACCTGGATGTGCTGCCCCGCAACATCACGACCAATGCCGACATCATGACCAGCGCCGAGGGCGTCGAGGCCTACATGGCCGCCCTCTATAAGCACCTGCCCATGGAGGACTTCAACGTCTCCATCGACGGCTCGTCGAAGGAAGGCTACCACTGGTGGGGCAACTTCGGCGAATACCACATCATGACGGGCGAGCTCGTCAACAAGAACCGCATCAACACCGTTCCGCAGACGGGCTACTGGAGCTATGGCTTCCAGCTGGTGCGCCAGGTGAACAACTTCCTGGAGCAGCTGCCGCAGTGGGGCGCCTCGATTCCCGAATACGACGAGCTGGTGGCTGAGGCCCGCTTCATCCGCGCCTACACCTACTTCGCCATGGTGAAGCGCTTCGGCGGTGTGCCCATCATGGAGGGCGTGCAAGAGATGTCGCCCGACGAGAGCGACCTCTGGGTGCCGCGCCAGTCGCATGAGCGCTGCGTGGACTATATCCTCGAAGACCTCGACTATGCCATTGACCACATGACCAAGAAGCAGATTCCCGGTCGCGCCAACCGCTATGTGGCCGCCGCCGTGAAGAGCCGCGTGGCCCTCTATGCCGGTTCCGTGGCCCGCTATGGCCAGAAGTACAACTTCGTCAGCAAGGTCGACGGCACGACGATGCTCACCGGTCTGCCCGAGAGCCGCGCCAACGAGTATTTCCAGAAGGCCTACGAGGCTTCGCTCATCGTCGACGAGGGCGGCTATGAGCTATACAAGGCCAATGCCGACAAGATGGAGAACTACGCTGAGATCTTCTCGGAGAAGGGTGCCAACTCGAAGGAGGCCATCTTCATCCGCCAGTACAGCCAGGACAACTACGTGCACTGCTGGGACGTCATCTTCAGTCCCTCGCGCTTCGCCTCGACCTACGGCGGCCGCTACATGATTCCCCTCGACTGGGTGGAGCTGTTCGACGGCATGCCCAAGGATCCCGCCACAGGCTACCTGAAGACTACCAACGACGATGGCGAGTATATCGTCTATAAGGATTGCCGTGAGATCTATCAGAACTGGGAGCCCCGCCTGAAGGCCCAGTTGCTGCTGCCCGGTCATGTGTATAAGGGCAATGAGCTCGACCTGCGCGCCGGTATCATCAACGAGAGCGAGGATCCGGATGACGAGATTGAGAAATTCGTGGCTGACGACGGCGTGACGACCACGGCCTATTCCAATGTTCCATACGTCCGCATGAACATTGCCCGCCAGTCGGGCAACAGCCGCACACAGCCCGAGAGTGGCATGTACGTCATGAAGAATGGCACGAAGCTCTATAAGAACGGTATCGACGGCCCCTGGAACTCCAATGACGATGCCACGGTGACGGGTTTCTATGGTCGCAAGTGGCTCGACCTGAGCCTCTCTGTCGCCGAGACCAACCTGCACAAGAGCATCCAGCCCTGGATTGACATCCGCTATGCCGAGATTCTGCTCAACCGCGCTGAGGCTGCCCTGGAGTTGTTCCAGAACGGCGTGACCACCCTTGGCGGTCAGGATCTGCAGCAGGTGGCATTCGAATGTGTGAACGCCATCCGCGAGCGTGGCGGCGCCGAGCTGCTCACGTCGAAGGCTGAGCTGAGCGACGTGTCGCGCGAGGGCATCAAGCGCGGCCAGGGCATCAACGCCTTTGTCTATGCGCCCAATGAGGGCCTGCACAAGATCCGCGTCGAGCGCTATCGCGAGCTGTCGTTCGAGAACAAGATTTTCTGGGACCTGCGCCGCTGGTTCACCTTCGACACGCAGATCTATGAGTATCGCCGCCGCGCCATGATTCCCTTTATGTTTGCCAAGGGTGCCACCGTCAACGGCAACGGCAACCCCGAGGGCAAGTACATCTACGACACCCGCGTCTGCGAGCGCTTCGGCGACCGCGTCTCGTTCAGCACGAAGTTCTATTACGACGGCATCCCCGGTAACGACCGCGCCAACAACCCGCTGCTGGAGCAGAACGACATGTACTAAGATTGAAAATTGATAATTGAAAATTGATAATTGAAAATTATGAAAACAAATAATTTCAAGCATTTCCTTATTGCAGGTTTTGTAAGCTGCGGCATTGCCGCAGCCCTCACCTCCTGCGAAAAAGATAATTACGACGAGCCGGAGGCCGGCATCGAGGGCGTCATCATCGACAGCACCACCGGACTGCCCCTTGAGACGGCGGCAGGCAAGGGCTCCATGCAGATGCGCATCTGGGAAAGCAGCTGGGCACAGAACGACACCACCATCAACGTGAACCCGCAGGACCTGAACATGAGGCAGGACGGCACGTTCGCCAACTACAAGCTCTTTGCCGGCGAATACCGCATCGTGCCCTTCCAGGGGGCGTTCTATCCGCTTGACGAGGAGGAATACAAGACCGTGAAACTGAGCAACGGCAAGACGACGAAGGTAGAGTTCACCGTGACGCCCTACCTGACACTGGAGTGGGTCCGCGAGCCTTACCAGGACGGCGACACCATCAAGTGTGCCGTGCGCTTCACCCGCAACGCCGGCAACGGTCCCATGCCCGACATTCAGAACATGCAGATGCTCGTGTCGCATACGCAGTATGTGCCGGGCGCCGACGGTCAGGTGACGCCCAACGCACTGCAGCCGGGCCCGGGCGAAGACCAGATCAACAACGACAAGGAAGGCCAGACCATCGAACTGAAGTCGCTGCCCATCAAGTACAGCAACCGCTACTGGATTCGTGTCAGTGCCAAGTGCAATGATGCTTACAAGAAGGACAACTACACCAGCATCAAGACGATTGACGTGACCGTCAATCACTAAAGCGCGCTCATGAACATCTTGAAACAACTCATTACAGGCATCTTCTTGGTGCCTGTAATGCTCTTTGCTCAACAGCAGAAGCCGCAGCTCCTGGGCGACGACGCGCTCACCGACTACAGGCTGGAGTTCCAGGCCCGCACGCTGCCTAATGCCAATGGCGACGTGCAGATCTGGGCAGCCTTCCGTGCGGCTTCACGCTTCGACCGCTATGTGGTGGGCGTGAAGGGCGGACTGATCGACGAGGTCTACCTCATGCGCCAGGGCTACATGGGCACCGACGAGCTGATGGGTGTGCGCCCTCTGCGCTTCCATCCGCAGCCCGGCGAATGGCAGCAGGTCAGGGTCGAGGCCGTCGGCCAGCGCATTCGCGTGTTCGTCGGCAGTCAGCCGTTGCCCTATATCGACGTGACCGACCCCAACGGAGCGGCCGCGTCGCATGGCGGCGTGGAGTTAGGCTTAGGCTGGTTGCCCACCGAGTTTAAGGACGCTAAGGTCACGCCGTTGTCCGCCGATGCCTTCGCCAGCGTCAGCGACCGTGAGTTCAATCCCGTCCCGACGGCAGCCGAGAAGGAGGCCAAACGGCAACAGCAGCTCGCCGCCTATCATGGCATTAAGGTTGAAAGCCTCAACGCCGGCCGCACCGACTTCTCGCTCGACGGCAACTGGCTCTTCATGCCGATTACCTCTGACTGCAAAGGTAACTACTCCCCTCCCTCACAGGGAGGGGCCGGGGGTGGGTCTACTGAGGCTTTATGCTGGCATGTCATGCCCGTACCCTCGTTCTGGAATCCCATCCGCATCTGGCTGCACGGCGAGACCATGCCTTCGCCGCGCGGACAGCAGCCCAAGGGCGTGAGCGACCGCTATTACTTTAAAGAGAGCGACCGCTGCGAGCAATACACGTTTGACTACCGCAAGACCAACGCCGCCCTGTATTCCCAGTATCTGACATTGCCGGCTGACGTGAAAGACAAGCAGATGACGCTGCACTTCGACGCCGTGTCGAAGGCTGCCGAGGTCTATGTCAACGGCACGCTGGCTGGCAGTCATATCGGCATGTTCGGCGAGTTCGACATCGACTGCACCGCCCTGCTTCATGCGGGCGAGAACCGGATTGACGTCAAGGTGACCAAGAACACCACCAACCAGAGCGACCTGCTCAACGACCTGCTCGATGCCCACTATGCCTCGGCCCGCGACAACGAGACGAAGGAAATCAAGAAGGACGCGGCACCGAAGGATCTGCTCAGCCAGATTGCCCACGGTTTCTACGGCAACGACCCTGCCGGCATCTGGCAGCCCGTCAGGCTGATTGTAACCGACAAGGTGCGCGTGGAGGACGTCTATATCAAGCCGCGCCTCGACGGGGCCTCGTTTGAGGTCACTGTCAGGAACCACGGCGGCAAGCGAGCCACCTTCGACCTGCGCACGGCCATCAGGAGCAAGAAGACGCTCGAGCAGCTCTATGAAGGCCTTTCGCTGTCCAAGGTGACACTGGCCCCCGGCGAGGAGCGCGTGCTGACCTACGACATCAGCGACCTGAAGCCCTTGCTGTGGAGTCCCGAACATCCCAATCTCTATGACTTCACGTTCAACATCGGCACCGACCTGCTGACCATCACCTCCGGCTTCAAGACCTTCGAGGTGCGCCCCGACGGCCACTTCTACCTGAACGGCGTGCGCTACTGGCTGCGCGGCGGCAATCAGGCGCCCTCGGCCATCTGTCCCAACGACTCGGCCCTGGCCCACAAGTTTTTCCAGCTGATGCGCGAAGGCCATATTGCCGTCACACGCACCCACACCTCGCCCTACAACGAACTCTGGATGCAGGCAGCCGACGAGGAGGGCGTGGGCATCAGCTTCGAGGGCACCTACACCTGGCTGATGCACGGCGACGACCCCATCCCCTCGCCCGAGGTGATGCGGCTCTGGAAAGACGAGTGGCTGAACCTCATCCATAAGTACCGCAACCACCCGTCGCTGCTCTACTGGACCATCAACAACGAGATGAAGTTCTACGACAACGACCCCGACACGGAGCGGGCCAGGCAGAAGATGCAGATCATCAGCGACGTGGTGCGCGAGATGCGCCAGGCCGATCCCCTGCACCCCATCTGCTTCGACTCCAACTACACGTCTAAGGGCAAGAAGGAGAAGTTCGGGGCCGACTTCATGGCGGGCATCGACGACGGCGACATCGACGACCAGCACGCTTACTACAACTGGTACGACTTCTCGCTGTTCCGCTTCTTCAACGGTGAGTTCCAGAAAGATTTCAAGATGCCCGGGCGGCCGCTCATCTCGCAGGAGATGTCGACTGGCTATCCCAACAACGAGACGGGCCACCCCACCCGCTCCTATCAGCTGATCCACCAGAACCCGCTGTCGCTCATCGGCTATAAGTGCTACGACTGGGCCGACCCGCAGTATTTCCTGCAGACGCAGGCCTTCATCACCGGCGAGCTGGCCGAGGCCCTGCGCCGCTCGAATCCTGATGCCGATGGCTTCCTGCATTTCTCGCTGCACACATGGTTTAAGCAGGCCTACGATGCCAAGGCCATCAAGCCCTGGCCCACGTATCATGCCCTGAGCCGGGCCCTCCAGCCCGTGCTGGTCAGTGCTGAGTTGTGGGGGCGCCATCTCTACAGTGGCAACAAGCTCACCACCCGCTTCTACGTGGTCAACGACCGCGAGGACGGCAGCAGCGTTAAACCCTCGGTCATCGACTGGCAAATCATAGCCCAAACCCTCCCCAAGGGAGGAGAGCTTAAAGTGTTGGCCTGCGGGCAGGAGCATATCCGCGAGGTGAAGCACAGCGAGCATTTTTATATCGAGCCAAGCATCACCATACCCGAGGTCAAGGAGAAGCAGAACGTTCGTCTGCTGCTCTCACTGAAGGAGGGCGGACAGGAGATTTCGCACAACGAGTATGTCCTGACCATCGCTCCCATGCCTGCCAAATCTCAAACTTCCAAGCGCATCGCCGTGCTGGGCGATGCCTCGCAGCTCGACTTCCTCGGCGTAGCTTACACACAGGCCAACCTGAAAAAGCTGAACCCGAAGAAGACCGACCTCCTCATCATCAATGGTCCCGTAAACTGCGACATCGTCGCAGTCACCCGCCTCCAGCGCTACCGGCAGCAGGGCGGCCGCCTGCTCATCCTGAACAGCAAGGAGCTGGCCCGCCGGCTGTTCCCCGAGTATATCGAGGACTGGATCATCCCCACCGAGGGCGACATCTGCTTCATGGAGCGCGAGGACGACCCCGTCTTCCAGGGCATCGACCCCATGGAACTGCGCTATTGGAACAACGACCGCCGCGAGATGCCCCTTGCCTGCACAGCCACACTGAAGACGCGCCGCTGCGCCGAGGTGGAGGAGCTGGCCGGACAGATGAAAATCCACTCCTACATCGATGGCGGCCGGCCTGACGACCGCATCCGCCGCATTGACCAGATGCGCGGTTTCCCGCTCGTCCGCATCGGGGGCAACGCCGTTGTCTCCACGATGTGTACTGAGAAGGCACCGACCGACCCCATTGCAGCACAACTTTTACTCAACCTCATTAACACCACAGCAAGATGAAACACCGCATATTTATTTCATTCCTTCATTTTTTCATTCTTTCATTATTCTTCAGCTCCGCAGGAGCTAAAGTAGTGCTGCCCTCCGTACTGGCCGACAACATGGTGCTGCAGCAGCAGACCGAGGTCAACATCTGGGGCAAGGCCGCTCCAGGCAAGACCGTCACGGTGAGCAGCACCTGGTCGAAGCAGAAATATAAGACGCAGGCCGCCAGCGACTCCACCTGGCTCGTCCGCATGCAGACGCCCGAGGCCGGCGGCCCTTACGAGCTGACCGTCAGCGACGGCGACAAGCTGACCCTCCGCAACGTGCTCATCGGCGAGGTATGGTTCTGCTCCGGCCAGTCGAACATGGAGATGCTCATGCGCGGCTTCGACCGTCAGCCGCTGACCGACGGCTCCAACAACGTCATCGCCCGTGCCAAGGCCTCGACGCCCGTCCGCATGTTCCTCTGCGACAACGATGCCGACGGCCATTGGCAGCGCCAGTGGGCACGCACGCCGCAGACCGACGTGAAGGGCCGCTGGTGCCTGAACGAGCCGCAGAACGTGGCGCTGTGCAGTGCCGCGGCCTACTATTTCGCCCAGTTCGTGCAGGAGGTTCTCGAGGTGCCCGTGGCCGTCATCGTCTCCACGCTCGGCGGTTCGCGCATCGAGTGCTGGATGCAGCAGTCCGGCCCCGTCACCGAACCCGACGTGAAGCAGCACGCCACCCCCGGCGTGCTCTACAATGCCAAGGTGGCCCCGTTCCAGAACTACGCCGTCCGCGGTTTCCTGTGGTATCAGGGTGAGAGCAACCGCGACAACGCCAAGGACTACGCCCATCTGATGAAGACGATGGTAAGCCAATGGCGCGAGGCATGGAAATCTAAAGAAGCCCCCTTGGGGGCCGTAGGGGGGGCCGCCCTCCCCTTCTACTTCGTTGAAATCGCGCCCTACGACTACGAGGGTGCCGACAAGACCTCCAGTGCCTACCTGCGCGAAGCCCAGCAGCGGGCAGCCCGCGAGATTCCCAATGCCGCGATGATCAGTCTGCTGGATGCCGGCAACTACAACTTCATCCACCCCGTCAACAAACGCGTAGTGGGCGAGCGGCTGGCCCTGCAGGCCCTTGGCCGCACGTATGGCCGCACGGGCTTCGGCTATGAGCAGCCCATGTATAAGGACATGGAACTGAAGGACGGCAAGATCTATATCAACGTCACGGGCGCCGTGCAGGGCCTCTGCCCCATGTGGACGTCGCTCAAGGGCTTCGAGATTGCCGGCAGCGACCGCGTGTTCCACCCCGCCTTTGCCGAGATTGAGACCAAGTCGTGCCGTCTGGCCGTCTCGTCCAAGGACGTGCCCGAGCCCGTGGCCGTGCGCTATTGCTTCAAGAACTACGCCGAGGCCTCCGTCTTCAATATCTACGGCCTGCCCTTGGCGCCATTCAGAACCGACAACTGGTAAGCATGATTAAGGAAAGACTACTGTGGGGGCTGATTCTGTCAGCCCCCATTATCAGCACATGGGCGCAGAACAACCTCAAGGATGCCCGCCCCGAGGACATTGACCTGAAGACGCTCGACGCCGTTGAGGTGAAGACTGCCGCCCGGGCCGAGCTTGCGGGCACGTCGCAGCAGGTGAAGTCGTGGAAGAGGGAGGCCGACGGCCTCTGGGTCAAGACCACGGGCGGCATGCTGCGCCTGCAACCGGTCAGCGAGGGCATCCTGCGCGTCACCTTCGGACCCGAGGCCATCGTCCGCCGTCATCAGCCCTCACCAGCCGTCTGCCGACCCCCTTTTGCGCCTAATTGTAAAGATCGGTTAAAATTTAGTACAACGCCGATGTACGAATCGTACATGGCCGATGTACGAAACGTACACCGCCGATGTACGAAATTGGATTCGGTGCCGGAAATGCCCGATTTTCATGTTTTGCAGGACAAAATTAACATTTATTTAAAAACCGAGACATACCGGGCTGAAATCAGCCGCAGCGACGGACATTTAGCCTTGCTGACACCCGATGGTCGACGGCTGCTGACTGAGGCCCCCGGCGCTGCCCGCTTGAATGCGGCGACCGACAGCGTCTGCCCCTACGTCCGCTTTGCGCTGTCGGCTGATGAGGCCCTCTACGGCACGGGGCAATTTCGCGACGGGCGCCTGAACCTGCGCGGCTGTCAGCGCGAGCTGGTGCAGTTCAACACGCAGGCCGCCATCCCCGTGGTCTACTCGACGGCCGGCTGGGGCCTGTTCTGGGACAACTATTCACGCACCGTCTTCAATGAACACGACGGCCACATGACCCTGCAGAGCGACTATGGCAACGTCGTGGATTATTACATATTCGTAGCTAAGTCTATTTACTCCCCTCCCTCACAGGGAGGGGCTGGGGGTGGGTCTCTTATTGATGAACTTATCTCTCACTACCGCACCTTGACCGGCCACGTGCCCATGCTGCCCCGCTGGGCCCTGGGCTACCATCAGAGCCGCAACCGCTACCACGACCGCCACGAGCTGATGGGCATAGCGCAGCGCATGCAGGATGAAGGGATTCCCATGTCGAGCATCTTCATCGACTATCACTACTGGGGCCGCTACGGCACGGGCGCCATGCGCTTCGACGAGCAGTTGTGGCCCGACTTGCCCTCGATGCTCGACTCGCTCCACCGCGTCTATGACACCCACGTCGTCATCACCCAGTGGCCATGCTTTAAGCCCGGCACGCCCAACTATGAGCGCATGGCCGCGAAGGGTTATCTGCTCGACGGGGCACGTGCTATCGACGGCATCGTCTACGACGTGTTCAACCCCGAGGCCCGCCGCGAATACCGCGAGCTGATCAGCGACCTGCTCCGCCTGGGTATCGACGGCTGGTTTCTCGACGGCCCCGAGCCCGACCACATGCAGTCGTTCCTTGAGACGCAGACCGCCATGGGCCCGGCCCACCGCGTGCGCTGCCTCTATCCGCTGCTCCACATCCGCAACTTCCACGAGGCGCTCACCGAGGCCGTGCCCGACCGCCGGCCCTACATGCTCACCCGCTGTGCATGGGCCGGACAGCAGCGCTACGGCACGGCCGTCTGGAGCGGCGACATCCCCTCGACGCTCGACGAGCTGCGCAGGCAGATTGCCGCCGGACTCGACTTCTGTGCCACGGGCCAGCCCTACTGGACCACTGACATCGGCGGTTACTCGGGCGGCGACCCCTCGAAGCCCGACTACCGCGAGACGTTCGCCCGCTGGTTCCAGTATGGCACGTTCTGTCCCATCTTCCGGGCGCACGGCCGTCGTGAGCCTTTCGACACGACGGGCCCCAATGAGCTCTGGGCCTACGGCGACACCGTGCAGCGCATCTGCACTGACCTGGTACGGCTGCGCTGCAGGATGATGCCCTACGTCTATTCGCTCACGGCCCGCGTCAGCCGCGACGACTATACGCCCATGCGCCTCCTGGCCTTCGACTTCGCCGACGATCCGCAGGTGCTCGACCTGCGCGACGAGTTCATGTATGGGCCCGCCTTCCTCGTCTGTCCGGTCACGGAGCCGGGCGCCCGCAGCCGCCGGGTCTACCTGCCGAAGGGGACGCGCTGGATTGACTACCACACGGGCCGCGCCTACGACGGCGGACAGACGCTCACGGCCGATGCCCCCCTGGAGCGCATGCCCCTCTATGTCCGCGCGGGCAGCATCATCCCCCTGACGGGCGACACCATCGATGTGTGGCCCGGCGCCGACGGCGACTTCACGCTCTACGAGGACGACGGCTCCACATGGGCCTATCGCGACGGCAACTACCGCGAGACCCACTTCCACTGGGACAACGCCCGCAGCCGCCTCACCATCAGCCCCTCCTCCACTGTGGGGGGCGATTCAGTCGCCCCCGCCGCCCTACCCGCCGCC
>JAFTGI010000126.1 GCA_017458195.1 Prevotella sp.
AGCACCTGACGCTACATTTATCGAAAAGTATATTGTTTAGGAGAGTCTCTTTCAGACCCTCCTAAACAACAATGCTCAGGGACTGAGTAGTTACGAATAATCGGTTGAAAAATATCGGTCCTTCCCTATCGGTGAGATGGTTCTTCGCAAGTCAAGAAGGGGTGCTTCTCGAAAGTAATATAGGTGTATATTACCTTCAAAAAGCACCCCTTTGTAATAAAAGTGACGTTTATTTGCCTGTAAAGAACCGCAGCTTCTGCAACCAGTTTTTCGGACTGAGCCTAAACAACCACGGATTTCGCGGATTTAACGGATTTTCTTATTCCTAAATATATTTGCTGGAAATTCTGTACATCGGGCATGTACCATTCGTACATGCCCGATGTATGAAACGTACATGCCCGATGTACAAAATTCAGACCCACCTCTTGACACATCTAAAAATCCGTTTAATCCGCGAAATCCGTGGTTGTTTAATTAAAGAATCCGTTAAATCCGTGGAATCCGTGGTTATTCAATTAAAGAATCCGTTAAATCCGCGAAATCCGTGGTAGAAAAGAAGCGCTATCGTTGACTTCTCTGCTTCCGGCCGTCGACGATGTAGAGGCCGGGCTTCCGATGTATAGAACCGTTCACGGGGCGTCCGTCGAGGGTGTAGACCCTGGCGGGCGCCTTTTCGTCGGCCGCGATGGCGCGGATGGCGTCGGGCTCAGGGGCGTGGCCGAAGAGTTGCCACTCGGAAATCTGGAAGATCGTCGCGGCGGGGTCGCGGCGCTCCTGCACGTAGAGGCGGAACCACGTGAAGGCTGTGTCGGCCGGCTCCACGGCGAAGGTGCGGGTCAGGAAGCGGCTGTCGAAGGTCTCGTCCGTGCGGCTGTCGAGGTCGGTCCACGTGCGGCCGTCGCTGCTGCCCTGCAGTCGCCACGAGCGGGGATCGCGCTCAGGGGCGTCGTTGGCCGAGCTGATGCTGTAGCTGGTCAGCACGACGGGCTGTTGCGACTGATAGCGCAGCCAGACGCTGCCGGCGGGGTTGATGTTGGCGCAGTACTTGGTGGTCAGGTTGTTGTCGATGGCCATCGGAGCACTCTCGGCACTGTTGACGCCCTGGTGCGAGAAGGTCAGCGTGCCGCCCTCCGTCGTGGTCAGGTCGTCGGGCAGCATGAAGCCGTGGATGTCCACCTTGCTTGATCCGATGCGCTGCGCGTCGCGGTCGTCGAGGGCGATGTCGATGGTGTAGCGGCCCTCCCGCTCGGGCGTGAAGAACAGCGACAGCGAGTCGGTGTCGCCCTCGCGCACGATGAGGGCTGTGCGCGTGGCCACCTGCCGCGGCTCGTTGGCGTTGAGATAGGCAAAGAGGAAGGCCTCGCGATAGAGCTCGTCGCCGCTGTTGCGCACCTTGATGCGCACCTCCTGCTGCTGGGTGGCGATGTGGTTGCCGGGATATTCGTAGCCCGTCACGCGGACGCTGACCGAAGGGTGGGCCTTGAGCGTCATGGCGCCCGTGGTGCTGACGGTGCAACTGACGTAGCGCTGCGCATTGCCGGTGTGCCACGTGGGCGAGCCCACCTCGCGGCTGACGGGCTGCAGCCGGTGGGTGCCGGTCGGCAGCCGGCCCGCGATGTCGCGCTCCACGCCGACGAAGCCGTAGCCCGGCGGCAGCGGGTCGCCGTTGGTCCAGGCGTCGATGACCTGTAGCACCTCGCCGTCGTCGCCGATGGTGGCCAGCCCGTATTCAAACACGTGGGTGCCCACGTCGAGCGAGTTCCACAGGTCGTAGACGATGTAGCGGCCACTGCTGACCGACAGCTCGGTGAAGTTGACCTTCACCTCCTTAGGCTCCTCGGGCAGACCCGTGGGTGGCTGGATGCCGATGATGGCCTCTTGGCCCATGGAGTAGCCGTCAGGCGTGGGACTGGCGCCGATGCCCGACTGGTCGTCGGGGTTGAGCACGGAGAGTCGGAAGAAGCCGTTGCACCATCCGCCCCAGCCCCAGTTGATGTGGAACAGACCGTCGGTGTCGTAGCCGTCGCAGACGAAGGCGTGGGCCCCGCCCGTGTTGACAGCCGCATAGTAGACGGGCCGACCCTCGGCCAGCTCGCGCCAGATGAGGCCCTCCCACGAGTCGATGGTGTGGCCGGCGCGCGAGACGAGGCGCGTGTTGACATCGTAGCCGAAGCACTCGCGCAGCGCCCGCGCCCCTTCGCCCGAGAGGGTGGCGGAGCCGGCGGGGGCGTAGGTCATGTGGCTGGCCTGTCCGACGTAGAGCATGAGGGTGGCGATGGCGGAGCCGTCGGCATTGCCGTCGTAGTGGTCGCGCATGGCGTCCCAGTCGAAGGTGACGGAGCGCAGCTGGCCGCGCGTATAGGTCTGGCCGTCCACCTCGTAGGTGTAGCTCGGGATGACCTCCGTCGGGCCCTGCGGCCAGCGCTGGTGATACATGATCTGGGCGATGGCCGTGGCCACGCAGCCCGTCGGGCAGCGCTGTCCGCCCAGCGTTGGGCAGCTGTTGTTGTAGGGCGCCCCCTGGTCCCAGGTCGTCGTCATCAGGACGGGCACGGGCGTGCGCTCCACGGCGTCGGCGGCCCGCATCAGGGGCTGCTGCGGCTGCGGCTGCGCGTCGTCGTCGAGGGCCGCGATGGCGTCGGCATAGCCGTCGAGCCATGCCTGCATGTTGGTCGGGATGCGGGCCGGGTCGAAGGTGCCGCCGTCGGCATAGCCCAGGATGGGCGCCGTGCGGTCGTCGCCCGAGACGACGACGAAGCCGCCGTCGTGGTCGAGGTCGAAGATGTAGTAGGGGGATGTCGTGGCGCCGGGGCGGGCCGGCGCGCGGTGGGCGAGGTGGGGGGCCGTGCTGACCCCGCGGCCTTTCGTCTGAGCGAAGCGGCGGGCCTGTTCGCGGGCCTGCTCGCGGCTGACGGGTGCTGCCACGGCGGTCATGGCGACAAGGGCCATGGCTAACGGCAGCGTGAGGATTCTTTTCGTCATAATAAATATAGTTAGAGTCTGAATTTGTCGTCAAAGTTACAGACTTTTTCCCGAATAATCCTCATGCTGGCAGTTTTTTTAACGTCCTTTAGAGATAGGAGTCGGACTTGTATCTATTCTGCGAACCGGAGAAACAGCAGCCTTCGGCTGGAAATTTTTCAAAATTAATTCAAAATCTTTCATCTTGCGCTTTTAAAATTGTCATTTTGTTCAATTTTGTTTCAAATTTTGAAAAATTTCCCGCCGAAGGCGGTCCGGTTCGTGAGTATGTCGGGGCTTACTCCCTTTCCAGAATCTTGTTGACGATCTTCGTCACGTCGGTGATGTCCACCTTATTGTCGCCGTTCACGTCGAAGGCGCTGTTGTCAGCCGCTGCGGCATTCTCAATCATGATCTCCCACACGGCGGGGTCGCGCAGCTGGAAGCCACTTTCCGTCTGCCAGTCGCCGTCGGCGTCAGAGAGGCAATAGCAGGTCTTGCCGTTCTTGGTAGCAAGGGTGAACAGGCCGGTGACGTCCTGCCCGTTGCGCGTGACGGTGACTTTCTCGCCATCCACCTTCTCAATCAGTATCTGCACCTCGTCGCTCGGAAGCTCCAGATAGTCGACAGGCGGCAGGCTGAGCGTGGTCACGCCCTCCTCGAGCGGCGTATAGGCGGTGCCGGACAAGATGTCGTTCCACACCTCCACCATGCCTTCTCCTCCCCTGCGGACGAAGGTCTGCCGGTGGCTGGTGTCGTAGGAGACCTGCCACTGGTTGTTGTTCTTCAAGTCCAATTGATACTCAAAGTAGCCGTCAGAAACAGGGTGGTTAGATTCAGTAAAGTTGGCTGTGACGTCCGTTCCGTCGCGGAGCACCTTGACAGCCTGTCCGTCGTAAGGCACCCTCAGCCAGGCATAGACAACCCGCTGACGGTCGTCGTCGTTGAAGCTCAACTGGAAATAGTCGTCCGAGAATTTCTTGTCGATCGTCGTTTCATCCACGTATTTGTAGGTCAAGACCATCGGCAGACCATCGGGATTGGCGAAAGAGGAGGTGGCGCGGTTCTTGTCGGACGCCTCCTCGATGAGCAGGGTGTAGGTATGGTTCCGGCGCTCAAGGTCGAGGCGGGCATTGCCCGTCTGGGAGTTGTAGACCAGTTGGCTGGTGATGTCGGTGCCGTCGCAGAAGACGCGGATGGTCTCGCCCTCAGCGGGATTGAACCACAGCATTTGGTAATAACTCATGCCGGCATCGTCCAGCTCGGCTTCCGTGAAATATTTCAGGTTGAAGGTCGTGCTGCCTTCGCCTATGACTTGGTCGGTGAGCGTTCCGTCGACATCCTCCTTCTCGAACAGCACCTCGGTGCGTCCGCCCCGGCGCACGAAGTTGAGCGTGGCGCCCGTCTCGACGGCCGTCTCCTCGGGGCCCATGGCGATGTTCACGACATAGTCGCCAACACCGAAGTTCATGTAGTCGCCACGGATATCGAATGTATAGGTGTTGGTAGAGGCATCGTATGTGACATAGGATTCATTCAAATAGTCATCGGAGACCATATCTTCCCAAGACAATTCACCTCCACTTATACGGCCTAACAAGAGGGTTTTCAGTTTCTGCCCCGCAACGGGCGTAATCTCAACGATGAATCCCCAAGAACCTTCATCTAAGGAGTCGTCCCCGCGAGGATCCACGCAGGGCGCAGTCACATTGGTGACTGTCTGGGTGCAACTGACGGGTCCATTGCCGGTCATCACCCATGTGCCGTAACCATCACGGCCGGATAATAGCAAACCGCTTTGTTCATAATCGTCGAGATACTGGGACCACTCATCCGAAGGAAGACAGACGGCACCTTTGAACATTACCTGTCCCTCGCCGGAGCGCATGATCATGATCTGCGGCTGGTGGGTTTCGTAGGTCTGCTGCGGCTCCTGCCACGTGAGGTCTACGTCGGCCGTCGCTGCCGAGGGCACGGTGATGGTGGCCGTGGCCTCGCCGTTGGCCTTCGTCATGGTCACCGTGCTTCCGTTCAGACGGAGAAGGTTCGGCGTGTACTGGTCGTAGGGGATGGTGAGCTTCAGCTGACTGCCCCGCGCGCAGGTCACCGTCGGCGCCGTGCTGGTGACGACGCCCGTCGTCGTAGTGCCGTTGAGGGTCTTCTCGTACATGATGCGCCCTGTGTAGCCCGTCTGGTTGAAGGTCAGCGTGCAGGTCAAGTCGGTGACGGTCAGCTCGTAGCGCACGTCCTGCATCAGGTTCAAGTCTTCGTAGTAGCGCACGGGCCGCCCCTGGTTGTCGCCCGTCTGCAGCGTCACCACATGGCCGTTGCGCAGCAGCTGCACGTTCTTGGTGTCGAAGTCGACATCCATGATCTCCACGGCATAGTCCTTCTCGGCAGTCGCCGTCCCGGTCTTCGAGCCGCTGTAGATGGTGGCTAACTGGGTGAGGCTGGTGGACATGGGGTAGCTGGGGTTGTTCAGCCCGATGAACGTCATGCGGGCATTGCCGTCGTTCACCAGCGTGTAGCTGACGGTGCTCTTGTGGTTGACGATCTGCTTGAAGCCGTTCCATGTGGCCGAGGTCTTCATGGCAGCAATCTGGCTGGAGGTCATGTCATAGACGTGGACGGTGATCGTACCGCTCGGGGCCGTGAAGTGGCTGCTGTAGTCGCCGACGAAGACGGGTAGGCTGGCGTTGTCAGGGATGTAGATGTCGCGCAGACTGCTGCAGTCAATCTTTCCCGCCGAAGCGAAGTTGGTGTTGCCCAGCGTGATGCTGGTCAGCCGGTTGCTCTTCAGCGTGCCGTAGAAGTTTTGCGAGTTGATGCTGACCGACGTTGCCACGCTGGCATTGATGGTGCCAAAGATCGATGCGTTGGTGCCAATGGTGACCTGCGTGGCAGCGGGCGTGTTGACGACGCCTGTTGAAGGCACGCTGCCATCCACCGTGAGGCTCGTGGCACTCTGGGCGGTGACCGTGCCGCTCACCGTTGTCTTGCTGTTCAGGTCGAGCGAAGGGATGACGGGGGCCAGGATCGTGCCCTTCACGTCCATTCCACGCATGCTGAGCGCTGTCGCCCTCGGAAGACTCAGCGTGGCTCCGCTCATGACCGTCGAGGTAGTGCTCTCGAAACTCAGTTCTCCCTGCAGGTTCTGCAGCGTGAAGTTGCCATAAATATCCACGGGGCCGTCAAACGTCAGCGAACTCAGGTCGGCCGGGCTGTTGACGTCGAATGTCGTTGAGGTGGCGTAGTCCCATCCAACCGCTCTGAAAGGATTGCCTGTAGTTCTTTCACCTATCTTGACGGAAACTCCATACTCTGGTATCATGACATCTCCCGAACCGATAATGGCATACAGAGAAGAAATGGCATAATCATAATCGGAAAACCAATCACCAAACCCCAATGTTTTAACGTACTTATAGGTACGCAAGGTGATGACAGGGTTGTTAGCCGGATAACTCGTGTCGTACATGTAAGTGTAATCAATAGCCCGCACACTGCCCCCAGCTGTCGCCAGCAGGCTGAGCATCATGATTATTCTGATGAAAGATTTCTTCTGTACCATTGTGTGATGTTTTAATTTAAGAGTAATTGCTTTTGTCGGATGCAATGATCATTAGCGACCGCAGCCGATGACTATATGGTCTGGCTGTCCGGACACTCGTAGACGACCTCGCCGTCGGGGTCGATGATCTTGTCGATGACGACCTCGGTCTCCACGTCGTCGCGCTCGTCGGGCACGACCGACGGCAGGTTGCGGTAGCGGCGGGCAAATTCTCCTTTGATTTCGTAGGTCAGCCCCTCCATGCCCATGCCCGAGCCGTCGTCGATGATGTCGTACGTGCCGTTGCTGTAGACCATGATCTCGTAGTGATTGCCTTCATGAGTCGTTCCGCTGTCATCGGTATCCAGCTGGTGGACGGGCACGATGTCGGCGTGGTACTTGAGGGTCTGAATCGTCGTGGGGATATTGGTGCGGGCAAAGAATTTCCAGAGAACGGTCCATTTGCCGTCTTTCTTCTTCTTCGACCAGCCAAGACTCTTGGCGGTCTGTCCCGTCACCTTGTCCTTAAGATGCCACGAAGCGAGGTTGTGGCTGCCTTCCACCACCATCTTGCTCTCCACCTTGAAGATATACATGAACATCTTGCCGTTCTTGGAGGCATAGCGGCCTTCGTTGTCGACGATGAAGTCGCAGGGCCTCAGCTCGTCGATGACCACTGAGGGCGTGATGGTGTAGAACGGCGTTCCCTTGTCGACGGCCTCGAGTATATTTGTTCCGAAGACGCGCTCGTAGTAGCTCGGCACGGCGTAGAGCACGCGGTTGGACGGCAGGTCGGGCAGCGTGAAGTGATAGGTCTTGTCACGCTCCAGACGTGCTTCCTTGCCGCCCTCTTCGGGGTAGACCACGGCTAACTGTTTCGTGCCGTCCATGATGCGCAGGGCGGGGCAGTACGATGCAACCGAGGCAAAGAGGCCGGTCTTCTTAATCTTATATTGTGAACTGAAGGCGAGCTTGTCGGACGTCTCCCAATATTTGTTGATGGTGAACGATTCGTCGGAGATGACGGGGAACCACGTGACGTTCCATTGGAATAGCTTTACCTTGATGATGTCGATGTTGTGGCCCCACTCTTTGTTTTGATTAGTGTTGAAATCCTCAGTATCAGTTGTTCCGAAGGTCTTCTCATAATCTTTCATCGAATTGTAGAATTCGCTATGCTCGTTGTATAGTTCTGCTGCCTTCTGCAGGTTGGCTTGGGTCTGCTCAACCGTATTGGAGGAGCCGAAGAGATTGTCGAAGGTGAAGTCGACGACGAATCGGATGCGTCCGCCCAGCTCCACCGTGAAGTCGACGCCTTTGCCGGTGGAGGCGTCTAAAAGAGCACCCTGTGTGAAGCCCGGCCAGCTCGCCTCCAACGTGAAGTTGAGATAGGGTACGAACCTGACGCTGAACACCTTGCCGTAGAATCCGAAGCCGACGGAGATGTCGAGTTCGAGGCTGAACGTAATGGTGACTTCGCCATCCACCTTCCATGGCTCGTCGATGAGCTTCTTTTCCGTCTGTTTGCAGGTGGCATCATAGAGGTTGACGGTGTAGGTGACGACCACTTTCTGATGGCGGGTGATCTTGGCTGATGCCTTGAAGCCGATGGCGGGATGCAGCTCGACGTCGACGAAGAAGACGACGACCAGGGGGGGACAGGAGAAGACCTTGCCCTTGACGGGGTGCCACCTGAAGGCTTTCTTCTTGAAGCCGAACTCGTGCTGCCACGTGCCCTCCAGCGTGATATCGTTCTGCTCCTCGATGGTCTTGATGAGCTGGAACTCGGGATTGCTGAGCGAGAAGTCGTCGAAGACGGCCTCCACCGTTATCTTGGTGAAGTTGGTTTCGGACGGCATGCTGAACGACGCGCCAAAGTCGCCATAATCGGTGCTCAGTTGCAGGATGCCGAATTCCACCTTGAACATGAAGCCGTCGTCCTCGAACGCCACTTTCATGCCGTCGCCGCCGTCGTCGGCACGGGTGCGGGCCTCGCTGGGCTCGTCGCCCTCGTCGGCGTCCGGCTGGACGTAGTATTCCTCTGTCTCGGTGGTGGTCAGCTGGCCGTCGATCTCGAGCGTCTCGTAGACCTCCTTGACGCTGCATATCGTGCCCAGGAACTTGTAGACGCCGTCCTCGAAGTAGCGGTTCTTCAGGCGGTGGCTGCAGCCCCAGTCGAACTTGTCGTTGACGCCAGAGAGCAGCACCTCGCCCGGCACGGGCAGCAGCTCCTCGGGCGTGTCGGCGGCATAGTGGATCTCGATGAGGGCGCCGATCTCGTCGCGCTGCACGTAGCGGATGTACTGCAGGTCGCGCTCGCCCAGATGTCGCACGTCGCGCTTCAGCTGGTAGTTGATGGTGCAGCCGTCGCCCTCGGCCGAGACCACGTTGTCGTACTCGTCGCCGGTGCGCTCGGGCACGTCGCCGTAGTTCGTGTCGAGCTCCTCGTCGATGAACAGGTTGCAGGAGGCCATCACGAGGGCGGCCATCAGCAGCTGGATGTATAGTGCAGTCTTCTTCATATCACCTTATATTTAATTGTTAGTCCAAGTCCGTGAATACCTCCACCGTGTCGGCCGGCTCGCCGTGGTTGTAATCGAAGCCGGGCACGTCGATCTCCGGCATGTATTCCTCGGCGTCGTCGTCGAGCACGAGGGGATAGAGCTGCGAGAGGGTGCCGTGGCGCTCGCCGTCGAAGGTGAACACGTCGGGGAACAGCTCGGCGCGGGCCTGACCGCGGTAGTAGCAGCGCAGCGTCACGCGCTCGCCCCGCTCGAAGGGGCTCCAGACGCGTATGACCATGTAGTCGACATCGTGGTGGCGCTGCATCTGGCCCAGACCGCGCAGCTCCTCGCCGACGTAGGCCCCGATGGCATACTGGTCGGCATTGTCGGGCGTCAGCGGCGTGCCGTGGATCATGACCGAGGCATAGATGACCATGTCGTAGGGATAGTCGGCGGGCGCCTCATACATGCCCGGCAGTACGACGACGATGGCCGTGTCGCGCAGCAGGTCGATGGAGCTCCAGGCGTATGCCAGGGTCTGCCCCTCGCTGAGGGCCACGAGCGTGTCGTTGACGAAGCGGGCCACGGTGTTGTCCTCGGTCAGCCAGTAGACCGTGTTGTTCGACAGTTCCACGGGCGAGAACGTGACGGGGATGCTGTAGCGGTCGCCCTCGATGAGTGGGATGACCTTGCGGGTCAGCTGCATCTCGCCGGCCGTCGTCACGCCCTCGAAGTAGTCGCCGCAGGCCGTCGCCAGTGCGGCGCCCAGCAGCACGGCGATGGCGTAAAGCAGATGTCTCAGTGTCTTCTTCATATCGCGCTTCACTTTTCACTTTTCACTTTTTTACTTCTCACTTCTGACCGTCACCACATTCGAGGGATGGCTCTCTCGTCCGTCGCTGAAGTGCAGTAGCACATAGTATTCGGCTTCCTCGTCCTTGTTCAAGCGCTTTTCTTCGTACAGGGACTTGTCGGCCTCAACGTTCATCACGTAGCTGAAACTCTTCTGACCGGTCAAGCGGCGGAACACACAGTAGTAGTATGGCGTGTTGCGTAGTGCTTCAGGCAGTTCGCCCAGATCCCATGTCAGGCGAACTAGTCCGCCACTGTTGTGTGCACCGTAGAGCTTGATGGGAATATCGAAATATTTCGGCCCCTGGTGCAGCCAGCTTACCGCGAGGCTTTGCGAGGTGAAGGGACTCGAGTTGAACGATTCCACCATGTAATAGTAGCGTTCCTGCCGGTTGTGGCGCGGGTTGTCATACACATCCACCGTCCATTTCCCCACTTTCGCCAGCGAGTCGGCATCCCAGCGCTGCAATTCCTCCCAGTCGCCTTTATCGCCTACGCGTCGCCAGAGCACGTGGTGATCCATGTCGGCATCGGGACCGACCACCCATCGCATGTACATGCCTTTCTCGTCATCGTGCGAAGACTTGTCGAGGTGAGGTTGGGTGGGCGGTGAGATATGCGGGCGTTTCACCTCTATCCAATGGCTCCAATCGCTGATGTTGGTGGACCAGTCCACCGCGCGTACTTTATAGTAAATATACTTCTGGTTCACGTCGAGTGCCAGCGAATCGACATAGGCTGTTTCTGGGAACGTCTCGTTGTTCAGTCGTAGGAACGTATGTGTGGTGTCGTTGGCGAAAGTCACG
>JAFTGI010000127.1 GCA_017458195.1 Prevotella sp.
CTGATCACCTGACGGTCCTGTGCGCCCATCTCCTGCATCATCTGTCCCATCTGCTCGGCAATCTTGCCGCTGACGCCCGTGTCAATCTCATCGAAGATGATTGTGGGCAGTTTCACGGCACCGCTAATCATCGCCTTTACGGCAAGCATGACACGTGCGATCTCGCCACCGGAAGCCACCTGCGCCACCGGCTGGAGCGGCGTCGAAGTGTTGGCGCTGAAGAGGAAGGCCACCTTGTCTTGCCCATGGCGCTGGAGCGGCTCTGCTGCAAAACCGATTTCAAATCGCACGCGCGGCATTCCCAGCGGTACGAGGCGCTCAAGCATCTGTCGCTCAATCACCTTGGCCGCAGACTTCCGCTTGCGGGTCAGCGCGTCGGCCTTTGTCTGGCAGACCTGCAGCGCGGCGTCGACTTGACGGCGAAGCTCGTCCACGGCTTCATCGCTGTTGTCCATCTGGACAAGACGCTGTTCGAGGTCAAGCTGGATGTCCAGCAGTTCCGCGACGGTTGCCACGTGGTATTTCTTCTCCAGGTCGTAGAGTCGGTCGAGCCGCGTGTTGACCGCGTCGAGCTCCGAGGGGTCGAAGTCGATCTCCTCCAGGCGGGTGCTCACCTCGGCAGCCACGTCCTTCAGCTCGATATAGGAGCTCTGAACGCGCTCAGCCAGTTCAGCGGCTTGCGGATAGACGCGCTCAATATCGCGGAGCGACGAAGCCGTCTGCTTCAGGCGGGCCACCACCCCACCCTCGTCGTCGAGCAGGTGGCTCTCTGCCTTGTAGAAAGCCTGCTTGATGTCCTCAGCGTGGGTCATCGTGTCGGCGCGCGCCTCCAGCTCCTCCTGTTCGTCAGCCACAAGCCGGGCTGCGGCGAGTTCATCAAACTGAAACTGAAGGAAGTCCTTGTTGCGCGTGTTCTGCTCAATCTCCTCCAGCAGGTTCTCCAGCTGCCTTTGCAGTTCCTGATAATGGCTGAAGGCCTGCGAATAGGCATCGAGCTCCTTGGCGTCCTTGGCAATGATGTCGACCACCTGCAGCTGAAAGTCATGCTTGTTGAGCAGAAGGTTCTGATGCTGCGAATGGACGTCGACAAGCCGTTCACCGAGGTCTTTCAGGAGCGAGAGGGGCACCGGCGTGTCGTTGACGAACGAGCGGCTCTTGCCAGCGGCGGTCAGTTCGCGGCGCACAATCGTGTCGTGACCATCATATTCAACGTCGTTCTGCTCGAAGAAGGCCTGCATCTGATAGCGCGACAAGTCGAAGTGAGCCTCGATGACGCACTTGTCGGCCCCCTGCTTGATCGTCTTCAGGTCGGCCCTCTGCCCCAACAGCAAGCCTATGTCACCGAGGATGATGCTCTTTCCGGCCCCGGTTTCGCCCGTGATGACCGAAAAGCCGCTCCGAAACTCCATGTCGAGTTCGTCGATAAGCGTGAAGTTCTTGATGTAAAGGTGTGTCAGCATAATCCGTCGTGTAAAGAAAATCCCGACAGCCGTGGGGCTTATCGGGAGTGTTCAATTTAGTTAGGTCGAGGTGACAGGACTCGAACCTGCGACATCCTGGTCCCAAACCAGGAACGCTACCAACTGCGCTACACCTCGATATTTTTGCGGGTGCAAAGGTACTAATTAAAATTGAGAATTGAAAATTGAGGATTGAAAATTAGTACCACATTTACAATTATTAACCATGGACAGGTCGTTCAGCAGCACCAATCTACAATTCTCAATCCTCAATTATCAATTATCAATTCTCAATTCTCAATCATTGAATGATTCCCTGCTCGACGAAAATCTTCTTCAGCGCAATGACCGAACGCTCAACCTGCTCCTGCGTGTGAGTGGCCATGAGCGCATAGCGCACGAGAGTGTCCTGTGGAGCGCAAGCCGGCGGAATGACAGGGTTGATGAAGACGCCAGCGTTGAAGGCCAGGGCCGTGACGAGGAATGTCTTCTCCGTATCGCGCACGTAGAGGGGAATGATGGGGCTCTCGGTGTCGCCGATCTCGAAGCCTTCCTCGCGGAAGCGCTTCAGTGCATAGCGGGTCACCTCCCAGAGGCGCTCGATGCGCTCAGGTTCGTTCTGGATGATGTGGAGTGCCTCCATGGCAGCGGCCGTAGCGGCAGGCGTGTTGGAAGCAGAGAAGATGTAGGTGCGGCAATGATGGCGCAGGAAGTTGATCGTGTCGGCATCGGCAGCGATGAAACCGCCGATGGATGCGAGCGACTTCGAGAAGGTGCCCATGATCAGGTCGACGTCGGCGGTCAGTCCGAAATGATCGCAGACGCCGCGGCCCTGACGCCCGAAGACGCCGATGCCGTGAGCCTCGTCGACCATCACCGAGCAATTGTACTTCTTCTTGAGCGCAACGATTTCCGGCAGTTTTGCCAGGTCACCCTCCATTGAGAAGACGCCGTCGACCACAATCAGCTTGACGGCTTCCTGAGGCAGGCGCTGCAGCACGCGCTCCAGGTCCTCCATGTCGTTGTGCTTATAGTGCAGCTGCTTGGCAAAGGCCAGGCGGCGCCCGTCGACGATGCTGGCATGATCGCGGTCGTCGCAGATCACGTAGTCGTCCTTACTGAGCAATGCCGGAATGACACCCTGGTTGACGCTGAATCCCGTCGAGAAGCAGAGGCAGTCGTCCTTGCCCACAAATGCGGCAATCTCCTTCTCAAGCTGGATGTGGAGATCGAGGGTGCCGTTGAGGAAACGGCTTCCCGCACAACCTGTTCCATATTTGTCGAGTGCTTCTTTAGCCTTGTCTATGATGCGCTGGTCACCCGTAAGCCCTGTATAGGCATTCGATCCAAACATCAGTACCTTATGGCCGCCCATTTCAACCTCGGTGCCCTGTTTGCCGGTGATGGCACGAAAATAGGGATAAACGCCCTTAGCCATGAACTCCTGCGGCAAGCGGTACTCCTTGAATCTTTCTTGTAGTTGTCCCATAACGTTTTATAGGTTTTCACTTTTAAACAGGCTGCAAAGTTACACAAAATAATTCAAACTACCTCCATTTTTCGAAATAAATGTTCTGTTTAAGTTATTTTTATATCTATTTTGCTTGTTTTTCCGACTCTTTTTTGTACATTTGCACCTATGCAAAAGTCAAAAGCACAAATTGTCTTCATCGTCAATCCCATATCGGGCACGCGTTCAAAAGAAGGATTCGAGCAGTTGGTCAGCGACACCCTCGATGCCGCGAAGTACGACTGGCGCATCGTGAAGACGGCCTATGCCGGCCATGCGTCGGTCATTGCGGCGCAATGCGTCAGCGAGCATGTCGACATCTGCGTGGCCGTCGGGGGCGACGGGACGGTCAACGAGGTGGCCCGTGCGCTGGTCATGAGCCCCACGGCGCTCGGCATCGTGCCCTGCGGCTCCGGCAACGGACTGGCGCGCCATCTCTGTCTGCCCATGGACATGAAGGGTGCCCTCGAGATGATCAACCTCGGGCGCATCGAGCAGTTCGACTATGGCATCATCAACGACCAGCCCTTCTTCTGCACCTGCGGCGTAGGCTTCGATGCCTTCGTCTCGCTCAAGTTTGCCGAGGCAGGCAAGCGCGGCCTCGTCACCTACGTAGAGAATGTGCTCAAGGAGGGACTGAAATACAAGCCGGAGACCTACGTCATCGAGGACGAGACGGGCACCCACCACTACAAGGCTTTCCTCATCACCTGCGCCAATGCCGCACAATACGGCAACAACGCCTACATAGCCCCCGGAGCCTCCATGCAGGACGGCCTGATGGACGTCATCGTGATGGAGCCCTTCAACGTGATGGAAGCCCCGAAGCTGGCCATGGACCTTTTTGCCAAGACGCTCAACAGCAATTCGAGCATCAAGACCTTCCAGGCGCGCCGCGTCCACATCCGTCGCGAGACGCCGGGGCCTGTCCACTTCGACGGCGACCCCATCGAGATGGGGCTCGACATCAACGTCGAGATGCGCCCACTCGGGCTCCTCGCCGTCGTCAACCCCGAAGCCATCGAGGACAAGGCCTCGCCCAACAAGATGGTCAACGCCCTGAGCAGTCTTGTCAACAAGATTATTATTAAATAGGTTCGCACGAACATTACTCTATTATATTACTGATGCGCATGCAGACAACACTTGCCATCCTCATCGTGGCCCTGGCAGCCGCCTACGCCCTGCGGCGCATCTGGCTGGCTTTCCGTCGGAGCAGCAGCAACCCCTGTGACGGATGCAGCGGATGTCCGCTCAAAGCTCAAAACACAAAAAATAAAACATGCCCGGAGAAAAAGTTCTGAAAAAATTTGGCCGAATCAGAAAAAAGCATTACCTTTGCACCCGCAATCGAAAAGGAGAGTTGGCAGAGTGATCGATCGCGCTGGACTCGAAATCCGGTATACCCTTTTCGGGTATCGGGGGTTTGAATCCCTCACTCTCCGCAAAAGCAGATGGGAAGCCACACAGAGGGCTTCCCATTTTTGTATTGATAATCAGTTATAAAGGGATCAGTTTGAATAACCGGTTGAAAATTATCGGTCCTTCCCTATCGGTGGGATGGTTCTTCGCAAGTCAAGAAGCGGTCCTTCTCGAAAGTAATATAGGGGTATATTACCTTCGAAAAGCACCACTTTGTAATCCAAGTGACGTTTATTTGCCTGTAAAGAACCGCAGCTTCTTCAACCAGTTTTGGTCTGAGCCTTCTTGTCTTTCGTGAAGAAGGCGCTCGTCGTAGGAGCCGGGGTCGCGGCCATACAGACTGATGTATTTCTGCCGGCGGCGCTCGTATTCTTCGCGCTGGTGGAAGCGGAAGAGTGTGTCGAGATAGTCGAGGTCTTCCTTTCGCCATTGGCAGCGAAGGAGCGGCTTGTAGAAGACAAGCAAGAAGATGGCTATGATGGCGACGATGGCCGCTAAAATATAGAAGCCATAGAAGCCTGAGCCAAGGATGATGATAGTGGCTACCCAAAGGGCGATTGCTACTTTGTTCATTGACTGAGAATTTGACGCAAAATTACTAATAATATTTGGTTTTTTGATGAAGATACATAAATAATTATGGTTATTTATATTCTTGTTGGTAGCTGCACAACAGCGCGATTGAGGGGATTTAATTGTTCAGAAATTGAACAATAAGTTGAGCAATTCGGAGGCTGCTGGTACCTCGCGGCAGAACCGCGAGGCACACTAACCACTGAACGTTAAGGAAGGGGGCGGAGGCGTGCCGTACTCTCGGTGAAGCTGAGGAACGGCAGGGCTTACCAGCAAGGGGGCGATGGTTTGCCTAAGAGAGCGTGCCAAAATGTCATTCGGATTCTGTACAGGGGTGATGTACGAAATCGGGACTACCATTTTGATACGACCTTTTGTTCGTTCTTCACGTAAGATTCCGTACGGATTGAAAAGCTGTTTTTTTGCCAAAATAACATACATTCACTTACGATGTGGCCGAAATTCGTCGATTTTTAGTAATTTTGTGCCGAAAATCGTGATTAAGCGGGGAACAGAGCGAGCTTGCCTGGGCTTTGTCGAGCATGAACGATTGAATTAATGACATAAACGAACAATACAGATATGAAAGTTAAGATACAGACAATGCTGGGCGACATCGTGGTTCGCCTGTATGACGAGACCCCAATCCACCGTGACAACTTCGTGAAACTGGTGGAAGATGGTTATTATGACGGAACGCTGTTCCATCGGGTGATTAAGGACTTTATGATTCAGGGCGGCGATCCTGATTCAAAGGGTGCACCTGCCGGGAAGATGCTTGGCGTTGGTGGCCCGGATTATACTCTTGAAGCTGAAATCAAGGACGGCATTTTCCATAAGCGAGGGGCCCTGGCTGCTGCACGTCAGGGCGACGAGGTGAATCCTGAGCGCAGAAGCAGTGGTTCGCAGTTCTATATTGTCTGGGGACAAGTGTATAATGAAGGGCAGCTTAAACAGTTCTCCAAACAGTTGAGGATGCAGAAGGTTCAGCAAGCTTTCAATGCCCTTGCAGCAAGTCATCGTGAAGAAATCATGCAGATGCGCCGTGAAAGAAACCGCGTCGGACTGCAGGAATTGCAAGACAAACTGGCTGCCGAAGCAGAGAGTCAGGTCAAGGGTGGCGGTCTGACAGAGGAACAGCAGCAGATTTACGCTACTGTAGGAGGCACGCCCCATCTTGACGGGCAATACACCGTGTTTGGCGAAGTGGAAGATGGTCTTGACGTTGTAGAAATGATACAGGGCACGGCCACAGGTCGTGGTGACAGGCCCATTGATGACATAGAAATGCGTATTACGGTTATTGAGTGACGAAAACTGGAAAGAAGGTCAATTACCGGGAAGAACCTATTATACAAGAGCAGCTAAACAATGAGCAAAAGGCATGAACTGAACCTGAGAGACCTTGGGGGCATTGGTGGCGACATTGTTCTCCCTGGAAAACAAATACTTACAAGGACACAGTCATGAGCACAATTATCTATCCTTCGCCCATCTTCGGGCCCGTACATAGTCGCCGACTGGGCATTTCCCTCGGCATCAACCTGCTGCCGGCCGACGGCAAAGTGTGCAGCTTCGACTGCATCTACTGCGAATGTGGTTTCAATGAGGAGCACCGCCCCACCCTGCCCATGCCCACACGCGAGGAAGTGGCCGAAGCACTCGAGCTGAAGCTCCGGCAGATGAAGGCCGACGGCCAGCTGCCCGACGTGCTGACCTTCGCCGGCAACGGCGAGCCCACGTGTCATCCGCATTTTGCCGAAATCATCGACGACACCATCCGCCTGCGCAACCAGTATTGCCCCGAGGCCAAGGTCAGCGTGCTGAGCAACTCGACGATGCTCCATCGCCAGCAGGTCTTCGACGCCCTGATGCGCGTCGACAACAACATCCTGAAGCTCGACACCGTC
>JAFTGI010000128.1 GCA_017458195.1 Prevotella sp.
CTACGTCTACCACTGCAACATGGCGCCGTCGCTGAAACTGCTGCTGCGCGACGTGGAACTCTCCGACGATGTGTCGCTGCGCTTCAGCAATCCCGAGTGGGAGGGCTATCCGCTCTTTGCCGATGCCTATATCGACCGCATCGCCCGTCTGCCCGAGGAGGAACAGGTCGTCAACATCTTCATGGAACTGTCGGCCCTCGGCATTGCACAGCCGCTTTCCTCCAACATCCTCGAGTTCATCAAGGCTCTGCCCGTGTGCGCCAAGCAGAAGGGCATCACCTTCGCCACGCCGACCGAGATCTGCATGAAGACCAAGAGCGTCGGTGCGCTCGACGTGCCCGACACGCTCTCGTGGGTCGATGAGGAGCGCGACGTCTCCTGCTGGCTGGGCAACGCCATGCAGCGCGAGGCTTTCCAGAAGCTCTACAGCGTAGCCGACCGCCTGCTCATTGCCAACGACCCGCGCATCAACCAGGACTGGGACTATCTGCAGGCTTCGAACAACTTCCGCTTCATGACCACGAAGGCCTCCAACGTCGGACTCGACCGCGGCATCTACAGCTCGCCCTTCGATGCCTTCACCAACTACATGAACATCCTCGGCGACTTCATCAACCGCGTCAATGCCCTCTATCCGCTCGACATCGACAACGAGGAGCTCGACTCGCTGCTGACCACCATCAAGAACCAGGGCGACGAGATTGAGATGAAGGACCGCGAGATTGAGCGCCTGAAGGCCAAGCTGGAGAAGCTCGGCGCCTCTGCAGACGACGAGCCCGCTCCAAAGAAGAAAGCTGCCCCGAAGAAGGCCAAGGCTGCTGCCCCGAAGACTGAGAAACCGGCCCCGAAGACCGAGAAGGCCCCGAAGACCGAGAAGGCTCCGAAGACCGAGAAGGCTCCAAAGAAAGCTACAAAGAAATAATCTCTTTCTTATCGACAACGAATTTTACGAATTTAACGACTTCGTAAAATTCGTTGTAGTTATTCGAGGAAAAATTTTGTGATTAGTACGCATAAGAAAGCCCCGCGCCATTCAGTTGTGGCGCGGGGCTTTTTTGTGCTTGTCTGTCTCAACTGGTGATTACTGCTGAGGCAGGGTGTAGCCGTTGGTCACGTGGCCACCCGACTGGCTGATGGTCGTGGCAGGCATGGGATGATAGTAGAGGGGCACGCGGCTGACCGTGACGCCCGACATGATGTTGTAGTCCCACAGCGTCTCGGCACCGTCGATGATGTCCTTGGCCCAGGTCTCCTTCGTCCAGCCGTCGGCCTCCAGGGCAGCAGCCTCGGCGCCGTCGGGATTGATGTACTCATACAGACCCTTGATGGCCAGGTTGTGCTTGTCGCCCTTCACGACGCTTGCCACCGACGTGGTGCTGTAGTCGAAGATGCCGCGCCAACCGGGCACCTGGGCGGGATCGCCCTCCACGCGGTTGAAGGTCAGCATGCCCTTGGCGGGAGCAGCGACGAGCTTCGTCCAGATGTAGTTCGAGATCTGGCGGCCGTTGGCAAAGGTGTAGTAGCCGTCGGCCTTCAGGCCGGCAATCATCGTCTTGAGGTCGCTGCGCACCTTGTCGGCACGGTCGGTCAGGACGCCCATGCGGATCTCGGCCCAGCGGATGTCGCCTTCGCCGACGAACTCACGCTTCACTTCCTGCTCGACGTCAGCCATCGTGACGCTGCTCAGGTTGGCCACACCGGCACGCGAGCGGATCTGGTTGACCAGCGAGAGGGCCTCGCTGTTGTCGCCCAGGGCCACGTCGGCCTCGGCCAGCATCAGCATGACGTTCTCGATGCGGCGCATCTGATAGTTCATGCCCGTGTTACGCGACTTGGTTGTATAAGGCTGCGGGGTGACGCGGTTCTCGTCCCACTTGTTGCAGCCGATGCCGCCGTTGAGGCGCGAGCCCGACTTGAAGTGGATCAGGGCCTCGGTGCCCTTGCCGTCGCTGCCGGTGACAACCATGCTGGGGTCAGCGCGCAGGTCGCCGTCCTCATAGCCCGTGTAGAAGAAGGTGGGCATGATGCGCACGCCGCCGAACACCTTGCAAGGAGCAGCATTGCTGTTGCCGCCGTCCGACGGACGACCCTGCGAGTAGGGGCGCTCGCTCTGGTTGGGAGCGCGGTTGCCGGCCTCCCAGATGGATGAGGGCGACACCTTCATGTCGTGGATGTACTGCAGGTTGAGCTGGAAGGGGTTGCCGATGCCGTCGCGGGTGTCGGCCGTGAGGAACTTGAGCGAGCCCTTGCGCTCGCCGAGCACCTTGCGCAGGTAGGTCTGAGCCTCGCGATAGTAGGTCTGGGCGTCGGCGCGCTGGGCGTACATGGCCTTCACGTTCGAGTCGTTGTACTTCTCGTTGAACTTCACGTCGCCGTAGAGTCCGCTGACGTCGGTGCGCAGCGTCTGATAGCCGGCAGCATAGAGCGAAGCCTCGCCGATGAGCATGTTGGCGAAGGTGCGCGACATGCGCTCAGCGGTGATGCCGCCGTCGCCAAGGTCATACATCAGGGGCTCCACGTCCTTCAGGATCTTGATGATATTGTCAAGGATGTCGAAGCGCGACGTGAGCTGATAGCCCACATTGGCGTCGATGACGGTGTTCTCGATGCCGAAGGGCACGTCGCCGAAGTGGCGCACCAGCTCGAAGTAGCACCATGAGTAGTAGGTCATGGCCTCGCCGTAGAGCTGCGTCCAGTCGTTGACGGTGCCGGCAGCCTTGGCCGACTGAAACTCCGACTTGCCCTCGATGATGCCGGCGACGCGCTTGGCGCGGGCCAGTGTCTCGTAGAGACCGTTGTACTGATTCTTCTTCGTGTCGACCGAGACCTCAGCGGGGCGCATGTAGCCCACGCGTCCGTTGCCCGAGTTGTATTCAGGATAGTAGTCGCAGTCGGAGCAGGGGTCGTTCCAGTTGTAGTTGCCGCCGCCGGCCACGGTGCCCGTGTAGTAGGCATAGCACCACGACATGGTCTTCCACGTCTCGGCAACGGTCGAGGTGACGAAGCTGTCGTCGGTGTTGGCCGGAGCATCGACGTCGAGGTATTCCTTGCAGCTTGTCGTCAGCAGGCAGAGCCCGCAGGCTGCTGCAGCTAAATATTTAATGCTTTTCATATTGTTGTCTGTAAATTAAAATATGTTTTAGAAACTAACGTTGACACCGAGCACGAATGAGCGCGGACGGGGATAGGCACCCCAGTCGAGTCCGGGCGTAGGATAGTTCGAGTTGTTCAGCTTCTCGTTCGAGTTGACTTCAGGATCCAGGCCGTCGTAGCCCGTGAGCGTCAGCAGGTTGTAGATGGTGCCATAGACGCGCAGGTTCGAGATGCCGACGTTCTGCAGCAGGGTGCGGGGCAGGGTGTAGCCGACGGTCAGGGTGTTCAGGCGCAGGTAGCTGCCGCTCTCGATGCCGAGGGTCGACACGGTGCCGTTCTCGTTGTAGCAGAGAGGCAGCTGTGCGTTGGCGTTGAGGGCGTTGAGTGCAGCGGGATCATGCACGCGGACGGGCTGTCCGCTCGAGAGGTCGTAGATCTTGTAGGTGTCGCGCATCATGGCCATCTTGTTCTGGAACACACCGTTCTCCTTGTATCCCATGAGCGAGGCCATCTTGTTGACGTTGTAGATCTTGTTGCCTGCGCTCCAGTTGAAATAGAGTCCGAAGTCGAAGGCCTTGTAGTTACCGGTGACGTTGAAGCCGCCGGTGTGCTTGGCGTTCATGTCGCCGATGACCTCGTAGTCCTGCGTGTCGACCACGCCGTTGTCGTCGACGTCGACATACTTGGCCATGCCGGGATAGGCGTTCTGGCCGGAGGGCACGAAGTTGTTGACGCCATAGACCACGCCGGTGATGTTGGCGCTCACGTCGGGCACGCCCTGCTTCAGCGTATATACGTGAGTGGCGGGATCGTAGTTGAAGTCGTCGGTGGTGTAGAAGCCGGCGTACTGCAGGCCGCGCACGAGTCCGACGGGCTCACCCTCCTTCAGGATCATGTCGTTGCCGGGGTTGCCAGCCGAGAACCAGCCCGTGCCGTAGATGCCGTTGACGCCCTCAGCGAGTTCGTCGACCTTGTTCTTGTTGAAGTTGATGTTGGCGCCGACGTTCAGGTTGAAGTCCTTCGACTGGATGATGGCGGCGTTGACCGAGAACTCCAGACCGCGGTTGCTCGTCTGTCCGATGTTGGCATAGGTAGCCTCGAAGCCCGTGATGGTGGGCAGGGTGGTCAGCATGAGCAGGTCCTTGGTGGTGTTCCAGTAGAGGTCGATCGTACCGTTGATGCGGTTGTTCAGCACGCCCCAGTCGAGACCGATGTTGCGGGTGATGGTGGTCTCCCACTTCAGGTCGGGGTTGGCCATCGTCGTCGAAGCCAGCGTGTAGCTGGGCTGGGCGACGCCGTTGAGGCTGTACTGGCGGTTGCTGGCCGAGACGGAAGTCCAGGTCTGCGACCAGAGGCTCGACGAGATGCCGTCGTTACCGACGGTACCGTAGCTCAGGCGCAGCTTCAGGTTCGACAGCCAGTCCTGCGTCGACTGCATGAAGGGCTCCTCGCTGATGCGCCAAGCGAAGGCTGCTGCGGGGAAGTAACCCCAGCGGTTGCTGGGTGCGAACTTCGAGCTGCCGTCGGCACGCATGGTCAGGGTCAGCAGGTAGCGGTCCATCAGCGTGTAGTTGACGCGGCCGAAGTACGACAGGATACGCTCCGGAATCGTGTAGCCCGACTGGAAGGGATTGGTGATGGTGCTCTTCGTCTTGTCATACTGGTTGATCATGGCGAAGGCATTCTCCTTGGTGAAGTTGGCGGGGAAGTAGTCGGCCGTGATGGTCATGCTGTTGCCGCCCGAGTTCGTCACCTCGTGACCGACGAGGACGTTCAGGTGGTTGTCCTTGTTGATCTGCCAGTCGTAGTTGAGGGTGTTGGTCCAGCGCATGCCCCAGCCGTCGCCCTTGTAGAGCGTGGCGGCGCCGGCATACTGGGCCTCGCCGGTCTCCTCGTTCAGGTAGCTGTTGTAGACGGGACCGCTCCAGGTCTTGTTCTGCTGCCATGTGCGGCGCAGGGTCAGGTCGGTGTGGTAGGTCAGGTTGTCGATGATCTTCCAGTTCAGCGAGGCCGTGCCGCGCAGCATCTGGCGCTGCACGAGGGGCTCGTAGTCCATAATCTTCTGATAGGGATCATACATGTCCCAGAGCCACTGCTTGCCATACTGGGCAATGGCGCCCTGGCGGAACCCGTCGGTGTTGCCCAGACGCTCGATGTCGGCCGTTGAGATGGGACGGAAGCGGAAGGCCGACGACAGCGTCGAGCCCTGACCACTGGTGGTGCGCTCGTCGCTCATGGTGGTCATGTCGACATAGCGGAAGTCGAGGCCGAAGTCGAGGTTCTTGTTGATCTTCTGGTCAATCTTGCCCGAGATGTTGGCACGGCGGCGATACGAGTTCACCTTCATACCCTCCTCGTCGTTGTAGTTCAGCGAGAGCAGGTAGCGGGTCTTGTCAGTGCCGCCCGTCATCGAGAGGTCGTGGTTGTGCGAGAACGACGAGTTGTAGACGTCCTTCTGCACCTCGTAGGCATCCACATTGCGCCACTTCTCCAGTCCGCCGTTCTGCAGTCCGAAGAGGTTGATGATGGGCTCCGTGTAGTCAGGATTGTCTTGAGCGGCGGCATTGGCCCAGATGTAAGAAATGTAGTCGTAGGGATTGAGCGCCTCGATGTACTTCGTTGGGGTGTTCCACTTGGCATAGCCGTTGTAGGTCACCACGGCGCGGCCTTCCTTGGCGCGCTTCGTCGTGACGAGGATGACGCCGTTGGCACCGCGGGCACCGTAGATGGCCGTCGACGAGGCATCCTTCAGCACGTCGATGCTCTCCACCTGGTCAGCGGGGATGTCGCTCAGCGTGCCGGCCACACCGTCGATCAGGATGAGGGGCTCGTTCGACTGCGAGATGGAGCCGCCGCCGCGCACGCGGATGCTGATCGAGGCGTCGGGACGACCGTCCTGTGCCACAATGTTGACGCCCGGCATTTTGCCCTGCAGGGCCTGTGCCACGTCGCTGACCGGTGTAGCCGTCAGCTGCTTGTTGTTCACCGAAGCCACCGAGCCGGTCAGGTCGCGGCGCTTCACCGTCTGGTAGCCAATGACGACGACCTCGTCGAGTGCGGCATTGTCTTCTTCAAGCGTGACGTTGAATGAGCTGGCGTTGCCGACCTTCAGGGTCTTGGCAACATAGCCGATGTAGGAAACTTGCAGCTCGGCCGTCGACGGCACGTTGGCAATCGTGAAGTGTCCGTCCAGGTCGGTCACTGCGCCCTGGCTCGTACCCTTCACCATCACGCTCACGCCAATCATTGGCTCACCGCTGGCATCTCTGACTGTGCCCGTGACCGTCTTCTGGGCGAAGCTCAGCAGGCAGACCATAGACAGAAGCAAAGCCATGGAGGCTCTCTTGATTTGATGGTACATAGTGTTGTTAGTTTGTTAGGTTAAGAATAAATGTGATTTAGCAAATGTAGTTTTAACGGTGCAAAGGTAAGCATTTTTTCTCTAACATGCAAACAATTCCAAGAAAAATGCAAAGCCGGGCTGTTGTAGGGCCCGGCTTTTGTGTATGCTGGAGGGGGTGTCAAGGTGCGATACAGATTTTGTACATCGGGCATGTACGTTTTGTACATGCCCGATGTACAAAACGTACATGCCCGATGTACTGAATTTTACTCTGCCGCGGGCAGGGGGGGGTATTTGCGCGTCCAGCCGTCCCAGCGGAGGCGCATGACGCCGAAGAAGGCTTCGGAGAAGATGCCGCCCGACATCTTCGACGTGCCCTCGCGGCGGTTGACGAAGATGACCGGTACCTCCTTGATCTTGAAGCCAATCTTGTAGGCCGTGAACTTCATCTCAATCTGGAAGCCATAGCCCTTGAAGCGGATCTTGTCGAGCTCGATGGTCTCGAGCACGCGGCGGCGATAGCACTTGAAGCCGGCCGTCGTGTCGCAGACCTTGAAGCCCGTCACGAGGCGCACGTACTTCGAGGCGAAGTAGCTCATCAGGACGCGGCCGATGGGCCAGTTGACCACATTGACGCCGCTGACGTAGCGCGAGCCGATGGCCAGGTCGTAGCCCTCGTCGTGGCAGGCGGCATAGAGGCGCGGCAGGTCGTTGGGGTCGTGGCTGAAGTCGGCGTCCATTTCGAAAACGTATTGGTAGTCGTGCTCCAGGGCCCAGCGGAAACCGGCGATGTAGGCCGTGCCGAGGCCCAGCTTGCCCGAGCGCTCAAGGATGAAGAGGCGGTCGGCAAACTCGTCGGCCATGAGGCGCTTCACGATCTGCGCCGTGCCGTCTGGCGAGCCGTCGTCGATGACGAGGATGTGGAAGCACTTCTGCAGGCCGAAGACGGCGCGTATGATTTTCTCGATGTTCTCCTTCTCGTTGTAGGTCGGGATAATGACAATGCTGTCGCTCTGGTTCATAGTCGCTGATGGTTTATGATAGTGCAAAGATAGTTATTTTTTCGTCTCGTTGTTACATTATTGCGAGTTTTTTTGCGTTTTTTTGATTTTTTATTTGTACCTTTGTGCTCGATTTTTGAAAACAGGATTTAAAAGCAGACAGAATGAAAACGGGTTTCGACAATGGCAAGTATCTGAAAATTCAGTCAGAACACATCCGCGAGCGCATCGCTCAGTTCGACGGCAAACTCTATCTTGAACTTGGTGGCAAACTGTTCGACGACCATCACGCGTCGCGCGTACTGCCGGGATTCCGGCCCGACTCGAAGCTGACGATGTTTCAGCAGCTGACTGACTCGATCGAGATCGTCATCGTCATCTCGGCCGACGACATCGAGAAGAACAAGGTGCGTGCCGACCTGGGCATCACCTACGACGAGGACGTGCTGCGCCTGCGCGACGAATTCATGAACCGCGGGTTCATGGTGGGCTCGGTCGTCATCACCCACTACAACGGTCAGCGCGCCGCCGACCAGTTCCGCCACCGCCTGGAGCGGCTCGGCATTCGCAGCTATATTCATTATCTCATCGACGGCTACCCGCACAACGTGGAGCTCATCGCCTCAGACGAGGGCTTCGGCAAGAACGACTATGTCGAGACGTCGCGCGAGCTGGTCATCGTCACCGCCCCCGGCCCCGGCAGCGGCAAGATGGCCGTCTGCCTCTCACAATTATATAATGAGAACAAGCGTGGCGTGCGCGCAGGCTATGCCAAGTTTGAGACCTTCCCCGTCTGGAACCTGCCCCTGAAGCATCCTGTCAACATCGCCTACGAGGCCGCCACGGCCGACCTCGACGACGTGAACATGATCGACCCGTTCCATCTGGAGGCCTACGGCAAGATTGCCGTCAACTATAACCGCGACATCGAGATCTTCCCCGTGCTGAATGCGCTCTTTGAGGGCATCTACGGTGAGAACCCCTATAAGTCGCCGACCGACATGGGCGTCAACATGGTGGGCTTCTGCATCTCCGACGACGAGGTCTGCTGCCAGGCCTCGCGCGACGAGATTATCCGCCGCTACTACACGGCGACGAACAAGCTGGCCGACGGCGCCGACGTGGAGCGCGAGGTGAACAAGATCCTGCTGCTCTTCAACCAGGCCAAGATTACGACGGCCTACCGCCGCGTCACCGTGGCTGCCGCTGCCAAGCAGGAACTCAGCGGCCACACCGCCGCCGCCATTGAGCTGGCCGACGGCTCGATCATCACGGCCAAGTCGTCGCCGCTGCTGGGATGCTCGGCTGCCCTGCTGCTCAACGTGACGAAGCATCTGGCCGGCATCGACCACGACGTGAAGCTCATCCCGCAGAGCATGATAGAGCCTATCCAGAAAACCAAGATTGAATACCTCGGCGGGCGCAATCCACGACTGCACACCGACGAGGTGCTCGTGGCCCTGAGCGTACTGTCGAAGGACGATGAGCTCTGCCGGCGCGCCCTCGAGCAGCTGCCCCAGTTGCGTGGCTGCCAGGTCCACTCGACGGTGATGCTCAGCGAGGTTGACCGCAAGATTTTCAAGAAGCTGGGCTGCGGACTGACCTGCGACCCGGTGCGCAAGAAGCAGTAGCGCCGCGATGGACATTCAGGATCTGCAGAAGCGCTATGCTGGTTCGCCGCAGGCTTCCGAGCTGTCGCGGCTACTGAAGAAATCGTCCGTCCGCACGATTTTCCTCGAGGGTTTGCTGGCCTCGGCCGCCCCCATGGTGTTCAGTGGCGTGCGGACGTCGGTGCCCCTGCTTTTTGTGCTTCAGGATGCCGACGAGGCCGGCTATTTCTATCATGACCTCAGCCAGATCATGGGCACCGACCAGGTGCTGTTCTTCCCCTCCAGTTATCGCCGCGCCATCAAATATGCCCAGAAGGACCCCGCCAGCGAAATCCTGAGGACGGAGGTGCTGACCAAAATAAGGCCCACCCCCAACCCCTCCCCAAGGGAGGGGGGCTTACATAGTTCTGCAGCGGATAATTCTAAGGAAAAAGGTAACCAAGCTCCCCTCCCTTGGGGAGGGGCCGGGGGTGGGCTTATCGTTACCTACCCCGAGGCCCTGGCCGAGATGGTGGTGACGCGCCAGAGCCTGGACGCCCGCACGCTGACCCTGCAGCAGGGGGAGAGCCACGACGTTGAGCAGGTCATGAAGACGCTGCGCGAGTTCGGGTTCCATGAGGTCGACTATGTCTACGAGCCGGGGCAGTTTGCCCTGCGCGGCTCCATCCTCGACGTCTTCTCCTTCAGCCACGAATATCCCTTCCGCATCGACTTTTTCGGCGACGACATCGACTCGATACGCACCTTCGAGGTCGAGAACCAGCTGTCGCGCGAACGGCGCGAGCGGGCCGACATCGTGCCCGAGATGACCGCGCAGGAGCAGAAGGAGTCGCTCCTGAAGTTCCTGCCCAAGGAGACCGTGCTCGTCTTTAAAGATTATATGTACGCATGCGAGGCCGTCGAGCGCACCTATCAGGAAGGCTTCTCCACCCAGGCCATGACCGAGCGCATGGAGGGTGCCACCGAGATGGAGCAGCAGGCCATCCTGCGCGAGATGCAGCGCGACGCCCAGATCATCACTGGCAGCCAGTTTGAGGCCGACAGCCAGCCCTTCCGACGCATTGAATTCGGCCATCGCCCCACGGGCAAGCCTCAGGCCACACTGCAGTTCCACGTCTCCGCCCAGCCCCTGTTCCACAAGAACTTCGACCTGCTGACCCAGTCGTTCGGCGACTATATCCTGAAGGGCTACCAGCTCTTTGTCCTGGCCGACAGCCAGAAGCAGATTGAGCGTCTGCGCGAAATCATGCACGACACGCCGTTCGAGGGCGTCAACAAGACGCTCCACGAGGGATTTGTCGACCACGACCTGCGGCTCTGCCTGTTCACCGACCACCAGATCTTCGACCGTTTCCACAAGTACAACCTCAAGAGCGACAAGGCCCGTTCGGGCAAGGTGGCCCTGACACTGAAGGAAATCCAACAGTTCGAGGTGGGCGACTACGTTGTCCACATTGACCATGGCATCGGCAAGTTCGGCGGACTGGTCAGGATGCCCCTGCCCGACGGTGGCCATCAGGAGACAATCAAGATCATCTACCAGCGGGGCGACGCCATCTACGTCTCGATACACTCGCTCTACAAGGTGTCGAAATACAAGGCACAGGAGACCGGCGAGCCGCCACGCATGTCGACCCTCGGCACCGGCCAGTGGGAGCGGCTGAAGGAGCGCACCAAGAAGCACATCAAGGACATTGCCCGCGACCTCATCCGACTCTATGCTACGCGCCGCCACCAGCGCGGATTCGCTTTCAGCCATGACACCTATCTGCAGCACGAGCTCGAGGCCTCGTTCCTCTACGAGGACACGCCCGACCAGCTCAAGGCTACGCAGGACGTGAAGGCCGACATGGAGCGGCCGCAGCCCATGGACCGTCTGGTTTGTGGCGACGTCGGCTTCGGCAAGACCGAGGTGGCCGTGCGTGCGGCCTTCAAGGCGGCTGTCGACGGCAAGCAGGTGGCCGTGCTCGTGCCGACGACGGTGCTGGCCTACCAGCACTTCCGCACGTTCTCCAGCCGACTGAAGGACATGCCCGTGCGAGTGGACTACCTGACGCGGGCCCGCACCGCCAAGCAGACGTCGACACTCTTGGCCGACCTCGAGGCGGGCAAGATCGACATTCTCATCGGCACGCACAAGCTCATCGGCAAGACGGTGAAATTCCGCGACCTGGGCCTGCTCATCATCGACGAGGAGCAGAAGTTCGGCGTCTCGACTAAGGAGAAGCTGCGCCAGATGAAGACCAACGTCGACACGCTGACCATGAGCGCCACGCCCATACCGCGCACACTGCAGTTCTCGCTCGTCGGTGCACGCGACCTGAGCATCATCCAGACGCCGCCGCCCAACCGCTATCCCATCCAGACGGAGATCCACTCCTTCTCGGCCGACATCATTGCCGACGCCATCAATTTCGAGATGTCGCGCAATGGTCAGGTCTACTTCGTCAACAACCGTATCAGTCAGCTGCAGGAACTGCGCGACACGATCCTGAAGTACATCCCAGACTGCCGCGTGGCCATCGGTCACGGCCAGATGAAGCCCGAGGAACTGGAGAAGATCATCCTCGGTTTTTCCGACTACGACTACGACGTGCTGCTCTCGACCACCATTGTCGAGAACGGCATCGACATTCCCAACGCCAACACGATCATCATCAACGGCGCCCACAACTTCGGGCTCAGCGACCTCCACCAGATGCGCGGCCGTGTGGGACGTGGCAACCGCAAGGCCTTCTGCTACCTGCTGGCTCCACCACTCGCGGCCCTGCCCACCGACGCCCGCCGCCGACTGGAGGCGCTGGAGAACTTCAGCGAACTGGGCTCGGGCATCAACATCGCCATGCAGGACCTCGACATCCGCGGCGCCGGCAATCTGCTCGGTGCCGAGCAGTCGGGCTTCATCAGCGACCTGGGCTACGAGACCTACCAAAAGATCCTCAACGAGGCGATGGCAGAACTGAGGAATGAGGAGCAGCCACAGCAGACCCACCCCCGGCCCCTCCCTGCAGGGAGGGGAGTGGTTACTTCGTCCAATGGAAATACAACAGAAAATACCGATAGCAATACTATATACTCCCCTCCTTCACAGGGAGGGGCCGGGGGCGGGTCTGCTGTCGGTGGCTCCTTTGTCTCCGACTGCACTCTCGAGACCGACCTCGAAATGTACTTCCCCGACCAGTATGTGCCGAGCGACTCGGAGCGCATGCTGCTCTATCGCGAACTCGACAACACCCGCGACGACAGCGAACTGGAGGCCTACCGCATGCGCCTCATCGACCGCTTCGGCCCGCTGCCCCGCCAGGCCGAGGAGCTGCTCCACGTGGTCAGCCTGCGCCGGTTGGGCAAGCAGCTGGGCTGCGAGAAGATCATGCTCAAGCAGGGCCGCATGTTCCTCTATTTCGTTGCCAACGCCCTCAGTCCCTACTACCAGAGCGAGGCCTTCGACCACGTCATCAACTTTGCCACACAGAACGTGCGTCGCTGTCAGCTGCGCGAGACGCCCGACGCGAAAGTCAAGGGCGGCCTCAAGCGCTCGATGCTCGTTGGCCAGGTGCCGACGGTCGAGGAGGCTGTCCGTGTGCTGCAGTCTATCACCACAGCATAAACCAAGTTTTTCTTATTCTTGCCCCCGCTGCGTCTGCTTCTCCGCGACGGCCTCGATGTTGCGCATGAGGCCGGCGTACTTGGCGCGCTTGACGGCCGAGCCGCGGAAAAGCCGACGGTAGTCGTCCTCCGTGAGCTGTTGCCAGTCGCGGCGGGTCATGGCGAGGAGCTCGGGGCGGGGCTGTAGTTCGGCCACCTCGGTGGGGCGGGCGAAGCGGTTCCATGGACAGACCTGCTGGCAGCGGTCGCAGCCGTAGATGGTCGTGCCCAGCTTGTCTTTCACGTCCTCGTCAATCTCGCCGCGGTTCTCAATGGTCTGGTACGACAGGCAGCGACCGGCGTCGAACTCTTGCAGCGCCCCGGTCGGGCAGGCGTCGAGGCAGCGGTGGCAGGTGCCGCAGCGCTCGGGCATGGGCTGGTCGTAGTGGTCGGCGGCAAGGGTGGTGACAATCTCGCCGAGGAAGAACATGGACCCGGCGCCGGGGATGATGAGCTGGCGGTTGCGGCCGATGAAGCCGAGGCCCGCCTGCCAGGCCCAGTAGCGCTCAAGGATGGGAACCGTGTCGACGCAGATCTTCCCGTCTTCACTAAGCCGCCGCAGGCGACTGCGCATCACGTCGTGGTAGTCCTGTCCGAGGGCGTAGTCGGCAATCTGATATTCGCCTTCGGGCAGGCGGCTTGCGGGCGCGTAGTTCATGGCGACGACGATGATGCTGCGGGCACCGGGCAGGAGCAGGGTAGGGTCGAGGCGCTTGTCGATGTTGTTTTCGAGATAGTGCATGTCGGCATGGCCGCCGCTGGCTATCCATCGGCGATAGGCCGTAGCCGTGGCCTCGTCGACGGGTCTGGCCTCGGCAATGCCACATGCGGAAAAGCCGAGACGCAGGGCCTCGGCTTTCATCTGTTCACTCGAAAATACGGAATTCATAGCCTTCTTCTTTCAGCCACTCGATGCTCTGTGGCAAGGCCGTGCGGAGCTTGTCGATGGACTTCAGCGAGTCGTGGAAGGTGATGATGGAGCCCGGCCGCGTGTAGCGCCGCACGTTGCTGACGACGTCGTCGGCGGTCATCCATCGCGAATAGTCGCGGGTGACGACGTCCCACATCACAATCTTGTACTTGCGGCTGAGCCAGGCATACTGTGCCAGTCGCATCCAGCCGTGGGGCGGGCGGACGTAGTGGCTGTGGATGTAGGCGTTGGCCTTCTCGACGTTGTAGCTGTAGTCGTGCAGCGTGTGGCGGGCGCCGCTGATGTGGTTGTGGGTGTGGTTGCCCACCTGATGGCCCTCGGCGCGGATGCGCTCGAAGAGCTCCGGATATTTGCGCACATTGTCGCCCACGCAGAAGAACGTTGCGCGGACGTCATAGTGCCTCAGTGTGTCGAGGATGAAGGGAGTGGCCTCGGGGATTGGACCGTCGTCAAACGTCAGGTAGACTGATCGTTGGCGGCGGTCCATTCGCCAGTAGGCCCGTGGATAGAGCCAGCGAAGGTATATGGCCGGTTGCTCTATAAACACCTAACTCTCAATTCTCAACTCTTAATCGGCGAAGCCGACAATTCTAAATTCTTAATTCTCAACTCTAAACTCTCAAAACCTCAGATTGCCGCCTCGGCTCATGAACAGGGCCATGGCGTTCTGCAGGTCGTTGGAGTACTGCTGAGCCGTGTTCTTGTCAACGTCCCCAGCGATGTCGAGCATCGACTGCATGATGTAGAAGTGGAGGCGGCAGGCCTGCTCGCTGTTCTTGAAGCTGTTGCCCTCGAGGCCGCAGTAGAAGTTGATGTACTGCAGCGACTTGAGCCACATCTCGGTCATGATCTCGCGGGCCTTGTCCTTCTGGCCGAGGGCCGAGTAGACGCGGGCCATGTCGACGGAGCTGCTCTGGAAGTCGTGCGGCACGTTGCGGCTGGGAATCTCCTCCTGGCAGCGGTCGAGCACCTGCAGAGCCTTCTCGTCCTCGCCCTCGATGGCGAGCTGTGTGGCCAGCTTCACCATCAGCCGGCGGTGGGTGTAGCACATGCGCATGACGGTCTCGTCGATGTAGATGTCGTCAGCGTTGATGCCTCCGAACTTGAAGCGCTCCATGACGTTGTGGTAGGTCTTCTCCGTGTCAAAGTCGGTCATGCCGCTGATGGGACGCCCGTCGATGTTGGTGGTGAAGGGCGTGATGCGGTTGGCCAGTCCCTCCTGCACGAAGTTGTCGCCGAGGTTCATGTAGTTTTCCTGACCGACGGTGTAGGCCACGTAGATGGGCCGCTCCCAGTTGGCCTGCGAGATGAGTTCAAGCATCATCAGCTTGCTCTTGTCGAGATAGGTGAGGCCCTTGAGCGAGATGACCATGCGGTCGGGGATGGAGTCGCCCTGCATCTTCATGCCGCTGCGGCGGACGGCCTCCTTGTCGATGGTCATGTAGACGGTGTCGGTCGGGATGACCTGCAGGTCCTTGTTCTTCGAGCGCACCCAGTATTTCAGGATGTTCTTCAGCTCGAAGGGCTCGTCGCCGAACGACTTGCGGGCGCCCTCGGGATCCTGGCTGTAGAACTTCAGCACCTCGTCCTTGAGGCGCGGGTCTACCTGCACGCTTTCGTTCGTGCCCGAGCAGTATTCCAGTCGGTTCCACGTGATAGGCAGGCCCGGTGAGGCGGCCGTTCCGTCAGCATTGAGATAGGCGGGGCGCTTCATCTGGTCGATATACCAGTCGGTCTGCAGGTACGAGAGGTTGCAGACGCGGGCATCGGTGCGCACGCCCTCCGTGTCCTGGTTGTACCAGAGGGGGAAGGTGTCGTTGTCGCCGTTGGTGAAGATGATGGGGTTGCCTTCCTCCTGCATCGACATCAGGTAGTTCTGGCCGAAGTCGCGGCAGGTGTAGCGGCCCGAGCGGTCGTGGTCGTCCCATGTCTGCGAGGCCATCTGAATGGGCACGCGCAGACAGGCCAGTCCGACGATGGCGGCGAGAATGAGACCTACCCCCGACCCCTCCCTGTGAGGAAGGGGAGTGGTTAGCTCTGTTGCAGAAGTATTTACTCTCTGCCCTTTAGGGAGGAGCCGGAGGAGGGTCTGCCAGATGGCGGCCACGCCCATGCCGCACCAGATGGCGTAGGCATAGTCGCGCTCACGCGGCTGGTAGGGCGTCTGGTTCAGGTAGACGACGATGGCCAGGCCGGTCATGAAGAACAGGAAGAAGACCACCCAGAACTGCTTGATGCCCTTCTGTCCGCGGCCCATGCCCTGCCAGAAGAGGCCGAGCAGACCGAGGATGAGCGGCAGGCAGTAGAAGACGTTGTGGCCCTTGTTCAGTTTCAGCACGTCGGGCAGCTTCGACTGGTCGCCCAGGCGGGCGTTGTCGATGAAGGAGATGCCGGTGATCCAGTTGCCCTTCTCCAGCTCACCGTTGCCCTGGATGTCGTTCTGTCGGCCGGCGAAGTTCCACATGAAGTAGCGCCAGTACATGAAGTTGCACTGATACGAGAGGAAGAAACGCAGGTTCTCCCACTGCGTGGGGATGGTCACGTAGTCACCCTGACGGTAGTTCGACGGGCGCTGATAGCCCTTGATGCCTCCGAGCCAGTCCTGATAGAACTGCACGTGGTTGGCGCCGGGGCTCTGCGAGGGCGAGTACATGCGCGGGAACAGCATGTTCTGCGCATAGCGGGGCTTATCCTTCGTCGAGACGATGAAGTAGCGGTCGGGCTCGTCGGGCGAGGCCTTCTCGCGGCGCTGGTAGATGGGGGCGCCGTCGTCCATCTTGATGTGGCCGTCGTTGGTGATCTCATATTCCGACGAGTAGGCCTGTCCCCAGAGCAGCGGGCGATAGCCGTACTGGTCGCGGCTCAGGTAGTTGCCCAGCGTAAAGATGTCCTCGGGCGAGTTCTGGTCCATGGGCGGGTTGGCGGCCGAGCGGATGACGATGACGGCATACGTCGAGTAGCCGATCATCAGCATCAGCATGCACAGCAGCGCCGTGTTCTTCAGCCGGGGCGAGACGAGCGGCTGCTGCTTGTAGCGACGGAACAGTACGTAGGCCAGCGCGGCCAGCACGACGATGCCGATCAGCACGGCCGAGAAGCCGAAGCCATAGAAGGGCACGCCAAGCAGGGCGAAGGCCACGAGGAAGGCGATGTTCTGGCGCTTGAAGTTTTTCTCCGTGGCATTCTGCGTCTCATAGATGGCCCAAATGACAGCGCCGACGAGCAGCAGGATATAGACGTAGAGGCCCGTGTTGAACGGCATGTTCAGCACGTTGACGAACAGCAGTTCGAACCATCCGCCGACGGTGATGATGCCGGGCACGACGCCGTAGAGTACGGCAGCCAGGATGATGAACGAGACGATGAGGGCCATGATAGAGCCCTTCAGGTTGGCCTGCGGGAAGCGCTTGTAGTACCACACGAGCACGATGGCCGGCAGGCACAGCAGGTTCAGCAGGTGGACGCCGATCGAGAGGCCCGTCATGTACATGATGAGCACCAGCCAGCGGTCGGAGTGGGGCTCGTCGGCGTGGTCCTCCCACTTCAGGATGAGCCAGAAGACGACGGCCGTGAAAGCCGATGAGTAAGCATATACCTCACCCTCGACGGCCGAGAACCAGTACGTGTCGCTGAACGTATAGATGAGCGCGCCGACGAGGC
>JAFTGI010000129.1 GCA_017458195.1 Prevotella sp.
CAGAATCAATTCCATAACTTGCGTCCTCCTCTTTTTACTTCATCAAATCGGTTACGTAAGGCAGCAGTGCAATCTGACGTGCACGCTTCACGGCCTGAGCCACGCGGCGCTGATACTTCAGCGAGGTGCCGGTGATGCGGCGGGGCAGGATCTTGCCCTGCTCGTTCAGGAACTTCTTCAGGAACTCGGGATCCTTGTAGTCGATGTACTTGATGCCGCTCTTCTTGAAACGGCAATACTTCTTCTTCTTGGTGTCAATCGAAGGAGCGGTGAGATAACGGATTTCTGATACTTCTGCCATAGTCTTAAGCCTCCTCTTCTACTTTTTTACCAAGCTTGTTGCGACGCTTCTCAGCATACTCAGCGGCAAACTTGTCGAGTTTAACGGTCTGGAAACGAATGACCTTCTCGTCGCGACGATAGGCGGTCTCCAATGTCTTAATCACTTCCGGCTCAGCCTTGAACTCCAACAGGAAATAGAACCCGCTGGTCTTCTTCTCAATCTGGTAAGCCAGTTTCTTCAGTCCCCAGGCCTCTTCGCTCAGAATCTCTGCACCTTTGTCGGTGAGCACCTTCTTGAACTTTTCGACCGTTTCCTTTGTCTGATCGTCAGACAAAACGGGAGTCAAAATGAAAACGGTTTCGTACTGATTCATAATACGGTTTAAATGTTTATAAATGTTATTTTTGCAAAATGCGGGTGCAAAGGTACTAATTTTCTGCGAATTATCAAAATCTTTTTAGTACTTTTGCACCCGATTTAACCATCTTTTATGAAGTTTTTAAGAAAATACGGCGGTTTAGCGCTCATCATCATTGGTGTGCTGCTCCTGACAGGGCTTCATCTGGCACACTTCACGGTGGTCAACGCCCTCCTGCTCATTCCGCTTGGGCTCATCCTCACCGGTGTCGTTCTTCACGTCTGGATGATGAAGCGCGACAGCCGCTATTAGAAGCCGTAGATGTCGTGAAGCTTCTCGCCCAACTTTTCTGCGCGGAGGTTCAGCCCCACGATCTTGCCCGTTCCGTCGAGCAGGATGCTGGCCGGTATCGAGTTGACGCCATAGACGTCGACGGCGGCAGCCTTCCATCCCTTCAGGTCTGACAGCTGGGGCCACTCCATGCCCATCTGCTCGACAGCGTTCTTCCAGGCATCTGCCTTCTGGTCGAACGACACACCGACGATTTCGAATCCCTTGTCATGGTATTTCTTGTAGTTGGCCACGACGTTGGGCATCTCCTGTCGGCAGGGACCGCACCACGAAGCCCAGAAGTCGATCATGACATACTGTCCCTTGCCGACCCAGTCGCTCAGCTTGCGGACCTTGCCCTCCATGTCGTTGAGCGTCATGTCGGTGTACATCTTGCCCGGGGCCCTCTTCTCAAGACTGGCCAGCAGTTTCTTGGGCAGTTCCATCGAGGGGTGGTTGTAATAGGCATTCTTGGGATTGCAGACCTCCTGCAGCTCCTCGTATTCCATGCCGTAGGCCAGGTCCTTGATGAAGAAGACGGGAATCATGTTGTCAGGATTCTCGCGGATGATCTTCATCATCGCATCAGCCTGCTCCTGATAGACAGCCATGGCCCGCTCGCGGATCTCGGCCATCTTGTCGGGCTGGGCCTCAGCCTGCTTCTGCAAATCATCCAACTGGGCGCCATAGACGGCGAGCTGCTGCTGATAGGCTTCCAGTTTCTGCTTCAGGGCGTCGCTCAGCTGCACGTCGTCCTGCGCCACGGCGCCGATGCCCATGAGGGCCACCAGCACGGATAATATCATTCTTCTCATATTCACCATTGATTTATTTGTTGTTAATATAATCCACAATCCATTGTCCCACTTCGCGGGTGCCATAGGTGGCACCGCCTTCTGCCTGAATCTCCGGGGTCCTCACCAGGGCTTCCAGCGAGGCATCGACAGCCTCGCGCACTAGTGTCCCTTCGGCGCTGAGCCCGAAGTGCTCCAGGAGCATAGCGGCTGATAGTATCTGTGCCAGCGGGTTGGCACGGTTCTGCCCTGCAGCCTGTGGCCATGACCCGTGAACGGGCTCAAAGAGGGGCGTATGCAGGCCCAGCGACGAGGAGGGCTGCAGGCCCATGGACCCGGTGATGCACGAAGTCTCATCGGTCAGTATGTCGCCGAACGTGTTCTCCGTGACGATGACGTCGAAGAAGCGCGGCTCGGTCAGCACGCGCATCGAGGCGTTGTCGATGAACATGTAGTCGGTCGTCACGTCAGGATAGGCGGGCTCCATCTCCTTGGCTATTTGTCGCCACAGCCGGCTGGAGGCCAGCACATTGGCCTTGTCGACGACGGTCAGGTGCTTGCGGCGGTTGCGGGCCATCTCGAAGGCCACCTTCAGGATGCGCTCAATCTCCGGACGGGTATAGATGTCGGTGTCGTAGGCCTTGTCGTTGTCCTGATATTTCTCGCCGAAGTACATGCCTCCCGTCAGCTCGCGGATGACGACAAAGTCGGCCCCGCGCAGCAGTTCGTCCTTCAGCGGGCTCTTGTGAATCAGGCAGTCGAAGGTGGCCACGGGCCGCACATTGGCAAAGAGCCCCAGCTTTTTCCTCATGGCCAGGAGCCCCTGCTCAGGCCTGACGGGCGATGTGGGGTCATTGTCATATTTCAGGTCGCCCACGGCTGCAAAGAGCACGGCGTCGGCCCTCATGCAGACCTCGTGGGTGGCCTCCGGATAAGGGTCGCCCACCTCGTCGATGGCATGGGCCCCGACGATGGCCTCCTCATAGTCAAACTGGTGGTCAAACTTCTTGGCGATGGCCTTCAGGACGTTGATGCCCTGCTCCATCACCTCGGGACCTATTCCGTCGCCCGATAGAACGGCAATCTTCAGTTTCATACGTTCCTCGTTGTTTGGTTACTTTTTGGAATGCAAAGGTACAAAAAAAAAGCAGACAATCTTGCAGATGGTCTGCCCTTTTACGTTTTCTTAGCAAATTGGCCTGCGAATCAGCAGAAGTTCGGGTTTGCCCTCTCCCACTCGACCGTCTTGTCCTGGTTCTGCGTCAGGTAGTCAATGTCGTCGAGGCCGTTCATAAGACAAAGCTTCTTGTAGCCGTTGATCTCGAAATGCTCGCTGTGGCCGTTGCTCAGGTTCGTGATCGTCTGCGCGGGCAGGTTCACCTCGACCTGCATGCGCGGGTCATCGGCAATGCAGTCAAAGAGCTCCTGCAGGAACTCCTCACTCACCACGACGGGCAGTACGAAGTTGTTGAGCTCGTTGTTCTTGTGGATGTCGGCAAAGAAACTGCTGACGACCACACGGAATCCATAGCCCGCGATAGCCCAGGCTGCATGCTCACGGCTGGAGCCGCAGCCGAAGTTCTTGCCCGCCACGAGGACAACGGCATCACGAAACGCTGGATCGTTGAGCACGAAGTCCTCCTTTGGCCGTCCCGAAGCGTCGTATCGCCAGTCGCGAAACAGCGCTTCGCCGAATCCCTCCTTGTCGGTCGCTTTCAGGAAGCGCGCCGGGATGATCTGGTCGGTGTCGATGTTCTCCAGCGGCAGGGGGACACACGTGCTGGTTATTATATTAAATTTCTGCTTCATTTTCTCACTTCTCACTTTTCACTTAGATCATTTCTCTCGGGTCGGTGATCACTCCGGTCACGGCGGCGGCGGCAGCCACGAGGGGCGAAGCCAGCAGGGTGCGGGCCCCGGGGCCCTGACGACCTTCGAAGTTGCGATTGCTGGTCGAGACGCACAGCTTGCCCGCAGGCACCTTGTCGTCGTTCATGCCCAGACAGGCGGAGCAGCCCGGCTGCCGGATTTCGAAGCCGGCTTCAGTCAGGACTGCGTCGAGCCCTTCCTCACGGAGCTGTCGCTCGACGGCCCATGAGCCGGGCACCAGCCACGCCACGATGCCGTCAGCCTTGCGACGCCCCTTGACAATAGAGGCAAAGGCCCTGAAGTCCTCTATGCGTCCATTGGTGCAGGCACCGAGGAACACATAGTCCACCGGCACGCCCAGCAGTCGCTGGCCCGGCTTGAAGCCCATGTATTTCAGCGCCTTCTCGAAGTTGGCGTCGCCCTTCTCGGGGATGTGCTCCGTGATGCCTATGCCCATGCCGGGATTGGTTCCATAAGTGATGCGGGGATCGATGTCTTCCGCCTTGAATGTCAATTCCTTATCGAACACGGCATCTGGTCCGCTCTGAAGCGTACGCCAGTAGCTGACAGCCTTGTCCCAGTCTGCTTCCTTGGGGGCGTATGGTTTACCTTTGACATAATCAAAGGTCACGGCATCGGGGGCAACGAAGCCGCCCCGGGCCCCCATCTCGATGGACAGGTTGCAGAGGGTGAGGCGCCCCTCCATGCTCATGTTTCGCACGACGCTGCCGGCATATTCCACGAAATAGCCAGTGGCACCGCTCGTCGTCAGCCGGGACATCAGGTAGAGGGCCACGTCCTTCGCCGTCACCCCCTTGCCCAACGTGCCGTCAATCGTGATGCGCATCGACTTGGGCTTCTGCTGCAGGATGCACTGCGAAGCCATCACCATCTCCACCTCCGACGTGCCGATGCCGAACGCCACGGCCCCAACGGCTCCGTGGGTCGAGGTGTGCGAGTCGCCGCAGACGATGGTCATGCCGGGCAGCGAGAGTCCTTTCTCCGGTCCGACGACGTGGATGATGCCATTGTCGGGCGACATCATGCCCCAGTGCGTCAGTCCGAACTCGGCCGCATTGCGCGCCAGGGTCTCCACCTGACGGCGCGAGACGGGATCCTCGATGGGCTTGTCCTGGTCGTGGGTCGGCGTGTTATGGTCCGGCATGCAGACAATCTGACCGGGCCGGAAGCATGGTAGTCCCCTCCTCCTCAGACCGTCGAAGGCCTGCGGCGAGGTCACCTCATGACAGTAGAGGCGGTCGATGTAGAGCTGCTGCGGCCCGTCGTCGATGGACTGCACCACGTGGCGATCCCAGATTTTGTCAAAGAGCGTATTCATGTCTTCTTGAACTTGTTGATACAGTCAATATAGGCCTCGACGGAGGCCGTCACAATGTCGGTGTTGGCCCCGAAGCCATAGTACATCCGGCCGTCGTACTCCACCTGCATGTGCACCTTACCCACATCGTCCGACCCCTTCGAGATGGCCTGGATGGTGAACTCTTTCAGCGTCATTTGCTTCAGGATGATCTTCTTCAGCGCCTTGATGGCGGCGTCAACGGGGCCGTTGCCCGACGAGGCAGCCTCAAACTTCTGTCCGCTGATATCCAGGCCGATGGAGGCGACGCTCTTCACGCCCTTGCCGGTGGTCACCTGCAGGAAGTCGAGCCTCACGGCGTGGGCGTCGGCCGTGTCGGCGCCTGCCAGCATCATAATGTCGGCATCGCTGACGTCCTTCTTCTGGTCAGCCAGCTTGAGGAAGCGCTCGTAGATGCTGTCCAGCCGGGCCTCGTCGCTGACATCGACGCCGTTGGCGTGCAGCCGGTGCTTCAGGGCGGCGCGTCCGCTCCGGGCCGTCAGCACGATGGAGTTGTCGTCGATGCCCACGTCGTGGGGATCCATGATCTCGTAGGTGGCCACGTTCTTCAACACGCCGTCCTGATGGATGCCGCTCGAGTGGGCGAAGGCATTGCGGCCCACCACGGCCTTGTTGGCCTGGACGGGCATGTTCATGAGGCCCGAGACGAGGCGCGACGTCGGGAATATCTTACGCGTATTAATATTGGTGTCGATGCCCAGGTGGCGATGACACTTCAGGATCATGGCTATCTCCTCCAGCGAGGTGTTGCCCGCCCGCTCGCCGATGCCGTTGATGGTCACCTCCACCTGGCGGGCGCCGTTGATGACGCCGCTCAGGGTGTTCGCCGTGGCCATGCCAAGGTCGTTGTGGCAGTGGGTGGAGATGACGGCACGGTCGATGTTGTCGACATGCTCAACGAGGTATTTGATCTTAGCGCCAAACTCCTCGGGCAGGCAATAGCCCGTCGTGTCGGGGATGTTGACGACGGTGGCACCGGCCTTGATGACGGCCTCCACCACCCGTGCCAGATACTCATTGTCCGTGCGGCCGGCATCCTCGGCATAGAACTCCACGTCCTCGACGTACTTCTTGGCATACTTCACGGCCCGCACGGCCCGCTCGATGATTTCCTCGCGGTTGGAGTTGAACTTGTACTTGATGTGACTGTCGCTGGTGCCGATGCCGGTATGGATGCGCTTGCGCTTGGCATACTGCAGGGCGTCGTTGGCCACGTCGATGTCACGCTCCACGGCGCGTGTCAGCGCGCAGATGGTGGGCCAGGTGACGGCCTTCGAAATCTCAATGACCGAGTTGAAGTCGCCCGGCGAACTGATGGGGAATCCTGCTTCGATCACGTCAACGCCCAGGGCTTCGAGCGCACGGGCCACCTGGATTTTCTCAATCGTGTTGAGCTGACATCCGGGCACCTGCTCGCCGTCGCGCAGCGTGGTGTCGAAAATAAACAATCTGTCTGTCATCGTCTTTTTACCTTAAAATCCGTTTAGTGCTGCAAAGTTAAGCATTTTCGTCGTAACAGACAAACAATTTCAAGGAAAAAAGACAAAATATCTTACGGATTGACATAAAACAAGGTGACCGTCGCCTCCTGTTTTCAACGTTAAATGCCTTTAACAATTGGAACTTCTTAAAAATCAATAAAATGACACTTTGCTCGTTGGTGTTTTGGGTTCCTCGCAGTATCTTTGCATCATGTTTGTGCATCGGAAACCCAACAAGTCAGGCTC
>JAFTGI010000037.1 GCA_017458195.1 Prevotella sp.
CACGAGTCGTCGATGGTGTGCAGCAGGATCTGCTTCTCAAACTCCTTGACGACCGACTTGCACTGCGTGTCGTAGGCTTCCTTCAGGTTGCAGGCAATCTGGTACATGCGGCGACCGTCGGTGATGGGCACCATGATGCGCTCGTACATCTGACCCTGCGACTCGTAGACCTGCTTGATGACGGGCCAGGCGGTCTCGCAGATGCGGTCTGTCTTGCGTTCGAAGGCGCCGAGCGTCGACTGGAAAGCCTCCTCGGCCAGCTGCTCGTGCTTCTTGTTGACAAACTCGTCCTCCGTGAAGGGCACCTCGGTGGCAAACAGGCGTACGAACTCCTCCTTGCAGCCCTCGTAGTCGTTGCGCTCGATGACGGTCGAGACGCGGTCCCACAGCGTGTTGGCAATGTCCATGCCGATGCGCTCGCCCATGAGCGCGTGGCGGCGCTTCTCGTAGATCACCGTGCGCTGCTTGTTCATCACGTCGTCGTATTCCAGCAGACGCTTACGGATGCCGAAGTTGTTCTCCTCGACCTTGCGCTGGGCGCGCTCAATCTGCTTCGTGATCATCGAGCTTTCAATCAGGTCGCCCTCCTTGAAGCCCAGGCGGTCCATCATGCCGGCGATGCGCTCCGAACCGAACAGGCGCATTAGCTTGTCTTCGAGCGAGACGAAGAAGACGCTCGAGCCCGGGTCGCCCTGACGACCAGAACGTCCGCGCAGCTGGCGGTCCACTCGGCGGCTCTCGTGGCGCTCAGTGCCGATGATGGCCAGACCGCCGGCGGCCCTCACTTCGGGCGACAGCTTGATGTCCGTACCACGACCGGCCATGTTGGTGGCGATAGTGACGGCACCGAGGCCGTTGGTCGACTGACCGGCCAGTGCCACGATGTCGGCCTCCTTCTGGTGCAGCTTGGCGTTCAGCACCTGATGGGGAATACCCTCGCGCTTGCCGGTCTCGGGATCGACGTACATGTCGAGCATGCGCGACAGCAGCTCGGAGATTTCGACCGACGTCGTACCAATCAGCGTCGGGCGGCCCGACTTGCGCATCTTGACCACCTCCTCGATGACGGCGCGATACTTTTCGCGGGCCGTCTTGTAGACGCGGTCGTCCATATCGTTGCGGGCCACTGGGCGGTTGGTGGGAATCTCGACGACATCCAGCTTGTAGATGTCCCAGAACTCACCGGCCTCGGTCGATGCCGTACCGGTCATGCCGGCCAGCTTGTGATACATGCGGAAGTAGTTCTGCAGGGTGATGGTGGCAAAGGTCTGCGTGGCTGCCTCCACCTTCACGTGCTCCTTGGCCTCGACGGCCTGGTGCAGTCCGTCGCTCCAGCGGCGGCCCTCCATGATGCGGCCCGTCTGCTCGTCGACGATCTTGACCTCGCCGTCGATGACGACATACTCGTCGTCCTTATTAAACATGGTGTAGGCCTTGAGCAGCTGCTGCAGGGTGTGCACGCGCTCGCTCTGCGTGGCGTAGTGGCTCATCAGGTCGTCCTTCTTGTTGACGCGCTCCTCGTCGCTCAGACCCGTCTCGGCGGCCAGGGCCGAGAGCTGCGAGGCGATGTCGGGCAGCACGAAGAGCTCGGCGTCCTTCACCTGGTCGGTCAGCCAGGCCGTACCCTTGTCGGTGAGGTCGCACGAGTTGAGCTTCTCGTCGACGACGAAGTATAGGGGAGCCACACACTCGGGCATGCGGCGGTTGTTGTTCTCCATGTAGATCTCCTCGGTCTTGAGCATGCCGGCCTTGATGCCCTCCTCTGAGAGGTACTTGATGAGCGGCTTGTTCTTCGGCAGCGACTTGTGGGAGCGGTAGAGCGACAGGAAGCCCTGGTCGAGCAGCTCCTGGCCCTCCTTCTTGTTACCCTCGTCCATGAGGCGCTGGCCCTCGGTGATCTTCTGCTTGGCGTCGGCCAGATACTCGGTGGCCAGCTTGCGCTGCACGCCGACGAGCTTCTCGACGAGCGGCTGATATTCCTCGAACATCTGCACCTCGCCCTTGGGCACGGGACCACTGATAATAAGAGGTGTACGGGCATCGTCGATGAGCACCGAGTCGACCTCGTCGACGATGGCATAGTTGTGGGCGCGCTGCACAAGGTCAGCAGGCGAGATGGCCATGTTGTCGCGCAGATAGTCGAAGCCGAACTCATTGTTCGTGCCGAACGTGATGTCGGCCTGATAAGCCTTGCGGCGGGCGGGCGAGTTGGGCTGATGCTTGTCGATGCAGTCGACCGACAGGCCGTGGAACATGTAGAGCGGGCCCATCCACTCGGAGTCGCGCTTGGCCAGGTAGTCGTTCACCGTGACCACATGCACGCCGTTGCCCGTCAGGGCGTTCAGGAATACGGGCAGCGTGGCCACCAGCGTCTTACCTTCACCCGTGGCCATCTCGGCAATCTTGCCCTGATGCAGTACGACGCCGCCGAAGAGCTGCACGTCGTAGTGCACCATCTCCCACTTCAGGTCGTTGCCGCCGGCCGTCCAGTGGTTGTGGTAGTAGGCCTTGTCGCCGTCGATGGTGATGAAGTCCTTGCGGGGGTCGCCGGCCAGCTCGCGGTCGAAGTCGGTGGCCGTGACGACGGTCTCCTCGTTCTCGGCGAAGCGGCGGGCCGTCTCCTTGACGATGGCATAGACCTCGGGCATCACCTCGTTCAGGGCCACCTCATACTTCTCGAGGGCTTCCTTCTCCAGCTTGTCGATGTGGGCGAAGATGTCGGCGCGCTCGTCCAGCGGCGTCTGCTCGATGGTGGCCTTCAGCTTCTCGATCTCGGCTTTCTCCTCGGTGGCAGCGGCCTGCACCTGACGGCGGATTTCCTGCGTGCGGGCGCGCAGGGCGTCGTTGTCGAGCACTTCCACCTTGGGCGTCATCTTCTTCACCTCCTCGACGAAGGGCTGAATCAGGCGCATGTCGCGCGATGACTTGTCGCCGAACAACGACTTTAGAAACTTGTTGAAATTCATTGCTTTATCTTTTTTGTTTTTATTCTTGTATTGAAATTGCGTGCAAAGGTAGTGATTTTTTTGCTCATATCAGCATATTTCACTCACATTTAGCTATTTTTTAGCCTTTTGCCGGACGTGTGGCGTCTTCGTACATCGGTCCTGTACGTTTTGTACATCGGGGATGTACGTTTTGTACATCGGGGATGTACCATTTGTACATTGGGGATGTACTAAAAAACTGAATGCTTTAAATTTCACCTTTAGAACAGCGGCTCCGACGCACATGCGTTGGGCGCACGGATGCGAATGCAGCGCGCTATGGTCGGCGCGATGCGGCTCGTGCTGACGGGCATGTCGATGCGCTGGGGCGTCGTGCCTGCGCCAAAGATGAAAATGGGGAATTGGGTGTAGCTTGTCGTGGGCTGTTCGCTCTCCTGCGTGTCCTCGGTCAGGATGCGCCAGCCCGGGGCTGTCTCGATGACCAGGTCGCCGCAGCGCTCGGGATTGTATCCGTTGCGGATCTTCTGGATCTGCTCGGCCTGGCCGGTGAGCAGCTGCAGCGAGGTGTAGACGTTGCGCACGCCGGCCATCATGGCCAGCATTTCCTGCGCGCGGCTGGTGGCCTCGCTGATGCTGATGTGCTTGGTTTCCAGCAGCTTGTGGTTGAGGAAGAACTGGTTGCGGAAGGTCGTCTCGACGTAGTTGCCCTGCCCGTAGAGGGCACCGAAGTACATGTTGAGCAATCCGGCCGTGCGGCTCATGTAGAACGTGCCCGACGGCACGCGATACTTGGCGTAGTCGGCCGGCTGTTCGTCGCTGTAGCCCGTGCTGGTGACGACGAACAGAACGTTGTCGAGCCCGATGTTCTGCTCGGTGTAGATGATGAGGCGCTCCAGCTCGCGGTCCAGCCGGACGTAGGTGTCGAGCAGCTCCATCTGACAATTTGTCAGTGCCTGATGGTTGAAGCTGCCGGCGTAGTAGGTCAGGCAGAGCAGGTCGGTCACGCGGTCGCCTCCCAGCCCGGCGTTGGCGATGCAGTGGGTGGCCAGGTCGGTGACGTCGGCGTTCACCAGTCCGCTGGTCTTGTATTCGCCGAAGCGCCGGTTGCCCGAGAACTTGTGCTTGAAGGGCTTCTTCGGCTGGGTCGACTGGATGAAATAGTCGAAGCTGCCCACCATCACGTTGGCCGGTTCCCATGTCGAGCTCTCAATCTTCATGTTGGGAGCCCGCTGTCCGTTGTAGGCATAGACCCACTGGGGAATGGTTGAGAAATAGTATTGCGAGGAGCACCACTGGCCGTAGCTGTCGTCGATCCAGAAGGCTCCGTCGGCTGCATGACCGCCGGCCAGCACGGCCGCATCGCGGAAGGGGGCGATGCTGAAGACCAGGGCGTGGCCGTCGGTGGCCACCTTCAGCTCGTCGGCAATGGTTGAGGTGGAAATGCCTGACGGCGAGGCCGTTTCGCTGGTGAACAGCCCGGGCGCCTTGGCGTCGTCGACACAGCCGATGGGGCGCAGCGTCTCGCGGTTGAGCCATCGCGCGCCCACGATACTATTATAATAAGGTGTGACGCCCGTGGCCAGTGCCGCCACGGCCGAGGCGCGGTCGATGGGGGCAAAGGGGTAGGTGCCGTTCACGTAGACGTGCCCCTTGGTGAGCAGCCGCTTGAATCCGCCCTCGGTGTAGAGTGGGGCGAAGGCCTCGAGATAGTCGCTGCGCAGCTGGTCGATGGCAATGCTGATGACCAGCCGCGGCGCGTCCTTGCGCTGTGCGTCCTGTGCCAGGGCCTCGGCCTTCACGCCGAGCAGGGCCAGGAGGGTGATGTAGAGGTATTTATTTGTCATTGTAACGATGGCTCACGATTCTTAACAGCAAACATAATGCCAAAATCTCCATCCCCTCGGCGTAGTCCTGCCAGATGCCGCCGATGAAGAACAGGATGATGCCGACCGTCAGCACCGTCCACCAGCGCGAACGGCGTCGGCGCACGACCGCAGGAATGAAGAAAAGGGGTAGGGGATTGAGCAGCGTGATGAGCAGGTTGGTGCTCGTCGTGGGATGTTGCGAGAAGAACATCACCAGGATGATTATGCCGCTGAGGCCCTGGAGAAGCATCAGCAGGGCGTCCCAGAGGGGGAACGTGCGGCGCCGGCGCCATTCGGCCGCAAGGATGGCCACTGAGACGACGAGCAGCACGACGGCGCATTGCACGGGCGACAGCGGGAATTCCTTCTCGACGACCTGCACGCCCGGCTCCACCAGCGTGCGCCGCTGCAGGACCAGCGGGCGCCTCTCGCCGCCGTCGCTCACGATGGCAGCACGGTCGAAGTCGGCCATCAGGTGCTCCGGCAGGAACTCCTGCTGGCGCATGTCGGTCTTCATGTCGGCCTTGACGCCCAGCAGCATGTCGTTGCCGAAGCGGGCCCAGGGGTGCCCCTGCGTGTGGTCGTGGATCAGCTCGCGGTAAGTCGGCGTGTAGTCAGGCCGTCCGGCATATTCAATCCTCCCGCCGACGCAGCGCTCAATGATGTCGCGCGGCCGCGTGGAGCAGTTGTCATAGAAATAATTGTAGCGATAGACCTTGTTCTCCGGCCGCAGGTTCTCGGCAAGCGCCTGGGCTATGCGCTGCTTCTCGTCGGCGGTCAGGTTGAGCACCTGCTCCGTGACCTGGCTGCCCCACTTGCGGTAGTAGTCGCAGAAAGGCCGTGTGGGTGCGATGCCCAGCTCATAGTCGGTCAGTCCGAAGACGAAGCGCATCACGAAGTGCGGCTTCTTGAAATTGAAGATGCCGTAGTTGAACACGATGTCCTCGCCCGTCCGCAGGTTGTGGTATCTCAATGCCGAATGCCCGTAGAGGCTGTAGACCTCCTCGTGCGGTGAGCACGTGATCAGCCCGATCTCGATGCTGTCCGACTGCGCCAGCCCCGGCAAGGCCGCTGCCAAGGAGGCGAACCACACAATAAGTGTCCTGATATGCTGTCTATATTTTATCACGCTGCAAATAATATTTTATAACAGTTTCTCCAAATCTTCTGTTGGAGGAAGAATTTTTTTCAGTCTTTCATCCATATCGGCAGACGTTTTGTACGTAGCGACACCCAATGGCTTGGCATAGTCCTGGATGACATATTCCACGAACCTCTTGTTCGCACTTTTACATAAGATGATTCCGATAGATGGGCTTTCATTGGGTTTGCGAACCTCATCATCTAAGATGCGCAAATATCCTGCTAATTGTCCTAAATAAGCTGTTTTGAAAGGACCGTCTTTGAGCTCCACACAGACAAGGGCAGACAACTCTCTGTTGAAAAACAGCAAATCGGGAAATTGCTCCACGCCGAACTTCTCCAAATGGTATTGGTTGCCGACAAATGCAAAGTCCTTGCCAAAAGTCATAATGAAATTCTTAACATTGTTAATGATGCTTTGTTCAATCACGCGCTCATCACGGTCTTTGTCGCGGACAAACAACTCTTCCGTATTAATGTAGTCCAGCAGATATTCATCTTTGAACATGGTGATGGCACGATAAGCCTGCAATTGGTCGGGGATGGCCTTTTTGAAATTGTTGGGCAGTTGCCCTTGATGATGATACAAGTCATCTTTCATGAGTTGTTCCAAATCCTCGCATTTTACTTTGTAGTCAGCTGCGAATTGGATATAGAACAAGCGTTCTTCGTATGACTTTATATGAGAAAGGATGGCAGTATGGTGGGTGAAGCTGATGCTAAGGAATGCCACGACAGGGAAATCTGGAAAATTCGTCAGTTGTAACTGATGAATTTCATCCCTTCTTTGTGTTTCGGCAGTTTGAACTGCCAAATTTGAGTCATTGAGATTTTTATCGAACGTTTTTTGATTGTCATTCTCTAATTTGGCAGTTTGGACTGCCGAATTAGGGCTTTCAAGGTTTGCCCATTCTTCATAGAAAGTTCGCATGTTCCGCAGGTTGCGAGCGGAAAAGCCACGAAGCCCAGGCAGTTCCTTGCGTAATTGTTCGCTGATGCCTTCAATAAAGCCCTTACCCCAGTTCTTCGTCCGGGTATTTGTAGATATGTATCTTCCAATTCCATAATATAGAGCCAACTGTTCTTGGTTTACGGCACCAAGTGCCCGCTGCTGGCTTTTCAGGATAGCATCCTTTATCACTTGTACGGCATTGATAAGTTGATCCTTTGCTGGAGTCAATCCTCTATGGTTTTGTTGTTCAAATTCGGTCATATATGCCCATCGGTTTGAATTGTTGGCGCAAAGGTACAAAAAAAACGCAACACTCGCATTGATTTTTCCCAAAACATTCTTTTGTTTCGGGAAAAAACGTACTTTTGCATCGTCTTCACCGGCGCGCCCGTTTCTCAAGACGGCGCTGAAATATATTTTTGCGACGGTGAGGAATTTTTAGCGGCGCTGAAATAAGCGGGTGGCATGCTGGTTTAACTTTTTTTGTGTCATTGTTTGCAAAAAACTCCTAATGCATAACATGTAACTCCTAACTTTTTCGTAATTTTGCACGCTGAACATAAGTAGTAGCATGAACAGAAGATTCATTTTGGGCATTCTGATGGCCTTTGCGGCTGTGGGTGCCTCTGCCCAGAGCGGCACTAATTCTCCCTATAGCCAGTATGGCATCGGACTGCTGACCGACCAGTCGCAGGGCTTCAACCGCGGCATGAACGGCGTGGGCCTCGGCCTGCGGCGCGGCAACGTGGTCAACACGCTGAACCCGGCATCCTACTCGGCAGTCGACTCGCTGACGATGATTTTCGATGTGGGCCTGTCTGGACAGGTGACCAATTTCAAGGAGGGCTCCACCCGCGTAAATGCCAACAATGCCGACTTCGAGTATTTCGCCAGTTCGTTCCGCCTGCGCCGGAATGTCGGCATGGGCTTCGGTCTGCTGCCCTATTCGAACGTGGGCTATGAATACAGCACGTCGACCTATCTGGACGCGACCAACGGGACGATAGCCGAGAGCTATACGGGCAGCGGAGGCCTGCATCAGGCGTTCCTCGGTGCCGGATGGCGCATCGCCAAGCCTCTGTCGGTGGGCGTCAATGTGGCTTACCTCTGGGGCACGCTTAACCGCACGGTGGCCAGCGGCTCCACGACCTATATCAACTCGCTCTCGAAGGTCTACACGACGACGGTCAATAACTACAATCTGGAGTTCGGACTGCAGTGGAACCAGCCCGTCGGCAAGAAGGACGACTTCACCCTGGGGGCCACCGTCGGCGTCGGCCATAAGTTAGGCACCGACCCGACCTGCGAGGTCATCAACATCAACTCGACGGTCAGCGAGAGTGACACCACGAGGCTTGTGGCCTACGACGGTCTTGCGTTGCCGATGACCTACGGCGTCGGACTGGCCTGGAACCACAATCAGAAGTGGCTCGTCGCCGCCGACTTCACCATGCAGAAGTGGGGCAGCGTGGACCTGCCTGCCTACGACTCAGAGAGTAATACGTATGCGCAGCGGAAAGGTCTGACGATGGATCGCTACAAGGCGAATCTGGGCGCTGACTATGTGCCGTCTGCTGTCAGCCGCCGTCTTGTCGACCGCATCCACTATCGCTTCGGCGCCGGCTATGCTACACCTTATTATAAAATAAATGGTCAGGACGGTCCCAAGGAGCTGAGCGTCAGCGCCGGTCTGGGCATTCCCCTGCAGAACGCGTGGAGCAACCGCTCGGTGCTCAATGTCAGTGCGCAGTGGGCCCATACGTCGGCCAAGGACTTGATTGTCGAGAATACGTTCCGCATCAACATCGGCCTGACGTTCAACGAGCGCTGGTTTGCCAAGTGGCGTGTAGACTGATGAAAAAGTAAAAAAGTAAAAAGGTAAAAAAGTAAAAAAACCATGCTGACTGATAAGGAAACAGACGGTAAGAATCCCGGCAGCGCTCTGCCTGCGGGGACTGTTGGCTTTTTACTTTTTTACCTTTTTACTTTTTTGCTTTTCTCTTGTAGTGAGGCTCAGGAGCACATGGCCGCAGCCGTCAATCCAGAGGACTCTGTCTCGATGATGACCAGCTATGGCGTCAATACGCTCATCAGCGACTCGGGCGTCATCAAGTATCGCATCGTCACCGAGCGGTGGGACGTCAACACCGTCCGCCAGCCCAGCCGCTGGGAGTTTATGAAGGGCATCTTCTTCGAACAGTTCGACGAGCAGTTCCATGTGCAAGCGTACATCCAAGCCGACACGGCCTGGTATTTCGACAAACAGCGCCTCTGGCACCTGCGGGGACGTGTCAGCATCCGCAATGTCAACGGCCTGATATACAAGAGCGAGGAGCTCTACTGGGACGGCATGAAGCATGAGTTCTACTCGAATGTCTTCTCGCGAGTCGTCACGCCCGAGCGAACCCTTGAGGGTACTTACTTCCGCAGCGATGAGCAGATGAACCACTACCTTGTGACTAATTCGAAAGGCTCGTTCGTGGCTTCCGACATCGAGGGCGATGACCAGCCTGCACCGGCACAACAGAACGACTCGATGGCTGCGCCGACCGTGCGCCCCGCCGCCACTAAACATGCAATTTCCAAATAAAACAAACCATAACAAACGATGACCAATCTCATCATTGGACTAATCATAGCGATGATCTTCTCGGCCTTCTTCTCGGGCATGGAGATTGCCTTCGTCTCGAGCAACCGCATGCTGGCTGAGATGGAGCGCGAGAAGAACGGCCTGTCGCAGCGCGCCATCAGCCTGTTCTATCGCCATCCTAACAATTTCGTCTCCACGATGCTGGTGGGCAACAACATTGCTCTGGTCATCTATGGCATCCTCTTCGCAAAGATCTTCGATGCCACGCTCTTTGCCGGTCTTGACGATGCCGGACGCGTCACTGCCGACACGCTGCTCTCCACGCTCGTGGTGCTCTTCACGGGCGAATTCCTGCCCAAGACCATTTTTAAGTCGAATCCCAACGCCATGCTCACTTTCTTCGCACCGGCAGCCTGGGTGTGCTATGTGGTGCTCTATCCCGTGTCGCGCTTTGCCACGATGCTGTCGAAGTGCTTCCTTCGGCTGGTTGGCGTGCGGATGAGCAAAGAGGCTGAGGACAAGGAGTTTACGAAGGTCGACCTCGACTATCTTGTTCAGACCAGCCTCGACAATGCCCGCGACGACGAGAAGATTGACGAGGAGGTCCGCATCTTCCAGAACGCCCTCGACTTCAGCGACACGAAGGTGCGCGACTGCATGATTCCCCGCACTGAGATTGACGCCGTCGAGGACACCTGTACCATCGAGGAGCTGAAACAGAAGTTCACCGAGAGCGGCCACTCCAAGCTGGTGGTCTATCACGACGATATCGACCACATCATCGGCTATATCCATTCTCAGGAGATGTTCCGCCAGCCGGAAGACTGGACAAAGTGCCTGCGGCAGATGATCTTTGCCCCGGAGACGATGGCTGCCAGCAAGATGATGCAGACATTTCTCGCCCAGAAAAAGTCGCTCGGCGTCGTCGTCGACGAGTTCGGCGGCACCAGCGGGCTCATCTCGCTCGAGGACATCGTCGAGGAAATCTTTGGAGACATCGAGGACGAGCACGACTCAACCAACTATGTCGCCAAGCAGCTCGAGGACGGCGACTACCTGCTCTCGGCCCGTCTGGAGATCGAGAAGGTCAATGAGATGTTCGACCTCGACCTGCCAGAAAGTGATGAATATATGACCGTCGGCGTACTCATTCTGCATGAATATCAAAGCTTCCCGAAACTCAATGAAGTGGTCAGCGTAGGGCGCTTCCAGTTCAAAATAATCAAGAATACGGCCACGAAAATCGAGCTTGTGAGGTTAAAAGTCGCTGAAAGTGGCAATTTTTTATAAAAAAATGCCGATAATTCAAAGAAAATGAGTAATTTTGTCGGCTGAATTCGAAAAAGATAATTTAAAAAACAAATAATTAAAAGAAAAAATGGCAGCAATTGGTAAAATCAGAAGCTGGGGCCC